>CAYVOP010000011.1:0-39542 GCA_964453105.1 uncultured Aquabacterium sp. | reverse complement strand
TGGTCCGCACCTTCGGCAAGATCGGCAAGCTGATGGTTGGCGAGGGCAAGATCAAGATGCCCGACAACCAGAATGGCGGGCAGAGCGTGGCAGACCTCGACCGGCAGATTGCCGAGTTCCGCTCGGCCAACTTCGACGCGCTGACCAATGCGCAGCATCCCGACAACAAGCGACTGACGGCTGAACTGACCAAGCTGTTCAGCCAGCGGTATCCGGAGAAGCAGGCATGAGCGACGACGTGAAAGCCGTGGAGCGAGCCAAGTTCCGGCTTGAATGCTTCAAGGCGGTTTGTCCAAGCCGGGGGGACTTGCCAAACCACATGGATGTGGGCTACTACTCGCGCAAAGCGCAGGCCCTGTTTGAGTGGTGCGTCTTGGATACTCCTGTCGAGGCTGAAGGCCCCAAGACTGAAGCCAAAAAAACATAGGGCGCGATTGAAGCCCACGGATACTTCGCAAGAACCCGGTTGGCTGAATTGAAAAATTCAGAGGCCGGGTTTTTCATTGCCCGACACCCTCTCCAAAGTTCAACCAAACATTGGAGACAAAAATGTCCGTCCAGATCACCACAGCCTTTGTTGAGCAGTATTCAGCCAACTGGCAGATGCTGTCTCAGCAGCGCGGGTCGAAGCTTCGTGGCGCCGTGCGCGTCGAGAGCATCACCGGCAAGAACGCTTTCTTCGACCAGATCGGTTCGACTGAAGCCCGCCAGCGCCCGTCCCGCCATGCCGACACCCCGCGCATGGATACCCCACACGCCCGCCGGCGTGTGTCCCTCACCGACTATGATTGGGCCGATCTCATCGACAAGGAAGATGAAGTTCGTATGCTGATCAACCCGGCGTCTGCCTATGCGATGGCCGCTGCCATGGCCATGGGCCGCGCGATGGATGACGCAATCATCGCCGCCGCCGACGGCACGGCCTACACTGGCGTTGCTGGTGGAACGACAACCTCGTTCGACAGCAACAACATTGTTGACGTCCAGGTGCGAGCCTCTGGCGTGTCCGCCGCAGACCTTGGCCTGAACGTGGCCAAGCTCATCGCCGCCAAGAAGGTTCTCGACGCCAACGATGTTGACGAGATGATCCCGCGCTTCATTGCGTGGAATGCTCGTCAGGCTGCCTCACTTCTGGCAGACAGCCGCGCGACCTCCGGCGATTACAACACGATCCGCGCCCTTGTCCGGGGCGAGATCGACACGTTCCTTGGCTTCAAGTTCCTCCGCACCGAGCGCATCGGTGTTGACAGCAACTCGGATGACAAGGTTCTGTTCTGGGCACAGGATGGCATTTGCCTTGGCCTTGGATCGGATGTGCAGACCCGCATCTCCGAACGCGCCGACAAGAACTATGCAACCCAGGTCTTCGCTTCCATGAGCATCGGGGCGACCCGCATGGAAGAAAAGAAGGTCGGCTATATCGAGTGCGATCCTTCGGCTGGTCCGGGTTAATCCTGACTGACGACATCACGGGGCGGGAGTGATCCCGCCCTTCCAAGTTAACCTTCAGGAGACATCTCCATGACCACTCAGCTTTCCGTGCAGTACACACAGCTTTACAGCACTGTGCCTGCAACCCCTCTCAACTCAACCGACTTCCACGGCGTTCTGCGTGTCGCCTATTTCCAGACAACGCAGTCCGGTGCCGGTTCGGCTCCTTCGTCCCATGCTCTGGTGAAGCTGCCTCCGGGCCGCGTCCGCCTGCTGCTTGGCATCAGCCGCGCATGGGTTGACTGGACGACCGCCTCGGCCACGCTCGACCTTGGCTGGGATGCCTACACCGATCTTGACGGCGCGGCAGTTGCTGCTGATCCAGACGGTCTGGTGGACGGCCTCAACGTGGACGCCGCCGGCTATTTCAACTTTGAAGGCGCCTTGACTGCGATCAAGGCCCTCGGCGGCACCAAGCTCTTCGAGAGCAAGGGCGGCGTTGTGATCCGCGCCACGTCGCAGGACGTGGCTCTGGCCAACAACGACGTGGCCCACGGCTACCTCGTCTATGTGCAGGACTGATCCCTGTCGGTCCTGAACTAGGTGCCCCCGTCCAAGTGGTCAGCCTCCCACCTTGGACGGGGGTGATTTCAAAGGAGGAACACCCGTGGCCGTCACGTCGCTTTCGATCTGCAATATGGCGTTGTCCCTGATTGGCAACAAAAGCTTCCTCATCACAGCCCTCAACGAAGACAGTGAACCCGCTCGCCAGTGTAATCTCTGGTATGAGCCGATCCGTGACGCCACGCTGATGGCGCACCCGTGGAACTTTGCCATTCGCCGCGCGGAGCTTTCGCAAATCAGCGACACCCCTGCCTACGGATACGCCTATGCCTATTCATACCCGGATGATTTTCTGAAGGTCGTCCAGACCGACATGGCGGAGGAAGCGGGCTGGGAAGACTATCGCTCGGAAGGTCAGCTTGGCACGACAACGCGCGTGCTTCTCAGCGATGAGGGCGAAGTAGCCATCGAGTACATCGCCAAGATCACAGACCCCAATGCCTATTCGCCAATGTTTGTCCAAGCCTTGGTCACGCATCTTGCTGCCACGATCTGCGTTCCTCTCACAGACAGTCAGACGCGAGCCGACAAGATTGCAGACAGGTACAAGGAAATCGTCCGCGAAGCTCGCAGCGTTGACGCCCAAGAGGGCACGCCGCGCGGCCTCGACGCTGATACCTGGCTGAATGCGAGGTACTAATGGCGCAAGTCCGTCCAATCCAGTCCAACTTTACCGGCGGTGAAATCTCGCCGCTTCTGGCTATGCGCGTGGACACAGCCAAGTATGTGAATGGCTGCAAGCAACTCGACAACTTTGTGGTGACGCCCTACGGCGGCGTTCGTCGCCGTCCTGCTACAATCTTCACGGCGGCAGCGCGAGATCACACGAAGCGTATCAAGCTGGTGCGCTTCCAGTATTCGACCTCGCAAGCTTACGTACTCGCCTTCTCAGAAAACGCGATCCGCTTCTTCACGCCGTCTGGCGGCATCGTCACCCAGGCAGCGCAGAGCATTACTGGCATCACCAAGGCGAACCCTGCCGTGGTGACGTACTCAGGTTCTGACACCTATGCCAACGGGGACCGCGTGATCATCTCCGGTGTTGCTGGCATGACGGAAGTGAATAACCGTGAGTTCACGGTTGCCAACGTCAACACTGGCGCCAACACCTTTGAACTGTCCGGCGTCAATTCGTCCGGGTATGGAGCATATACCAGCGGCGGGACTGTCGCTGAGATTTTTGAGGTAACGACAACCTACTCGGACAGCGAAGTCAACGATCTCCGCTTCACACAGTCGTCTGATGTTCTCTACATCTTCCATCGTTTGCACAAGCCAGCCAAGCTTGTTCGCAACAGCGCGCTGTCGTGGGCACTCTCGGATGTTACCGTCGTCCGTGGTCCGTGGCGCTCGCTCAACACGGACCAGACCATCACGATCAAGGCGAACGATTGGGTTGGAAGTGTCACGCTGGAAGCGTCGTCTTCTACGTTCCTGTCTGGCCACGTTGGAGCCAAGTTCAAGCTCTATCATGCGTTTCAGGGCAAGTACGAAACCGAATGGGGGACGGCCAATAATCCAACGGTTGGATCGCTTTGGGCGGCCAATGGTCTTGTTTATGAAGTCACGGCTGCCGTGTCTCCTGACTCGACGACAAAGCACTCCGTCCCGTCTCATAAAAAGGGCACGGTCAGGTCTCTTCAGGCTGGCCTCACCTCCGGCAACTACGCCGACCTGAAGTTTATCCACCAGGGTTTTGGCATTGTTGACATTTCAGCATACGCCTCAGGAACAGAGGTGAGCGGAACCGTCTATGACGGCTATGGCTACACGGAACTGCCGCGAAGCTTTGTTGACTCCGCGATGACAGGCGGCGCCACCACCAACCCGATCTACACGTCAGCGACCGCTCTCTGGCAGGAAGGCGCATGGTCTGACTATCGCGGCTACCCCGGTATCGTGACGTTCTTCGAGCAGCGCCTGATGGCCGCGTCCAATGCATCCGAGCCACAGACCATATGGGGGTCGGTCTCTGGAAACCTAACGGACTTCGAGGAAGGAACCAACGACAACCAAGCCTTGAACTACACCATTGCGTCGGAAGAGGTCGAGAACATCGTCTGGATGTCTCCGGGCAAGCAGTTGCTGATCGGGACGATCTCTGGCGAGTACGTCATGCAGTCATCGTCTTTGAATGAAGCCGTGACACCAAAGAACGTGAAGATTTCCCGCGAAACCAAATATGGCTCCGCCAATGTCGAGCCGGTACGCATTGGTTCGACGGTTCTGTTCGTGCAGAGGTACGGCGACCCGGACAACTACGGTCGCAAAATCCGTGAGATGGCCTACGATTTCCAGTCTGACAATTTCCAGTCCATCGACTTGACGGTCTGGGCCGAACACATCACGGGGACGGGCATCTCCTGCATGACCCATCAGGCCGAACCAGATAACGTCGTGTGGTGTCCGCGCGTCGATGGCTACATGGCTGCCGTCACGTACCAGCGCGACCAGGAGATTGTCGCGTGGCATCGTCATTTCCTCGGCGGGTATTCCAATTCCGGCGACACTGTTCCGCCGATCATCGAGAGCATCGTGACTGTTCCCGGTGAGGTTGGCGAAGAGGTCTGGATGGTCGTCAACCGTTACATTGATGGCGGCACGAAGCGATACATCGAGTACATGGCCACCATCGAGCGCGACACGGCCAAGGAAGACATGAAATATCTGGACAGCCTGATCACCTATAGCGGTTCATCGACGTCCGTGATCTCCGGCTTGTGGCATTTGAAGGGTGAGGTCGTCACGGTTCTTGGTGACGGCGCCAACATGGGTGAGTTCACGGTTGACAGCGCGGGCAAGATCACGCTGCCAACCCCCGTGACAAAGGCCCAGGTCGGCCTCAGGTACAAATCAGTGCTTCAAACCAATGACCTTGAGGCTGGCGCCCAAATGGGATCGTCGCAAGGCCAGCGAAAGAAGATAACGCATGTCGTGGCACGTCTCTTCAGGTCGCTCGGCGGTCTCTTTGGGTCCAATGCTTCATCCAAGCTGGACGAAATCCAGTATCGAACGACAGGCGACGTCCTTGGAGACAGCCCGCCGCTCTTCACTGGCGACAAGCAATTGAAAATGCCGTCTGCGTGGGGCAGCGAAGGAACTGTTTACTTCGAGACGGACGGTCCTTATCCGCTCACGATCCTCGGCATCGTGACCGACATCAACACTTCGGGGTAACGCATCATGTGCATGATGGCACTCGGCGGAATTGTCAGCGCGGTTGGCTCCATCGCTTCAGCGATGGGGCAGAAAGCCGTCGCAAACTACAACGCCAAAGTGGCCAAGATGAATGCGGTGGCCGCCGTACAGGAAGGGAACTACAGGAGCGGCATCACGCGCCGCCAGTATGAAGAAGTCGCCGGGGCGCAACAGGCTGCCATGGCGAAATCCGGTGTCGTCCTCGACGTCGGCACCCCACAGGTTATTTCAACCGAACAGTCCTTCCGGACTGAACAGGCTGCGGGGATCGACATATGGCAAGGGCAGTCAGAAGCGACCAAATATCGAAACGAGGCGAAGCTCTACAAGGCGCAAGGGAAGGCCGCCATGATGAGCGGCATCATCGGGGCGGCGTCGTCCCTCATCGGCTCCCTTTCTGGCATGGGATCGCCGGCTTCTGCCTCTGGCGGCTCATCGACTGGTCCGGTAGGATTGGGTGTCGCTTCGCCCGCATCCGTCAAGCCCGTTCCTCTTTTCACTGGCGGGATGAGGCTCTATTCAACGCCCGCTTATGGGTACTCTGGATTTGGGGGGCCGCGCTGATGGCCGTTATTCCGATTTCTGATCAGGTCTCTGCTGCGCGTGTCCAAGGCGACCGCCTTCAGTCTGCTCCGTCCGGCATGTTGTCCGGTCCAGGGGAGGCCTTGCAGCAGCTTGGCGGGTCGATCTCTCGCATGGCCGCCAAGTTCCAGGAGGACCAGAAAAGCATGGACCGCTACAAGGCCAATGTTGCCTTGGAGCGTTGGACGACAGAGCAAAGCGTCGAATACCAGAATGACCTCGACAACTCTGCGCCTGACGGATCGGATTTCATCCAGCGTCGGGACAAGGCCCTGCTCGACAGCTACAACAAGGTGCGTGGCACGATTGGAGATGAAGAGACGCGCCAGCACGCTGATCTCGTCTTTGAAAAATTCCGTGGCAATCAGGTCGTTTCTGGCTTCAACGACGTTGACAAGAAGCGCGTCAACTACGTGACCAACACGACAGATGAAGCCGTCCAGGGTGCAATCAACTCCGGAACGCTCAAGTCTGACACGGACTATAACGGGTATTACAAGCAGATCATCGAGCCGCGCATCAACGAGTACGTGAAGGACGCCAACCAGAAGGAAAAGCTCAAGGAACTGTTCGGCAAGAAAATGGCTGGAGCATTCCTCGATCTCAACCCGACGTTTGCGGCTCCCAAGAACGTCCCTGTCGTCTCCAAGGGGATGAAGGAAAAAGTCACTGGCATGAAGGATGCCATCGTCAAGAACGCCGAGAAGTACGGCTTCAACGCCTTGGACGTTGCCACGATCATCTCTTACGAGACCGGCGGCACGTTCGATGACTGGAAGGCTGGCCCGACGACACAGTACGGTCAGCATCGCGGTCTGATCCAGTGGGGCGAACCCCAGCGGGCGCAATATCGCATCTATCAGGGGATGCCGGTTGCTGAACAGGTCGATAAGGTTTTTCAGTACCTTTATGATCGCGGCGTCCGCCCTGGCATGACGCGCACGCAGATGTATGCTGCCGTGAACGGCGGTCATGTGTCTAAGGTGAACGCGAGTGATGCCAACAATGGTGGCGCCCCCGGCACTGTGGCCGACAAGGTTGCGACCCAGATGGCAGGGCACGAAAAGAAGGCCGCCGCGCTTCTTGGCGGCAGCTACACGCCGACGGCTGTTTCCTATGTCTCGACGCCGACCCAGAAACCGACGGGCGGCATGTGGGACTATGTCAGCTACGACGATTGGAACCGCTACTCCGCAGAAGGTGAGCGTGCCATGCGCTCCCAGATGGCTGAAGCTAAAGCGCAGCTTCAGAGCAACCTCAGTGACTACTACAGTTCTCTTCGCATGGGCGGCAAGAGTGACATCAACGAGCCGAACATCGCAGACTTTGCGGCGGCTCTTGGTGATGACGCCGAAGACGCATTCAAAGAGCATATCAAGAACCGCCAGCTTGCCTTGGACGAACACGCTTTGAGCGACAAGTCCACCGGCCAGATCATGACGTTGCTCGAACAGCGCAAAGCTGAAGCCTCGACGGGAGAAGGCGCCGCTGCCGATGAGAAGCGTCTTGCTGCACTCGAAAGCACGGCAGAGCCGATCCTGAAAGAGCGCGCCCGCAGCATCGAGGCTCAACAGAACGAACAGATACGGCAGTTCACCGAGTTCAAAAAGCAGGAAGTCGCATCCAAGAAAGCCAAGATCGACGCATTCCAGGACGATGTCCTGACTGTCACTGAGTTGGGCAAGACCTACAACGGCTGGTCGCCAACGCTTCAGGACTACATCGACGTCTATGGCGAGGAAGCCGGATCGTTGCTTTTCAGCAAGATCGGCGCATTCATCAGTGCGGCCAAGGATGCGGCCAAGTTTGGGACGGCGTCCATTGCAGAGATCAAGTCTGCCCTCAACCAGTACAAGGAAGACGTCACGACCGGCGCTGGCGCCAAGGACGCCGCCGTGCGTCTTGAAGCAATGCAGAAGGCGGCGCAGTCCACCTTGGCAGCACGCGAGAGCGACATTGCTGGCTATGTGCAGGAGAAGTTTCCTGAGGTGAACAAGTTCTTTGACCAGTACATCCAGAGTGGTGGCACTGACGACAAATCCCTGGCTGCCGGTTACAAGATGATGAATGACATCCAAGCCCAGCTTGGCGTGCCCGAAGAGAAGCGCAAGCTGCTGCCAAAGAGTGTCGCTGAGAACGCCGTCACCAAGTTTTTTGATCAGGAGGAAACACCTGACAAGCGCATGGATGCAGTCAGCGGTCTTGTGTTCGGCTCCGGCAGCGACGGCTTCAACCAGCAGATCGCATCGCAGTTGATCGAGGCTGGTCTGCCGCGCTCCACCATCTCTGCACTCGCAGCCTTTGAGCGTGGCGACAGGCAGGCGTCTGCGCGCCTGTTCGATGCCGCCATGATCAAGAAGGAAAGCGAGAAGCTTGTGAAGCTGTCCGAGCCTGACAAGCGTGCCCGCGACGACATGATCAACCAGGAGATGCTTTCTCCGAATGGTCGCGGCTACGTCACCTATGGTCTCGATGGCGGCAGCGTGTCGTCGTTCGAGCAACTGAAGGCCGACCGTGATCTCATGGAACGCGCCATCGATCTCCGGATGGCAAAGGGCGAAGACGTGAAGACGGCGACCAAGGGTGCCTTGGACGATCTCTTTGGCGCGACCGTCAGAAAAACCGGCCAGACCCGCACGGGCGTCAACTACGATGTGATCTTCAAGGGCGATGATGATCCGGGTGTGATGTCGCACGGTTTTAGTGCGCTCGCACCGACAATCCGCACAAGCCTTGAGACCTTGGCCAAGAACGAAGTGACCCGTGCCACCGGAAGCGTGGCCGATCCTGCTCAAAAAGCACAGATGGAAAACACGCTGTCCGTGCAGAACGCCAACACCATCAACCTGATCATGTCGAATGGATATTTCAAATCGGTCGATGACAAGTTTGGCTTCTTCAATCCGTACAATGGAAAGTTCGTGGCGGATGCCGACGGCAAGCCGATCCTGTTCTCGCGTGACGACGTGAATGGTGCGGCCCAAGGCAACACAGACGCGATGACGACCGGCGAAAGCTGGCTGTCTCCGTTCCTCGCCATCCCGCCGATCTGGCGAAGCAACCCGCTCAGTCCGCTTCCGGGCAAGAACAAGGTGCTGCCATGACGATCCGGGGCACGCCAGACCTTCGAGTGATCACCGGCCAGGACTTTATGATGCAGTCCTTGAACGAGCCGCTGACCTTTGGTGAGACCGTCCGCCAGTCTGGCAAGGAGGCATTCAACAAGAGCTTTGGCCTGGGTGCCCTGCTCCGGGAGGGCCGAGCCAAGCCCTTGGCCTATGACCCCCAGCTTCCCCAGCGCCAGCCCGATCTCATCCCGGACAACATGGGGCCGGTCGAGCCTGCCCCTTGGGACAACCCGAAGTTCGACCGTCCGGACTGGCGGCTCAAGTCGCCTGAAGAGGTGGCCGCCGAGGGCGACACCCTGTTTCAGGACGAGGCCGAGATGAAGGCCTCCCCCTACTACCGGGACGGGATCAAGTACGAGGCGGGGATGACCAAGCTGCGGCTTCAGGTCATGTCCGAGGAACATGACCTCTCTGCCATCCGGAACCACTATGCCAGCCTGAGGCCGGGGGCGGCCATTCTGGGGTCGCTGGCGGGCGCCGCCCTTGAGCCGACCAACTACATCCCCGTCCTTGGAGAAGGCGCTACGGGGGCCGCTGTGGCCCGCGTAGGGCCTGTCCTTGGGCGAGCCTTGACCGGGGCTGCCGACGCGGCCCTGAATACCGCCATCCTGTCCACCCTGACGGCCCGTGAGCGGTCCACCTGGGGGGACGACACCACATGGCAGACCATGGCATCCGACATCGCCTTTTCAGCGGTGGCCGGCAGCATCTTCGGGGGCATCTCCGGTGCCTTTTCCGACAAGTCCGTGGCGGAAGCCTTCCGGACGGAAAAGAACCGCCAGCGTGCCACGGCGCTCCTGAATGAGGCCATCGACAGCTTCATCTCGACGGGCGAAATCCGCGTCACCCAGAAGGAACTGATGTCGGAACTGATCAGCGATCTCCGGGACGCCAACATGCGGACCCACGCCACCATCGGCGGCAAGCTGGTAGGCGAGGTCCGTGGCTACGAAGTGCCTTTGACCATGTCGCCTGAGTTCCAGCGGGCCAGTGGCAACGCCCGTATGCGTCCAAGCCAAGGTGGCAAGCTTATCCCCACAACGCAAGTATCGAGCTATGGCAACATTGAAGCCGTGGACAAGGTCCGTAAACTGATCGATGCCAGGACCGTGACGGCCAAAGACTTGGACAAGATCGACCAGGACCAGGTCGATGGCATCCTTCAGGGCACGCTCCGTCTGGCTGCCGAATACGTGACTGGTGAGCGTCCGCTGCCAAAGACTCCGACCTTCTTGGGTTGGATGCGGTCGGAAGGCGGGATCAAGGACACGGGCGGCGACGTCAACAGCGTCCTTGGTGGCGCCAACAAGTCCCTTCCCGGACTGGTCAAGGCCAACGCCGAGCGTGATCTCGACGCATGGGGCGAGAAGCTTCAGCAGGAGTTTCCGGACGTCTTCCCGACGCGCCCCTCACCCAACGAGGTGCTGACACTGATCGAGGACGCCGCCCGTGGCGAGGTCAAGTGGTTCAAGGAGAAGGCTGGCAACTTCACGCAAGAGAAGATCGACGCGATGAAGCTGGCCACCCAGCTTGCCGAGCTTCAGGGTCGTGTCGGCCAACTCGACACCAAGGCCAAGATTGCAGAACTGTTCAAGTCGGATGAGTTCCAGACCTTCAACGATCTGGCAAAGCGCGAGGCCGAGATGGGGAAGTCCCTTCCGGTGCGCTACGACAACGCCAACTATCACGTCCCGGAAGATGCCGACGTTGATCCTGTCTATGATTTCCAGTACCAGGAAGCGTCCAAGGCGGCAGAGCTTTCGTCCAAGGTGCCGGACGACGAAGTGAAAGCCCTCATGGACGACGCCGAGCGGAACGGGATCGACACGGCAACGTGGAAGTCCGACATCGAAAGCCAACTCGACAGCATGATGAATGAAGGCTTCTATGCGCCGGAAGAGATCGAGCGCATCAAGGGTGAGTTCGCGGTCGAAGACGAAAACATGGAGGCGGTCGAGGCCTATAATGACGCCTTCGATGAAATCTATCAGTGCGCAAGCTTCAGGATTTGACCATGGCAACACCTCCGCAGGCCCCGCAGACATGCTTTCAGAAAGTGCAGAAGATCGTCACGCGGGCTGGCAAGCAAATCCTGTCCGACGACGAGATCAAGGATGCTTTCAATCGCTATGAGAAAATCTGGTCAGAACTGGAAAGCCGTGGCCTGACCGACAACATCGAGGGCCGCGTGGCACGCATCCTTGCCAAGGATGCCGTGAACCGGAAGATCGGCGCCGCACTCCGCCGCAAGGCGCTGGCGCAGCGCATCAAGACGGAAGCGCGAAACCTCGCCTTCATGGCAGACATGAAGACACAGGGATCGTCCTACAAGAAGGCAATCACCGCCCTGATCGAGGGCGTCCAAGAGGGTTTCAAAGGGGCGCGTTCGAGTGCCTATGCGCTGAAGCTTGCCTACGAACAAAAATATCTCGGTGGCTTCTTCCATAAGGTTTCCAAGGAGCGCCGTCACATCCTGAAGCTGATGAAGTCCAAGGAGTTCGATGATGCCGTGACCCGCGAGCTTTACGAGCTTCGTGAAGGCGGCACTCCCGGCATCACCAAAAACAGTGACGCTCAGTGGCTGGCCAAGGAGATGTACGCTGGCATGGAGATGTCCCGCCAGGACGCGAACAAGTTTGGAGCCAATATCGGAAAGCTGGATGGTTACACTGGCGTCCAGACGCACGATGACCTGCTGATCCAAAAGGCGACGGCTGACAAGTGGATTGACGACATCATGCCGCTGCTCGATCTCGAAAAGACATTCCCTGAGATCGAGAAGGTCTCCGAGATGCGTGCGATCCTGAAAGAAATCCACACCAACATCATCGGTGGAGTTGGACGCGAGAAGCCGAAGCCCATGGACTTGCCGGGGCAGCGCGTTCGCCCATCTGGCATCCATTATCGTCTTGGCGCATCGCGCGTGCTGCATTTCTCGGATGCAGAAGCCGCCATCAAGTACCGCGACACCTATGGCTTCGGCTCGACCATCGCTGGCTTCCTCCATCGGCAGCGCACCATGGGGAAGGTCGTCGCTGCCATGGACAAGTTCGGCGCCAATCCGGATGTCGCCGTGCAACGGCTCATCGACAAGGCGAAGCAGGCGCTGCGTACACAGCTCAAAAACACCGAAGCGTCCAAGCAACAGCCAATCTTGGACGAGATCAAGGCGCTTGAACGCGGCCTTCAGGCGCACGTCGATGAGATGACCGGATGGGCTTCGACGCCCATGTCCGCCGCGCACTGGTATCAGGATGCGCAAGTTCACAACAATGTGAGGTCTGGCATCGCCATGGCAAAGCTTGGCGGCGCTGTCGTCACGGCTCTGCCATCAGACACGGCGTCTGCTGCTGCCGCTTCGATGTTCCGGGGCTGGGGTTTCTGGAAGGGCATTTTCGATCACCTCGACGGTGTCGTGAAGGCGCTCACCGATCAAGAGCAACGCGAGTTCATGTATCTGCTGGGCGAAAGCTTCGACGGTCTCTCCGGTCACATCTCTGCTGGCATCCTCGGAGACGATGTCGCCGCCGGTACGCCGTCGCGCTGGGCCGAGACGTTCTTCAGGCTGTCCGGTCTGACGGGGTGGACCGATGCGGCTCGCGGCTCTGCCGTGCGAACGATTGCGGCGCAACTTGGCTTCCATCATGGTACGGAGTTTTCCAAGCTTCCGTCGCGCTTCCGTCACGTCTTGGAGATGCACAGCATCAACGAAGCCGATTGGGCTGCCATCGGACAGGGGCTACCCACCGAGATCAACGGACGCAAATACCTGTCAGCCACCACAGTCGAAAACCTTGACGACGATGCGATCCGCCCGCTCGTCCAAGATGAGTTGGATGCTCTGCGTGAGAAGATCAATCCAGACCAGTACACGACCGATGAAGCCCGCGCCAAGGCGGAAGCCAAATACGAAGCGAAAGCTGCCGAGATCATCTCCCAAGGCAGGGACGATCTTCGCAACAAGCTGCAAGGCTACATCTCGGACGAAACATCCTACTCGATCATCGAGGGCGACGCTTTCTCACGGCGCGTCTCGACCGGATCATACCGGCCCGGAACGCTCGCCGGGGAAGCCATGCGCTACGTGATGCAGTTCAAGGGCTTCCCCATTGCCTACACCAATCGCGTCCTTGGACGCGCACTGATCGGCGGTGAGGGAAAGACCAAGTGGGACCGCGCCCTCAAAAACACACCGCATCTTTCTGCCGTGATGGCGGGAATGACCGTGGCAGGATACATGAGCCTTGCTGCCAAGGACTTCCTCCGTGGGTACTGGCCGCCGCGCGACCCGTTCTCCGGCGACACGCCATATGACAAGACCAAGAACGCCAGCGAGGTGCTGATCGCGTCCATGGTGGCCGGCGGCGGTCTCGGCATCTATGGCGACTTCCTGTTCTCCCGCTACAACAGGTTTGGACACGATCCCCTGGTGGCCCTGTCAGGTCCAGCCGTTGGCCTCGCGTCCGATGCCGTGAAGATCGGCATGTCGATCCGCGACATGGACCCGCAGGCATCCCAGATGCTCAACTTCGCTCTGGACACGACCCCTTATGTGAACCTGTTCTATCTGCGCCCTGTCTTGGACGTCTTGCTGATCAATGACTTGCGGGAACAGGTCAACCCTGGATACCTTCAGCGGAAGCGCACAATTCGTCAGAAAGAGTACAATCAGGAAAGCGCCGTCCCGCAAAACAGGGAAGAACTTCTGCAATTGTTCGGCCAGTAATTGTCGGATGAGTGATTTGCGGCTAAACCAAGCCTTGGATGAGGTGGCGACATGCCAATGAACAGCCTTCAGAGTTCTGTGCAGTACAACGGGAACGGCTCAACAGCCTCGTTCTCCGTCACCTTTCCTTTTTTCGATCTCGACGTTGCGCTCATCGCCGCAGATGGCAGCGAGACAATCTGGACCGAGGGCACGCAGTACACCATCGTCTCGGCCTCCGGAAACACCTACGGAGACGGCAACACAGGCACGCTGAATGTCGTCACGTCTCCAAGTGACTATACGCCCGCGTCCGGAACGAAGCTCAGGATCAAGCGCCTGACGCCCATCGTCCAAGAGACCGATCTTCAGGAAGGGGACAGCTTCCCGCCGCAGACAATCGAAGATGCGTTCAACATCCTGACAATGATTGCGCAGGAGATGTTGCACGAAAAAGTGATCAACATCGTTCGTGTCGCGGCAGGGACCAACACCTACACAGGCAAGGTGTTTCCTGCGATCACGTCATATGCGCAAGCCAAGATCATTCTCTTCACGCCGCCAAACGACTGCACGGGCGCGTCCACGATCAACCTCAATTCGATTGGCGCAATCAGTGTCGTGACGGATGCCTCTGGCACGGCAACAGCCAGCGGCGACATGACCGCAGGACTTCCGATCCTGCTTGGCCTCGACCAAACCAACAACCGCTACATGATCCTTGGACGTGGAGCGCGCGGGCTTACCGGCGCCACAGGTGCAACTGGTGCCACGGGTGCAACTGGTGCCACGGGTGCAACTGGTCCGACAGGTGCGACCGGCCCCGCTGGCTCGAACGGGACAAATGGTGCAGATGGCGCTCCGGGGTCAAAGTGGTATTCCGGCACGGGTGCGCCGTCCAACGGTCTCGGCATAGTTGGCGACTGGTATCTCAACGACGCCAATGGTGACGTTTACGAGAAGACCGGCGCGTCGGCTTGGACGCTGCGTGACAACCTGACGGGTCCGGCTGGCTCCAGCACTGGTGACGTCGTCGGTCCTGCGTCCGCTGTCTCTGGCCGCGTCGCCACGTTCAATGGCACGACAGGAAAGCTCATCCAAGATGGCGGCACGCTGTTGTCTGCCTTGGCTCCCTTGGCATCACCCACATTCACGGGCACCCCGGCAGCACCGACGGCATCGGCTGATACAAACACGACACAGCTTGCCACGACTGCTTTCGTGGTCGGCCAAGCTTCGTCTTCGACGCCCGCCAACAATGGCACGGCTGCCATCGGCACGTCGCTCAAGTACGCTCGCGCCGACCATGTTCACAACTCGGACAGCACAAAGGCGAACCTCGCCTCGCCGACCTTCACCGGCACCCCCGCTGCACCGACGGCTGCCGCTCATACCAACACCACGCAGATCGCCACGACGGCCTTTGCCAAGAAGGAGGCCGCAACACTTGCGCAGAACGCGCAGACCGGAACGACTTATGCGACGGTCGCTGCTGATGCTGGCAAGATGGTGACGCTGTCCAATGCTTCCGCCATCGCCGTGACATTGTCTGCCTCTACGCACGCCGCAGAGGACGTGATCAACTTCATCGTAAAGGGTGCGGGCCAAGTTACCTTTGCTGGTGGGGGCGGTGTCACGGTCAACTCCAACGGTGGAAAACTAAAATCCAACGGCCGGTATTCTGCGATCTCCGTGTGGTGGGAAAGCGCCACCGTCTGCTACCTGTTCGGAGACCTCACGACATGAGGAAGCATCTTCTCCGCGCTGTCGCTGTCGCTGCCCTTCTACTGGCAGCGCCGCACTTCGACACGAAGAAGGACATCGACGTGCTGAAGGCGATGCCGGTGCCTGTCGGCATGTTCAAGGGGAACTCACCTCCGCCGGCGCCCTCGTACCGCAACACCTACATCGACACGACCAACGCCACGAACTACACTTTCAATAGCTGTGACATCGGAACTGCGCACAGCCTGCGCGTCGTCGTGCTCTGCGTCTTCCCGATGGGCAACTCGGCTGTCACCTCCAGCGTCACAGTCAACGGTGTGTCGGCCACGTCTGCGGTCAACAGCGGACAGTTCTCTTCGCGCGCTTGCGAAATCTGGTACGCGGCTGTTCCCTCCGGCTCATCGGTCACGATCCAGGTCAACGGTGGTGCAGCAGGAACGGCGTGTGCCATCTCGGTCTACGCCATCTATCCGGCCAGTTCGACGCCTGTTGATAGCGTAGGCAATAATACTGCTTCCGCCAGCATTACCCTGACCGATCTCGCCAAGACGAACGGCGGTTTCACTGTCATCGCCGGCACGCACAACACTGCGGTTTCGACAGGCAGCGCGTCTCAAACCGGCGCGGAAACCATCACCAAGAACTTCGACCAGTCCATCGAGAGCGGGCGCACCGTGCAATCGTGGAGCCACGTCAACACGGCGACAACAACGACGGATGATTATACTCTTTCGTGGACTGGCACCGTCAACGGTCGCGGTGGCTGTGCTGCATCATGGGGGCCTTAATGGAACGGGTTTTCGATCTGGTTATTGCTTGGTTGTGTGCTGCTGTCTCTTGGCCGGTCATCGGCTTCAAGGACACGGAGAAGCGTGACGGCTGGCTACCGGCTCCGCCTGACCAAGCCAAGCTGGATGCCGAGACGGGGTCTTGGTTTCACCTCAAGAAAGACCTCTGGGTCAATAGCGTGCGTGCAGACGCAGAGTGGTGGGGTAAATTCCTGGCGATGGTTATTCTGATCCTCCTGGTGGTGGTGATCATCCAAGCCTTGGTCATAGCTAAAAGAAAAATGGAAGGCGGCAATGGTCGATGAAAAAGCACTCTCGCCGGAAGGCAAGGCCATCTTGGAGATCGTTCGTCAGGATGCCGCAGAAGGCCGCCTCACACCAGAGCAAGCCAAATTCCTGAACAGGGCCATCGCGCTGAACGACAGCCTTGGCATCATCGGCAATGTCGTGATCAAGTTCGGAGCATTCTGCGCGGCGATTGCCACGATCTGGACGTTCTGGCCAAAGAAATAGGAGGAAGTCATGTTGCGCAGGCACGGTCTGACATTCACGGCATTCGGCCTTGCTCTCATGTTCAACATTGGTTGGAGCTACTACTCCGACTATCAGAAAGAGCAGGCCCCAGCCACAGACTGGTTCTATGTCCAAAGCATCAACGTGGCCGACGGCTACGCAGGGCAGGATATTCCAATCATCTATGACAGGGTGATCAAAAAGCCGTTCATCGGACAGTGGTTTGTTGAGATCAAGCGTGCCGCCGACCAAGTAACGGTTTGCCGGGGGGATGGCGTTGCTCGTTACGATCCTGCTGACCAACTGCCAGAGGGTGGCGTCACGCTGGACTGGATCACTGGCAAGAAGTGCCCGCTCCCTCCCGGACAGTTCTTCCTTGAAGCCTACTACAGCATCAAGCCAGACAACTACCCGGACAAGTCCTATCGGGTGGCGTCAAACCTCTTCACGCTCAAATGAAGATGTGATATGGACATCGGGTCCAACACAGGAGGCTACCCCATGGACATGAAGGTTTTCTTCACTCAGGTCAGAAAGTCGTTTGGCCGGCTGACGCAGGACCAGGTCGATGGCTTCAACGCCATCTTGGACGCGGCCTCTGGCCTGCCCGTCGAGTGGCAGGCGTACATGCTGGCCACAGTCTGGCATGAGACAGCCATGACCATGAAGCCGATCCGCGAATACGGACGCGGCAAAGGCAAGAAGTACGGCAAGATCGACAGCACCGGGAAAGCGCCCTACGGTCGCGGTTACGTCCAACTGACGTGGCGTCGCAACTACGTCTTTGCCGACAAACGACTTGCGCTCGGCGGCGCCTTGGCGTCCAACTACGACCTCGCGCTCAATCCGAAGATCGCTGGCAAGATTTTGGTGGACGGCATGATCGAGGGATGGTTCACCGGCAAGAAGCTGGCTGACTACGACAGCCTTGGATTTGACTACGTGAATGCCCGTCGCATCATCAACGGAACTGACAAGGCCGAACTGATCGCGGGACATGCCGCCAAGTTCCAGATGGCACTCTCTATGGCCAACGCCGCCGCCTGACGGACCTCAGGCACAACAGAAGGAAGACGATAATGAAAGACTGGATTTTGCAGAGGGCAAAGGCCTTCGTCGGGGCACTGGTGGCGGGCATGATCCCGGTTGTCATTGCCGCTTTCGAGAGTGCTGTAGGGTTTGAAATCCCTGCCGACATCAAGTCGTGGATCATGATTACGGTCGGCGGTCTGGCGACCGGCTGGGCTGTCTATCAGGTGCCCAACAAGCCCATGGTGAAGTGATCCATGGCGATCCCGTTCCCATGGGGTACTGCTCTCAAGGTCGGTCTGCGATTGGTCTTAAAGCTGTCGCAGATCGTCCAAGAGAAGCAGCTACTGGATGCAGGCGCCGCACAAGAGAGCGCCCGCATCCTGGCTGAGACCGGCCAACTCCTTGGCATCGGGAAGCAGATCGTCCGCGAGATCGAAGCCATGAGCGACCAAGACCTTGACGACGCCTTGGACAAGGCAACAGAAGGAAAGAAGCCATGAGGCTCTATGCTGATTTCTGCCTGCTGGGATTGCTTGGCGTGTCTGTCGCCTGCTTCCAGCCGTCGGCCCGGAACAAGGTGACGACCAAGGACTACTACTGCGAACAGACAAAATCGGAGTATGTGAAATTCAAGTCGCTGACTGGCGACGAGCGCAAGTCGCTGCTCCGCCCAAGGAAGGAAGCCATCCTTGGTGTGATCACCAAATACGAGCGCACTTGCATGTGAGTTTCTGGCAGGGATGCCGGAGAGGGACCGTGACCAGCACGGAGTATTTCACTTTTTGGAGAAAGCCACCAACCAAACTCTCAACACCTATCTGGTCTTAAACTTAACCCCGCTTTCGCGGGGTTTTTTTAGATGCCATTGCGCTGTCTGAAGCTTCGGTTTACTGCGTCCCATATCACGCGCTGATCTTTGACCATGGCCTTGTAAGCTGCCGCCAAGGCGTCCTTCAGCGTCCCGTTCGGATTGGCCTCGTAGTACGCATTGATCGCATCCTCGCCTCTGGTCAGTGTCTCATCTTCAGGCTCCGCACAAACAAGCGTTGGATCGTGCCCGCCAATTCCCATGCCACGATCTTTTCTGACCGTGACGCGCACTTCATCCAGCATCGGATTGTGGTCAGCCTGCATCCTGAGCGGGCCGATCTGAGCGCGGCGGTTAGCCATTTCGTCATTGCTCTCGTCAATCACGCCGTAGGCGCTCTTCCGCGTCCAGTGCGTCGTGTCCTGCTTCAGGATCGCCATATAAAGTTCCTCCATCTCTTTCTCTGTCAGTTTCAGCCACTCGTCCGTGATCATCCAATCCATTGTCTGTCCTGACATGCGCGGTGTATCCGAGTGACCACGCGATGACTGATCCCCACGCAACCGCTTCGACAACCCGTTTGCATATCATGAAGTACCTGATGACATCCCATCGCTCCTGTGGTGGTCGCGCACTGACCAAGGCTTGTCTCCGTTGGTTGGTGGGTCCGAAGACCCACCAGGGTTTCGTTCAACCTTTTTTGGTTTCGTCTGCCGGCGTGAGCCGCTGGATCGTCGCTCGACCTTCGGCAATTTCGCTTCTGATATCGGTGAAGGCATCCTTCACGCGAGCAAGCAGAGCAAGTTCCGACGTGTCGGTCCCTTTCTCTTTGATAATTGCATCAATCTCGTCCTGAAAAGAAACGAGGACTTCCAGAATGTCTGGCCTCATGTTTAGTCTCCTTCCTCCAAGGGGTTTGGTCCGACCGGAGGGCGTCGGTTAATCCTTTGCTGAAAGCATGGCGCGGACGGGTTCGCCAAGATATTGCCGTCACCACTCTCGTTCTTCCGGCTTCAAGCGTCTGCCGTAGTCTCTGACCAAGGCTTCAAACTCAGCCTTTGGTATAAGCACATGCTCTCCGGGTGAGGTGGAGAGAGCGCGGAGGGACTTGGCAATTTCAACAGCCGTTTCCAGCAAACCAGAATCGTGCGCAATATCGTCAAGAATTGCCGTGCGTTCAGGGCTTCCCCTCGACGGGAGGCTAGCTTGAAGCCTCTTGATCTGCGCTGAATATCCAGCTGCATACGCTTCCGCCACCTTCACGGCTTCTGCCAGTCCAGCAACGCGGCCTCGGTCATATTCGGTCATGGGGTAGGTTCCTTTGGCTGGCGGGCCGCGCTGTACTGAATGCAGTTCTTGCCGCCTTCGCTATCGTTTGGCATGGCTGCTGCAATCATGAACGGCGGCTCTGTTCCGTCTTGAGGTTCAGGGAAACGACATCCCGAAAAGGCGTCGTAACGGCATTTAGAACAAGACCTTTCAATCTTCTCGCTCATTTCCCCTGCTCCTGATAGGCTTCGGCGGCGCGGCGGAGAGGCGCCGGAATGCCCGTTGGGTCAATAAACGCCGTCGCCTTGAAGTGCCTGCTGTTGACGGTGTTGTCGGGCTTCCATGTTTCGGCGTTACAGATTGTTCCGGCGTCGTCGATGTAGAACGTCAGCCATTGCCCTTTCGTATCTTCTGCATAGGTCGTGTTTTCAGGACCGGCGCAGACCCAAAGCAAGACGGTAGCATCTCTAGGAAGTGCTTCAATGGGTTGCGGATCGAACGACTTCACCTTGGCGCGGAGAGCGGTGAGTTCGGCAATCGCATCGGCAAGCATCCGGCAGTCAAGGCACTCTTCGGAGCCGCACCCGTTCCGTGATGCAGTCAGCCTGTCCACAATATCCGGCGTCGCGGCCTCTGCCAGCTTCCGGAGTTCTGTCTCAGTCATTGTCGTTCTCTCCATCGTTTTCATCTTCGTCGCTCAACTTGTCCAAGTATGGCGGCCCATAGATCAGGGCGACAAGCCACATAGCTGCCATCAGGGTCATGCCTATGATGATCCCGGTCAACGTCTCAGCCGTCATCTTGGAACTCTTTCGAAAAAATGTTTTGGCTTCGCCAGGACAAACTCTGGCATCTTGTCCAAGCCCTTGGACATAACGATCTCAGTTGCATTCACGCATATCGACCTGTGCGGAGACACGCGCTCGATGTAGCGCCTGAATGCGTCCACTGAACAGGACGAGAGCATGACTGTCATCGTCACCATCGCCGCCATCCTGTCCAGTGTTCGCACCGCAGCCTCCTACGGATTTAGTTGGACTTGTTCAGCACCAGACTTGAACGCACGCGGTCCATACAGCCACGAAGCGCAGCCTCTGCCATGATCATGGATTGCTTCTTGTCGGCGCGCACCTGTGGGTCGGCGTCCTTCAAGGTCTGCAAGAAGAACTCGGCGGCGTCCACCAGCAACTCGGCGTTTTCTGGCAGCGGCATCTTCTGAAAGATCGTCACGGTCATTTGGATTTTCCCTTGGTTGTTGAAGAAGCCGGTGAAGCGGGAGGTCTCCCCGCCCCACCGGCCAAGTTGCCTGCACCAATGGGAGTAGGTGCGGGAGGAATTGGCGGTTGATCTGGCACGCCGTCACCAACGACGGGCGCCAGAAATTTCGTCTCGACCGGCGGCTGCTTGAGGCACCAGTTGGTGAAGTCCTCAATGGCCTTCGGAACTTTCTCGAATGCGATCCCGACTTTAAGCGGGAATGGAAGCTGATCACTTTCGGTCGCCGCCATCCAAGCCTTGGATGCCAGGTTGACGTTCTTCACGATTTCCAGGGTCCACATATCCGGATCAATGGTGAACGATGCAACGAGGCCGAAGCCATTGGGAAAGAGATAAAGCCGCTGTGAACCGACACCGTCGGGGTGGCCGCGCTCAAATTTGAGATAGTCCGTGCTTCTGGTGATCTTCATGATACTCTCTCAGGGAGTGAGGGGGAGACACATCTGTCTCCCCCGGTTGGTCAGTCGGTGTGCTTGCTACCGGCGGCGGCTGCGGCTTTGATGGCGTCGTCGGCCTTGAAGCCGGAAAGGCGGGCGTGGATGGCCTTGGCTTCGTTGAGCATGTCCTCGATCACTTCGGGATGGTGCGTAATGAGGTGCGCAATGTCGGTCACGGACTGTCCCATGATCATGGAGAACAGTTCTTTCGGCATGGAATTGACACTGTCCTTGCCGAGCATCTGAAGTGAAGAGAAAAGAGGCTTTCCGTTTGCTCCAAGGGAGGCTTCCCATTTGGTGATCTTCTTCTTGCCAGCGCGGCCTTCCGTTAGCATGTGTGTCTTGAGCATGTAATCGCGCAGATCGCAGTCAACGGCATCCATGATGTCATCGAAGCTGCGGCCATGGTTGCATTTGTAACCCATAACTTTTCTCCATCTTTGGTGTCAGGCGTTGCGCCTCAACGTGAAAGACACTATGTCGATATTGACAAGATGTCAATATGGTCGTAAGGAGTTTTTTTCATGGCACCTCCGCGCAACAAGTACACAGACAGGCACCCACTGACCAAGTGGATGGACAAGATGAAGCTTGGCGTGAAAGAATTTGCCGACCTTCTCGGCGTCAGTCAGGACTTGGTCTATCGCTGGCGCCAGTGCGAACGGTCGATCACCGAAGAGCATCTTGATGCCATCGTGAAGATGTCGAACGGGCGTCTCACCATGGATGATCTGGTGCAGCCCTACATTCAGCACATTCAACGGAAGCGCAAGCAGTACCGCCTTGAACAGGAAGCCAAGAGGATGCAGGGATGAGCCGCCGTCTGATGCTTTCGTTCTTCATTCCCGGTGAGCCTGTCGCCTTCGCCCGCTCTGGCGGCAATGGCAAGATCAGGTTCACACCCAAGAAGCAGCGCAGCCACACAGGCGTCATCAAGCAGTTCGCCATGGAGGCGCTGAAAAACTATCAGGTCAGCAAGCCGACCGACCTTCCGCTGGCGCTCACTGTCACCACGACATATGTGCAGCCGCAGTCATGGTCGAAAAAGAAAAAGGCCGAGACCATCTTCAAGACGTCCAAGCCTGACGTGGACAATCTGGCCAAGCTGGTCATGGACGCCTGCAACGAAATCATCTGGATGGATGATGCGCAGATCGCCGTCCTGACCACGCAGAAGTCCTATGGCGACGGCGTTTCTGGAACCCATGTGAAGGTTGAATTTCTGGATGGAGAAGTAGAATGACGAAGCAGAACGATGGTGGGCCAGCATTCCCACACGACAAGTATCAGCGCAGGACCGTTGATGGCGAGACGATGTGGGGCACGTTTGCCCATGGTGGCATGACCTTGCGCGATTACTTTGCAGCCATGGCGATGATGGGAACAGTTAACCATCCAGAGGCGCCGCAGTTCAGTACCGCCGCCAAGATGGCCTACGAGATGGCCGACGAAATGATCAAGGCAAGAGACGCGAAATGAGCCTGCCCCCGATCACCACATCCAACGCGGCCAAGTTCGGCTTTGAACATTACAGTGCATCGACGCTGAACCTGTTCTCAAAGTCCATCGGTAACTTCGTCATGGAGAAGCTGATTGGCGTGAAGCTGCCCGTTGGCGCTGCCGCCTTTCGTGGCCGTGCCGTGGAGGCGGGCCTTGCCGCCATGATGGAGTTCGGGGAGACACAGACCCACGCCGTCAAGCTGGCCGAGGAAACCTTCGACAAGGAGAGCGCCCTCTGCACTGACCCCAAGCGCGACAAGGAGCGCGCGGTCATTCCTGGCATCATCCAACAGGCTTGGACGCTGATGGAAGCCTGGGGCCGGCCAGACATCGTCCAAAGAAAGATCGAGTACCGGACGCCTGAGTTACCGCTTCCCTTTGTCGGCTACATTGACTTTGGCTGGTCGGCACACAGGCGGGTGATCGACCTGAAGGCGCAGCTTCGCCTTTCGTCCGAGATTGAAGAGACCCACGCCAGACAGATCGCCCTCTACAATGCGGCGATGGGCTGGGATTGGACGAGCGGCATCCTTTATGCCACCGACAAGAAAGCGGCCTGCTACCAGTTGGAGAATGGCGAGCGCCACCTACAAGCCCTAGTGCGGATCGCACGCGCAATGGAAAACTATCTCGGAATGAGCGACAGTCCGGAGTTTTACATTGACATCACCGCACCTGACTTTGATAGCTTCTACTGGAACGACCCGAACGCACGAAACAAGGGCTTCCAGATTTGGGGCTACTGACGAGACACGCGAGGCGGCAATAGTGCGGCCTCGGTGAAGATGGAGAACGACGATGAAGGCTTTTATCACCAACAAGGACGATCCGTCCAAAGACCGTGAGCGGTTTCAGCAGCACAAGGACGAATACTATTCGCGCATCTACCACGCGATGCGCCGCGCCATCCTTGTTGAATGCGATGCCATGGGTGTCGAGCATTTTGAGGGGTGCCTGCAACTGGACGCACAGACCATCACGGAAGCGTGTGCGCATGTTGCAGCACTGTTCTCTGCGGAGACGCCACACAACATTGGCGATGACCCTGTTGCTGCGGCTGCGTTCCGCGAACGTGCATCCCGCTACATTGGCAAAGCAATGGCCAACGCTCTTGAGCAGATGGCTGAAATGGAGCGAGCCGAAAAGGGATCGATGGTCAGAGCCATGAACATTGGATTTGCGGCGTCTGACGGCTCCGCTATCGAGCGTGCCGCCCCCGGCGAGCCGATCCCGGAATAGGAATTTGCAGGCATTCATCCTGCAATGGGCGTAGCAGTCCCGGCCCTGATGGGACTGCGTTTTGTAGAAAGAAAGGGACCAATCATGTCTCTCGGTATCAACACCCAAGCCTCTGGCGACTTCAAGCCGTACATCAAGTATGATGCACGGGCCGGTCGCATCTTCCGCGCCCCCAACAAGGAAGCGGGAGAGCAGAACGCGGTGGACATTACCATGTCCTTCGTCGGTCTGATGGACCTTCAGCACATCAAGGTGGGCTGGCTCGACTTCCCGACGGGAGCCGCGCCTGACTATCAGGTGCAGGACGTATCCAAGGGGCTTCCTCAGAAGCCTGCGGGCGGAAAGCACAAGCAGGGCTTCGTCCTGTCCGTGATGCTTCCCGGCGATCCCCAGGTCTATGAAATGGCCTCGTCGTCCAAGGCAACGGTCGAAAGCTTCAACGTGCTGCATGATGCCTTCATCAATGCGCCCGAAGCCAAGACTGGCCAGCTTCCCATCGTGAAGATGGTCAACACGCTGATCGTGGAGACGCAGTCCAAGAACGGCACCACCCGGAACTATCAGCCTGTCTGGCAGATCACCGGATGGAATCCGCGTCCTGCTGCCATGCCTGCGGGCGTGACGGGGAATGCGCCTCCTGCCAATGCGGTGCAGGGGTCTCCTGCGCCGACTGGCGCACAGACGTTCGCGACCCCTGCGGCTGCGACGACCACTCAGCAGACCTCGGCGCCACCCGCGTTCGGCTGAGTGAAGAAGAGCGGCGTGCATATCCAGGACGCCGCTCTTTCCAGTTTCAAGAACCTTGGACGGGAGTGAGTTGAGCGCCCACGTTCAAGAAGATCAGCAGTCTCAAGAATGGTTGTCGTACTGCTGATGATGGAAGCGAGGGAGGGGAGATGGAGCAACCCCTCCCTCGCAACCTACAAATGGAGCGAATGGAGCAATCATGGTCGCGGCAAAAATGACAACACAGCCATCAGCTTTTTCAGGTCCGTCCGAGTGGGCACAAGCCTACCGGGAACATGGTCTGTGTGTCGTGCCAGCGTTCCTGTCTGAGGACGGCAAGAAAAAGCATCCGCTTGGACACTGGAAAGAGTTCACCAACTCCGGAATGTCGGACGAGATTTTCAACAGCCTCTACAATCATCAGACGGGCACCCACAGGGCGCGGCCCTACATGGGCATCATCACTGGCATGGCGTCTCAGGTCGCGCCGTCCATGGGCGTTCTGATGATCGACATTGACGTGAAGGATGGCATGGACGGAATGCTGACCTTCAACAAGTGGCTCGAAGAGGCTGAAGATCAGGGCCACGACACGAACATTGAAACGTGGAAGGCGATCACGGGATCAGGCGGCTTTCATTTGTACTTTGCGCTTGAAGCCAGGAAGATGCTGGCCAACACCCAATCCAAGCTTGGAGGCATCGACGTTCGTGGACAAGGCGGCTTCGTCATGTGCCCGCCATCGCCGCACTACATTCAGGGGAAACGCTACGAGTGGGTTGTTCCTCCATGGGAGGGCGAAATCCAAGTGTGTCCTGACTGGCTCTGGCAGAAGCTGGTCGATAGCGGCGTGGCTCCCGGACAGTTTGAAGAGACGACCACTTCGTCTCCGCCGCCAGTTTTTGGTGGGCCTGCACCACTACCGGCTCGGACCCAAACCCCGACACCTGACAGCGCACGCAACGCCTTTGGCTTGCTTGTCGATGGACGGCAGAAGCACATGGCTGATGTGTCTTTGGCCGTGGTGACGGACCTCTATCGCGCCAGTCCGATCAGGCCACATGAAACCAAGTGGGAAGAGATCGCAGCCACGGCTTATCAGGTCTATGCCATGGGGGTGGACACGCGCATCCCCGGCGTGCCCAAGTTCGAAGGTCTTGAGCGCGAGGGGCGCGGCTACACAGCCATGAAAGAGCGTGTCGCCGCTCACATGCGGTCGTGGGACAGCACCATCAAGAACTTTGCAGCCAAGGAGAAGCCATCAGGCCCTTTCGGTGAGCAGCAGGCCGCTGCGACGTCATCGTTCGCACTCCAAGCACAGCAACAGTTCCAAGAGGAAGAGAGTAAGCCTTTCAGGGCGACGGCGCTCAAGGGCAAGGCACCGGAGCGCGAATGGCTCTGGAAGGACTGGATACCAGCCAACGCCGTCACGTCGCTCTATGGCGATGGTGGCGTGGGTAAGACACTTCTTGCGCAGCAGTTGGCCTACTCGATTGCAGCAGGCATAGACTTCCTTGGCGTGAAGCTGCCAAAGATGCCAGTGGTGGGCGCCTTCTGCGAAGACGACAAGGACGAACTCCATCGGCGTCATGACGATATTGTTGCCGCCAATGGCGGGATGGCAGCCATCTTCGATGATGTCTGGCTGTGGCCAAGGGTTGGCTATGACAACATCCTGGTGAACTTCGACAGAAACCATAAGCCAACGCTCAGTCCTTTTTTCCAGCATCTGTGCGACGAAATCCAGCGCATCAAGCCCGGACTTGTGATCTTGGACACGGCGGCTGATCTGTTTGGTGGCAACGAGATCATCAGGTTCGAGGCCAACTACTTCATCAAGAGTGTCGCAGGGCAACTCATCAAGATGGCGCAGACGCGAGGCGACAAGCTGAGTGTGCTTCTTCTGGCACATCCAAGCCAGTCGGGAAAATCATCGGGCACGGGCGAGAGCGGTTCGACCGGATGGAACAATGCGGTGAGGTCGAGGCTCTATCTCAAGCGACCGGGACCGGAAGACGGCATGTCGGCTGACATGCGCATCCTGACACGGATGAAATCCAACTACGCATCGGCGGGCGACGAAGAGAACCTTCATCTCATGTGGAACCAAGGCGTGCTTCAGGTGGTGGGCGGTGGCGCTGCCAACATGGGCAACGATTTCCAGAGGAAGATCGATCTGCTGAAGACCCTGGTGCTGGACAAGGTCAAGGAGGCTTGGACGGAAGGCAATCCCTACAAGGAGCGCCGTGGCCATCCTCACGAAATCCATGAAGCCCTCGAAAAGTCCTTGGGGCTTCATGGCTACAATCGCGCCGAGATCGGGGAAGCGATCCACCAACTCATCAGGGATGAGGACGTGGTCGTCGGTCGAACCGCCAAGGCGCGAGGCTACAAGGCAGAAGGACAACAGTGAACCAAGAAGGAAGATGGAGAAGACGACATGACCATGAAGATCAGGGAGCGCGTCCGCCGGGGCTACCAGAAGGAGGCCCAAGGCTATATCGAGTGGACGGAGTACCAAGTGGTCGAGGGCCTGACGATCCTTGCCAGATGCGATCACAGGCATCAGGCAGAGGCTTTCATGGCCATGAGGGCATCTTCCCCTCCCCCGGAAAGAAAGCCGGCCAGCGGCCTCTCCAAGGGCGCCAAGAGGCATATCCAGAGGTGGTTGGACAAGCGCCAGCAAAGACACCAGGGGGCCCAGGGGAGGGCCGGCTGATGGGTAGCTTCCCTGGTTGGGGCAAGGGCCGGCCCTTGGATGCCGAGGACCGGCAGAAGATCGTCACCCTGAGAGACGTGCACGGGATGGACTTCCCGACGATTGCGGCCCGGATGGGCACAGGCAAGGGGACAGCCGCCCGCATCTACCACGAAGAGAAGACCGGCGTCACGAGGGCCGGGAAACCAACGAAGACGACGCCTGAGAAGATGGAGAACGACCATGACAAAAGCGATCGACAAACCAAAACAATGGGATAGGCTAAACCTGAACGTCTATGCCACAAAGGGGCCTGTCCCGGTGGAACAGGCCCCTGAGGGCCTGATCCTGACGGATTGGGGCATCTTCTACAAGTCGGTTGGCACAGGCCGCGTCTCGACGTGGCCCATTCAGAAAGGCCAGAAAATAACCCTGCTTGAGGCCATGACTACAGGGGCTGACCCGCTGACCAGAGCCTTGATCAGGGACGACTACCACAAAACGCTGGTCTGGCCCTTGGTCATCAACGACCGGGAGCCGGGGGAAGAAGACCCCTGATCTGGACAACCCAAAACCACCCGATGACACTCAACGTCATTCAGTGACACTCGCAATGACACTGAGTGTCATCGACCAAACCATAGTATAACCCATTGTAATAAAACAAAAATGACGTTCGTTCAAAGTTGAGTGTCATCGAGTGTCATTTTCACCAAAACCCAAGGAGAAACACTATGCCAATCAATGTCTTAAGGAATGACACTCCCCCCCTTCCATATATGGGGGTATGGGTACTTACCCCATACCCCCATATATTACCCCCCCACGTCTGTTTTTGTGATTTGAGTGTCATCACAGCGGATCGTGACATTGGAGGCTCGCCGGGTGGCTCGCCCTCCAATGTCACTCCCGCACGCTGAAGCCGGTGGAAGAGAGAACAGGGAGACGCATCACATGGTCAGGAACTACAAGCCGACAGGAAGACCAAAGGGTCGCCCAAGGAAGGACGGGAGACCTCCCAAGAAGGGAGGCTACAAGGCACGGGGTCGTCAAGACAGGGAGAGAGCGGTGAGGAAAGCCGTCAAGGAGCAGAAAGCCTTGGCAGCCCTTCCGTCCGTGGAAGTGCTTCATGAGTGTTTCATGGTGGATAGTGATGGTGCACTGGTCTGGAAGGCCAGACCCGAAAGTCACTTCAGGGATGCCAAGAACCCATCAGCCATGGAGCAGTTCAACAGCAAGTATCCGGGCAGGATGGCGGGAGCCTTGGACAGGAAGACAGGGAAGCGTCCCTACGTCAGACTGTTCGGCCACTGGCAGAGCGTCGAGAAGATCATCGCAGCAATGAAGGAGGCTGGATTATGACTGGCAACAAGACGAGTGGCAGGGGGGCGAATGGGCGCGGCGGGGCTGGCAGGATACTCACCGATGCGATGTGGGACACGATCAAGGCCCAGATCGGGAGGGTGGACGCGGTCGCAGCCAACATGGAGATCAAGTGGGGGGTTGGCCGGCTGCATACCCTGGTTCCCCAGGAATGGGCCGAGAAGTTTCTCAGCCAAGCCCGGAAATTCAACAATGCGGTCCATCATGGCAGCCCTGCTGACGTGCAGATCGAGGCCGAGAAGATGATCACGGCATGGACGTACCTCGACACGCTGGCAACGGAGGGAAAACATCCCACAATGCGGGAGCGGACACCCATTGCCGAGGCGCTGGGACCGGAGGGGGTGGTCTGGATGGTGGTTCCAAGCGCCGAGGATGCTCACTGGCTGGCCTTGTGGCTCAAGGGGCATGGAGACACCCGGAAGGTGCAGATATGGGCTGTGGAGGAAATGGCGAGGTTGGCAGGGGCTATCCCAGCCATAGGGACCATCTCGAAGGCGAAGGAGGTTTTCGGGCTCGCCGTGGTCGAGAGCGTCAGGGTGCCGGTGGGTGAAGGCATGGCGGGCTTCATCAATGACGAAATCCCTTTTTGAACAATGCGGACCATGTTGACTTTTCAAACAATGCGGTCCATGGTCCGCCCGTCGGCTCGTCACCGACGCCTTCATTCTTGGGTTTCTCCGTCGTGCCCCCGTCCACCTTCGCAGGTGGGCGGGGGTTTCGCGTTTGGGGGAGTCGTCCAATGGACAAGGCTTGGCCGATTTCCTGGCGCTCTTACGCCTTGCGCCCATCCCATCCGGGGGCTGATGATACGGGCGGGACTGGTGCGCCGTCACGTTCGGCTGCAAGCCTGATCTGGCGTAGCTCGTCAAAGACCCTGTAGGCGGGTCCAATCAAAAGCACGTCATGAAAAAACGCGCCAGGGTTCCCCTGGCGCGTCCAATCTTGGTTTCTCCTGGTGGAGGTTTTGGTGATCTGGGTCGTCATCGTCGTCGCTTCCTCTCTGCCCTCTCAAGGGCGCTGTGAGTGATCCAGATGGCGGGCCAGACAAGGGCAATCCATGCGGGGCCTGCCATCCATCCGGGGAGCCGTGGCAGCATCAAAAGCGTGGCCACGGCAATCCCTGAGACGGACAGTAGCAACAAAGCCTTTCGCATTGGTTAAGCCTCCACCTCGAAAGCCATGGTTTCTTCTTCGTAGGCTTGCGCCGCTCTCGCTGCCTGCGTGGCAAAGTCACCAAGGGCGGGGAAGCGGTCGCATAGGTGCTGCAAGTCGCATAGAAGGTCACTGAGGGCGTCTTCAACGTCCGTGCCAGTCTCGGCCATGAAAGCCTGCAAGGCCGTCTCTGCCCACCCTGCGCGGTCGTCGTTCATGCCTTCCGGGTCGGGCGGGAGTGCTGCGGGTTTCTTCGTGTGCTTCTTCGCCATGGTTCAAGTCTCCATCTTGTGGTCGGCTCCATTGCCTTCCCTAATCCTAATGGCGCGGGCCTGCCGCGCCATTAGGGAAGGCAACGTTATGCCGTGCCTTTGGTGATCTCTGCCGCCTCTCCGGGAAGGTGCGCAAAGGCTTCTCCGCCGAAAGCCTTCAGATAGGCAAAGAGCCAGACAAGCGGGTCGTTCTTGCTCTTGTCCTCAAAGTGCATTCCGGGAATGACGAGGGCATTCTCGCCAAATGCCACCTTGGCCAAGTCTGGCAAGGCCAGTCTGACGAGAGTGCTGTCATTGAAGCCCCATGGAATACTGCGCGTGTTCCCGTCCATGGCGTTGCCGCCATATTCAAAGCCAAATACCCTGAGGAATGACGGATGCGTGAGGGCATAGCATGAGCGGGCCAAGTCCAAGGGGGCGGTGTCAATCCGGACAAATCCAGAGTTGGCACAGTCGCTGCCTTTCGCTCCGTCGGGCCGCGTTCCATACATGCCGAGTGTCCAGCCAATATAGAGTTCGATTGGGCGGACGGCTGACAGGGCGCGGACCATGGCCAGAATGGCAACACCTCTTTCCATGATTTGGTTAGGGGTGATGCCTGCGCTGACGCAAGTATCCAGAACAAGCGTGAGCGGCGCTTGTTCGCTTTGGGTGCGCTGGCGGCGGCGCATGGTCAAGGGGTGTCCTGCAAGGTAGGCTGGCACGTTGGGCACGGCTCCGGCGACGTCATCGACAATCATGAACTTTGACGCCGTGATGTGAATGAAGTCTTCAAGCTTGGACAGAAGAGCATCACTCTTGGACACAGCTGACATATCACCTTCGGTCAAGGCCGCGATGGCTCCGACGGTGTCCTTGTTGCCTGTGAAGCTGCTCACGGGCTGGTTCGTGTAGCTGCTGCCCCTGCTCTTGAAAACGTTCTGCCAGTCGTTTGCAGCATCGCTCATGCTGTCCCATCGTGCCACCTTCCATGATGCGTTCTTTCGCTTCGTGGAAAGGATGCCGCCGACGTCCTTGGCCGTGTATGTGGTGATCGTTCCCATGGTTCAAACCTCCATCATCTTGCGCTGATCTGCGGTCATATCTGCCAGATAGGTCAGTTCTGCGGCTTCCTTTTCGGTGAAGCCGTTGGCGATGAGCGCCGCCCCTGCCTGCGTGTGGCGCGGGGTGATCAGCACTTTAATGCCCTTGGCTTGAGCCTTGGCGCGGGCCTTCATGATGTGTGCAGCCCATGACGGATTGCCAGAGAGTGCAGTCTCCAAGGCCTCGTCATATTGCCAATCCATCTTGATCGGGAAGCGGTTCAGGAAAGCCGCGTCCAGTTTGTTGCGGCCAACATACTCGGCTGTCGCGCCTTGGCCGTTGGTGTTGCCTGCGCCGATACAGACAAATTCAGGGTGGCGCGTCTGCATCTTGCCGTTGGGCAGGCTCATCTGGCCGTTCGCAAGGGCTGCGTTCAAGGCCAGTAGTGCTTGGTTCTCGCCGCTGTCGAGTTCGTCCAGCAAGCACAAGCCGCCTTCACGGAACAGCCTCACGAAAATGGTTTCATGGTAGTTGCCGTTGGCGTCCACAAAGCCAACCAACTCATGAGCCATGCTCATTGCACCGTGAAAGCCAAATTCAAGGCCAAGCGCCTTGGCTGCTTCTTCTGCTGCCTTGGTCTTACCTGATCCTGCGGGGCCTTTGATCCAAATGTTTGCGCCGTGGCCGCCAACCTTGGTCTGAATAGCCTTCAGGAGGGTCGGAAACTGGCGATGATGCAAGCCTTCAAGCTGCACGGTCTGCTGTGTGCTGGCGTCCTTAATGGTGATCTGCACCTTCGCAAAGCCGTCCATTTCCTGCTTCACAATGGCGCGGACTTGTTCGGCGTCAATGGGTGCTGACTGATTGCTGTTGGCCAGCATCTCGGCCAGCACGTTGGCCAGCTTGGCTGCATCGGGCTTTGCAGATGAATTGCCAGAGGCGCGGGGCGTGTGGATTGCTTCCTGCGCCGTCTCTTCGTCCTGCGAGGTCTGGCCAGTGTCCATGGCCATGTAAGAGTGAAAGCGCTCATTCGTGTAGAACACCTCGGACATAAAGGCCTCAAGCTGTGTCCTGTTCACGCTGGCCGCGTTCACATTGATGCGAGAGGCGTATTCAGGCCACTTGCGCATCTTGGTTGCCTTCTCGCGCAAGTCCTTCACGCTGTAGCGGGCAAAGTCGAGAGTTTCACGGGTCATCTTAGTAGTCTCCATCTTGGTTGCCTTGGTCGTCGTGTCCAAGGGCCTTTGGCCATTAAGCCAATCTGGACAAGTTGTCAATATGGAGTGGACTGGAAAAATCGGCTAAGTGGCTAGACCACTATGAAGAGCAACATTCGCAAGGCTGCGACCAAGCGCCCTTATGTGAGGGCCAAGATGCCGCGCAATCGTGACGTATTCGATGATCGGCCAACCTTGGAGGAATATGACAAACAAAGGGCCGTCGCACGGGTCATCGTGTGGTCTGAAGCTTTAGAGGACCAAATCGTCGGGCTGGTGTCTGAGGGCTATACCATGCGGGAGATTTCCCGGTTGCGTGAGTACCCGCCTTTAAACAGTATGCTTCGGCGGATGGCTGAGAGTGAACGATTTATGGATGGCCTCATTCGGGCACGCGAGGTCGCGGTCTATGCATTGGCAGACCAAATCATAGACATCGCAGACCAAGCAACACCGGATGACGTGCAAGTGGCCAAGCTGCGTGTTGAAGTGCGCCAATGGGTGATGGGCAGGTTTAACCGTCGCCAGTTTGGAGACAAGTTGGATGTTGACGGGATGCTGGGTGGCGCTGCTGGTAAACTCACAATCTCATGGCAGGGTGAAGACAAGCCAGCCAATCCAATGGCGGCCAAGATACTCGACGTTAAGGTGACCAAGTCGCCAGGTAACGCGCCAGGTAGTCATCCAAGCGACCAAGCCTTGGACGTGACGCCAGTGTCACCACATAACGATGGCGATAAAGGCAACACATGATGATTGTCAGTGTACTGATCAACATGACGTCGTCGGGTTGGCCGTCCAAGGGCGAAATGATCGGGCGAAAAATCGCGGGCACGATGCGATGGCCGAGGGGGTGTACCCCCGCCCTGAGGGCCTACGCCGTTGGGAGGGCACACCCCACACCCATTTTTTCGATCAAAATTAAACCTTAGGAATACAACCCTACTCACCAACCGGGAGGACCCCCAGCATGAAGATCATCGTCGGATACGAGACCAGCGGAATGGTGCGCGAGGCGTTCCGCGCTCTTGGTCACGACGCATGGTCCTGTGATCTTCTCCCGGCGGAAGACGGCTCGTCGTTCCACATGCAATGCGACATATGGGAGGCACTGGCAGCCGTGCGCTGGGAGTTTGGCATCTTCCATCCGGAATGCACGTACCTTTGCCGAAGCGGCCAGTGGGCCTTGAAGGACGGCCCCCATCACCAGAAGGTGAAAGAGGGCACGCTCGTTGGCGCCGCCCGCCGCAGGATGCAGGAGCATTCTCTGGCAGAGGTCAGAAAGCTGATGGCCCTGCCATTTCCTCATGTGATCGAGAACCCGCCAGGGGCGATCTCGACATTCATCCGGAAGCCTGATCAGGTGCTTCAGCCCTACTGGTTTGGACATGATGCGTCCAAGGCGACGTGTCTCTGGCTGAGTAGTGGCCTGCCCAAGGTCAGGAAGGGCGCCTATGTCTCTCCAAGGATCGTGAACGGCTTGCGCCGTTGGGGCAACCAGACGGATGATGGCAACAATCGAGAACCAGACAGCGCCAGTCAATGGCGCAACCGTGCGCGGACCTATCCGGGGATCGCGGCAGCATTTGCGAGGACATGGGGATGAGCAAGACGATCACATTGGGCTACAGGCCGCGCCCTGCCATGGTCCCATACCATGCAGCACTCTCCCGTGGCATGAAGAGAGCCATCATCGTGGCGCACCGGCGCTTCGGGAAGACGGTGGGCTGCGTGCGCCAGCTTGAGCGGTCTGCCTTGGAGTGCAAGTACCCCAGGGGCCGGTTTGGCTACATCGCGCCTCTGTACTCGCAGGCCAAGCAGATCGCGTGGGAGTATGCCAAGGAAGGCGCCTATGTGCTGAAGATGAATGGCATCAAGTGCAAGGTGAACGAGAGCGAGTTGCGGATCGTCTATCCCAATGGCGCCGAACTGAAGCTTTATGGTGCCGACAACCCGGACCAGCTTCGCGGTCTCTATTGGAACGGTGTCGTGCTGGACGAGATTGCGGACATGCGGCCAGACCTGTTCGAGGTGGTGATCAACCCCGGTCTTCAGGATTACGACGGGTGGGCAACGCTCATCGGGACGCCAAAGGGGCGTGACAGGTTCTACGAATACTGGCGGCGTGCGACCACGTCGGAGCGCGAGGTCTGGTACTCTGCCATGCACAAGGCAAGCGAGACCGGCATTCTTTCGCCTGAGTACCTTAAGAAGGCCCGCGAGGAAATGTCGGAGGGCGACTACAATCGAGAGTTCGAGTGTTCGTTCGATGAGGCGTCGTCGTCGCAGTTGATCTCCGGCATCGAGGTGCAGAGGGCCAAGGAGCGCCAAGGGTTTGGCGATGGCGTGCGCACCGTCGGCGTGGACGTCGCCCGCTTTGGTGACGACAGGACGTGCATCGTCTTCCGCAAGGGCGACAAGATCGTGGACATCAACGTTTATTCAGGGATGGACACGATGCAGGTGGTGGGTCGCGTCATGGAAGCGATCACGTCGTTCAAGCCTGACGCGACGTTCGTGGACGTGGGCGGCCTGGGGGCCGGCGTCGTGGATCGCCTCAGGCAGCTTCGCTACAACGTCTTCGACGTGAACGCTTCGTCCAAGCCAAGGGATGCCGCGCGGTTCCACAATCTTCGTGCCGAGATGTGGTGGACCATGAGGGAGTGGATCAGGACGGTCGGCGTGCTGCCAGACAACCAGATGCTGGCCGACGACCTGACCGCCATCACCTATTTCTATGATGCTGGCAACCGCATCCAGCTTGAGAAGAAGGAGGACATGAAGAAGCGCGGCCTTCCTTCGCCTGACCTTGCCGATGCGCTGGCGCTGACCTTCGCCTATCCTGTGGCAATGGAAAGTCTCACGGGGAAAAGGGCAGACCGGGGTGGTGACTATGACCCGTTCAACCCTTATGGTGAAGACCGTCGGCGTGCTTCGCGTGCTGATGACTATGATCCTTATCGCGTTCCATAGGAGGCTGCCATGGAAGGACGCAAAGATGACTACGACAAGATCAGGCTCGAACTGATCTCTCCGCAATTCATGATGGCGCTGGGTACGATCCTGACCTTCGGCGCCAAGAAGTACGAGGACAGGAATTGGGAAAAGGGGATGCGATGGTCCCGTGTCTTCGGCGCCCTCATGCGTCATCTCTGGACATGGTGGGGTGCTAAGGGCGAGAAGACCAACGTCAACTTTGCCTTTGGCCAGTTGGACGACGAGACCAAGCACTCCCATCTCTGGCACGCCGCCTGCTGCCTGATGTTCCTTGTGCATTACGAGGAAACGACAACCGGCGAGGACGACCGCCCGTGACTATCTCCATGCGGCTGCCGACACTCGCTGATCTCGAATACTGCGCCATGCAGATGAGGGAAGACGACAAGCGGGAAATCTACAACGTGGTGCCGCATGGCTTTCAGAACCCTCTGGCTCTGGCAAAGCGTGTCAACGAGAGCATTGCACGGGGCGACTTCGCCCTGTGCTGTGCCTTGGACGACAGGCCGGTTTGCTGCCTTGGCTGGGCTGAACTGCACCCTGGCGTCCTTGAGGCGTGGGCCTACGCCACGGATGAGTTCCCACGGGTATCGACAGAACTGACCAAGTTCGTTAAAAGGCAGTTGCGTCCAAGCCTGCTTGGACACTTGGGCATCCACAGGATGCAGGCGATAAGCAGGCACGACCATGTGAAGGCGCATCGGTGGCTGGGTGTGCTGGGCTTCCGCAAGGAGGCCACCCTGAATGCCTATGGAAGCGATGGCGCGGACTATTTCATGTTCCGCGCATCGAGGGGAGACTTCAGATGAGCAATTTCGTTGGTGTCTATCTCTACGGATCGCTCTCGATCATCTTCCTCTATTTCTGCGGCGTGATCTACGACAACTCGCATGTGATGGCTGCGTGCGTGGTGTCTTCGGGTCTCGCCTACCTCGCGGAACTGATGATGGCAAATGACCGACAGGTTCCCGCCATCTTCCTGAGCCTGCTTTCGATGGGTGTGTGGGTGATGGGCGTCGTGATCCTTTTCCTCTTTTGAACGGAGACAGCCATGTGCTTCATGAAGATGCCGAAACCTGAGAAGCCGCCTGCACCGCCCCAGACGTCCAAGCTGAACACGGACGCGCTCCGCGACAGGCAGCAGAAGATGGCGGCCGCTGCCGGTAATACCATCCTGACCTCGACCAACATCACCAAGGGTCTGGCTGGCGCACCGCCGAGCTTCAACCCCGCCGCCTCTGGCGCTTAAAGGGAGCGCCACCATGGCAGCCGATCCGCTCGACATCATGCTTCGTTTCGAGAGCATGAAGACATCGCGTGGTGTTCTTGAAAGCCACCTTGAAGAGGTGGCGGAGTACATCGCGCCACGCAACATCGGCTTTACGTCCAAGCCCGTCCAGGGCGAAAAGCGCATGACCAAGGTGTTCGACAACACCGCGCTGACGTCCCTCAACCTTCTGGCTGCCGGCCTTCATGGCATGGCAACCAACCCCAGCATGAGCTGGTTCGTCCTTGGATTGGCTGACCCCAGCCTCATGGACGACGATGAAGTCAAGAACTGGCTTTCCGACACGACGCGCATCATGCGCTCACACATGTATGCTCCGGGCAGCAACATCACCACGGCCTTCAACGAAGCCTATGCCGATCTCGGCGCTTTCGGAACGGCTGCCATGTATATCGGGCTGCGCAAGAATGGCGGGCTGCTCTACCAATCACGTCCACTGGCGCAAATCTACATCGCTGAAAATGACGAGGGTGTCGTGGACACGCTCGCCTATCGCTACGAGATGTCGGCCCGCAACGTCTTCAAGCTGTGGCCGAAGGATGCCCCGGACAGCATCGTGAAGATGGCGAAAGACCCGAAGCAGATGGACACCAAGGTCTATGTCATCTACTTCGTGCAGCCGAGGGGCAAGTACGACAGCAGCAAGCTGGACCCCGGCAACCTTCCGTTCGAGGCGTGCTATATCCTCGAAAAGGAAAAGACCCTGCTTGAAGAGAGCGGCTATCACGAGTTCCCCTATGCCGTGCCGCGCTGGATCAAGAACGCGGGCGAAGAGTGGGGCCGGTCCCCTGGCATGGAAGCGTTGCCTGACGTCAAGATGCTTCAGGAGATGATGAAGACGACAATCAAGGCCGCGCAGAAGATCGTGGACCCGCCGCTTCTCATTCCGGATGACGGGCATATCGGGCCGGTCAAGACGTATCCCGGCGCCTTCAACTACTATCGCGGCGACAAGGAAATTTCGCCTCTTGTCACCAATGCCAACATCCCGCTGTCGTTGGAGATGATGGAGAACATCCGCAACCGCATCCGCAACACGTTCTACGTGGACATGCTTCAGTTCACCACCGACACGACCATGACGGCGACCGAGGTGACGCAGCGCACGCAGGAGCGTCTTCGCCTGCTTGGTCCAGTGATTGGACGCCTTGAAGGCGAGTTCATCGGCGCCACCATCGTTCGCACCTTCGGGCTTCTCTATCGTGCTAAGAAGCTGCCGCCCGCTCCGGAGAAAATTCAGGGGCAGCAGTTCACCGTGCAGTTCGTGTCGCCCATCGCCATGGCCCAGAAGCAGACCGAGACCCAAGGCTTGGCTCAGTTGCTTCAGTTCGTGCTGCCGCTCGCGGAGCGGATGCCGGAAGAGGGCAAGGTCATGATCGAGCCGCTGAAGATCGAGAACGTGACGCCATGGCTGGCCGAACGCTTCAACGTCGACCCGGACCTGATCCGCACCAAGGACGAGCGCGAACAGCGCGAGGCCGAGCGCAAGCAGGAACAGGCCGCCGCGCAGCAGGCGATGGCAGCCAACTCCATGGCTGACACGGCCAAGAAGGGCGCGGGCGCCGTCAAGGATTTGTCTGCTGCCAATGCGCAGGGCGCCGACATCAGCGGCGCTCAGGCGGCGCTGGCGGAGATGTCGCAAGGGGGCCAACTGAGGAACTGATATGGCAGAGGCTGGAAAGAAAACGCGCTACGACAACGTCGCGCGATCAAGTGATTACAAATCGGTATTCGAGGGCACGCCTGAAGGTCGGCGCGTCCTTGCCGACATCATGTCCAAGGCGGACGTCTTCAATCCAATCCTGGATACTGACCCGCTCAGTGCAGCCCGGAAAGAAGGCGCAAGAGCCTTGGCTCTTCACATTGGATCGTTTGTTGCGTTCGACAAGAAACATTGGGGTGACACCGTGCGCGAAGCTGCCGGTGCCCTTGGCTCAAAATTTTAAAGGAGGCTGAATTGAAACTTTTCTGGCAGGAGATGTTCCGCAATGCAGATGGTGGAGGTGGTGGGGCCGCTGGTTCCGGTGCTGGCGATGGCGGCAAGCCTGATGGTGGTAGCGGTGGCGGGAGTGGTGGCGCTGCTGGAAGTGGGAGCGGTGATGGAGGCGCTGGTGGAAGCGGTGCAGGAGGACAACCCTGGTATTCCGCTATCCCAGGCATCGCAGACAACCCCGACTTCAAAGCCATAGCCGACAAGTACACGTCGGCTGAAGCTGCCATCAAGAGCGGCTTCAATGCCCAGCGCATGATCGGCTACGAGAAAATTCCGATCCCCAAGGCAGAAGCCGATTGGGAGAATTGGTACAATGCTGCTGGTCGTCCAAAAGACCCGACAGGCTACGAGTTCGCCAAGAAAGAAGGCCTGCCGGAAGGCTTCACCTACGATGAAAACCTTGAAAAGGCCTTCAAGGAAGCCGCTCACAAGAACGGCCTCAATCCAAAGCAGGCCAACGGTTTCCGCGACTGGTATGTTGATCTCCTGGCCAACATGCACACGCAACAGGTCGAGGCCCAGACCAAGGCGCG
>CAYVOP010000010.1:0-39933 GCA_964453105.1 uncultured Aquabacterium sp. | reverse complement strand
ACCCACGACCCCTTGGTTCGTAGCCAAGTACTCTATCCAACTGAGCTACAGCCGCCGAGAAGTGAGACTATAGCATGGTTTTCACGAGCTTGTAAATATCGAATTGATCGTGTTGGGTGCAATCAGTGGGTGTTGTCATTCGACTTGAGCCAGGGCCGCCAGCCGGAAGAAGCGGGCCGCCTCGTCGGTGCGTTGTTCTCGTTCGGCGAGTTGCCCGAGTTTGGCCCAGGCCAGGCGGCGGCGCTCAAGGTCGAGGTCGAGGTCATTGGCGGCTGACAACAGCATGCTGCGGGCTTTGCCCCATAGTTGGCGTTCGGCCAGAGCCAAGCCGAGAGCCAGGGCCAGACCGGGGTGGCGCAGTGCGGTTTGGGTGGCAGCATCGAGCCGGGGGAGCCATTCGGGTTCCAGCCCCAGGAGCGACTGGCTCAGGGCCTTGGCCAGAGAATCGACCGCATCGGGCTGCAGTTGGGGGATGCGTCCCCACAGTGGAGCCAGCCACTGGCGAGCTTCGTTTGGCGCACCTAGCTGGGCCAGGCGGGTCACCGCACTGGATACGACCAAGGGGTCGTTGCGATCGACTGCGTCGAGTTGAGCCCATGTGAGCCGCAGTTGGTCGGCATCGCGCGCTGTGAACAGGGTTTCGGTGGCCAAGGTGCGCAGCAGGCCTTCTGCTGCCGTGTTGGTGAAGCCTTGGTGCTTGGCCAGAAGGCGCGCGGTTTTGAGGGCTTCCATGGGCTGCCGTTTCAAGCGCGTGGCCTGCAGCTTGAGGCGCAGCGCTTGGGTACGGCGGGCGACGCCTGGTGGCAACTCGGCCAAATCTTTCAGGGCGCGGCTGGCATCGTTGTCGCCAAGTGCGCATTCGGCCATCAGCAGCCGAGCGCCTTCTTCCGTGACGCGAGGCTTGCGCGTCAGTTGGGAGAGTTCCAGCGCGCGCTGCAGGTGTTCGTCGCGGTGCGATCGGTCTTGGAGTCGATGCAGGCTGCCTGCGGAGAGCAGGTGGGCGAGGGCGCTGAATTCGGCGTCGAGTTCGATGCCGGGTGTGTCGGCCTGTATGGCCACGGCCCGTTGCGCAGCTTTGTGCGAACGGGTGTAGCGACCAGCCAGGTAGAGGCCCAAAGCTTCGCGCAAGGCGGTTTGGGCCAGACGCTCTCGGTTGGCCAGGCGCCAGCGTTTGGCGCGTTCGGGCAGCGCCAGCAGGCTGTCGAGGCCTTGAATGAGCGAGTGGATGGCCAGAAAGATCAGGACCAGCGCCAGCAAGAAGAAGTTCAGGGATAGGTCAGCCCGCCAACCCAGCCAGTACAGGGTGACGAGTCCGTCGTTGCTGCCCAAGGCGGTGGCGGTGACGACGGCGGCAACCGAAAGCAGCAGTAGCCAGACGATGGATCGCATGCAGGCTCCTGGTCAGCGGCTGGATCCAGACACGGCAGCGAGTGCTGCGAGGGTGTCATCTGGGCGGGGGATCAAAGTCTGAGGACTTTGGCTGGCAATGTCTTTGAGCGTGCTTTGCAGCAGTTGCGTCTTGCGGCTGTCGGTGTCGAAGTAGCGTGTCAGTGCAGCTTGGGCAGTTTCAATGTCTGCGACGGCCGAGGCGGTTTGACGGCTCAGCAGCGCCAGGCGGGCGTTGAGCAGGCGAAGTTTGAGGTTTTCACGAAGGAAGAAACCTTGCTCCGGTGAAATGAGCATGCCTTCTGGCCTGGCGATGCGGGTGACGCGAACCAGCGCCTTGGTTTCGGTCCAGACGCTATTGAAGGTGCGGTGGAGCCAGCCCCAGGCCTGTTGACGCCATTCGGTGGCGGCATCGCCTGCTGTCGACGTGAAGTCTGCGGGTGGGCGGGTGCTGCTTGCTGTGCTGGGAGCTGGGAGTTGGGTCGTCAGGGGGGTAGCTGAACGGGATGAGCCGGGCGCCTGGTTCAAAAGCGGGGCTTCGTCAGCCAGCCGAATGGCTTCGTCGAGTCGGATGGTGAGTGCGCCAAGGTCAGCCACGCGGGTACTGCGCAAGCGATCCAGGTCTTTGGCCACGGCGCGGCGAATGGGGTTCAGCCTAGGTTGCTTGGTGCGAGCAATGCGGTCGTCGGCCGATTGCAGGGCGTTCATGAGGGGGTCGGCACTGCCAGTCAGGGCCGATTGCTGAATGGCTACGCGCAAGGTGGAGTCAATGTCGACCACCAGGTTTTCATCGCGTGACTGGCTCAGAGATTTGATGAGGTCTTCAACTTGACTACGTTGAAGGGCGACCTCTGACAAGCGGGTTTCGAGCAGTGTGGTGCGCGCGCCTGCTTCACGAGACAACTCTTGCGCTTGTTTGGCCAGGACACGTGCTTCGGCGGCTTGGCCTTGGCTGTCTTGTTGCCGTTTGACCAGCTCTTGTTCGATGCTTTTGACGCGTTGCTGGGCGTTCCAGGCGGTCCAGATGGCTCCGGCGCAGACTAAGCCAAGGGCCATGATGGCCCAGCGCTGCCAGCCTGGATGGGATGGCTCGACGGGTTCAAGCATGGAAATGGCGGCCACGATGGGTGCTCGGTTTTCGGGGAGGGGGGCGCTGATGTCACTCACGGTGAAATCATTGTATCGACGCACCGAGTTTCAGGGCAGACAACGTAGTGCCTGCACCACTTCATTCAGGTCTGGTCGCGTTTGAATGATCTGGCTTATGCCCATGGCTTGCGCTCGTTCGGCGATGCGGGGGTGGGTGGTCAGGATGCGCATGTGTGCCCACGGGAGACCGTGGCTGGTCGGGAGCAGGGGCTGGCCGAGTGTGGCCAAAAAACCGATTGCTTCGGAGCTGCTGAGTAGCCAGGTGTGTTGGTCGGGCTGAGTCAGGGCCTGACTGGCCAATGCGGTTTGCGCAGGGGCCCATTGAGCCGGGCCGCGTTGGTAAGTCAACAGAGTTTGAACCGCGGCGCCACGCTGGCGCCATTGTTCGCTCAGCCAGGTGCGGCCTCGTGCGTCTTGCCCGTCGCCGCCACTGATGATGCAGACACGCTGGCCGCTCCAATCAAGGGGGGCCAGCAGGGGCCATAGGGTTTCGGAGTCGAATTGGGGGGCGTCGGCGCCGGGCGAGATGATTTGCTGAGGCGTCAGACCGACCGTTGAGCCACGGGCCAATAGCTCTTTGGCGGTTCCGGGCCCCGGTGCGGTCGCGAGGGTGCCTTCGGGCCATCGGGCGGGCCCGGGGCGGAGTCGAAAGAACCAGTCGACGGCGGCCGGGCTGACAAACATCAGGGCTCGAAATTGGTGCAGATGCATCCAGATGGATTCGACGGCAGCTGTATCCGCGGGCGGGGTGATGCCGATCAGTGGGAGGGCTTGGGCTTGCAGGCCTGCGTCACGCAGCGCCTGGGCCCAGGCGCTGGCCTGGGGCTCCGGTCTGGTGACAAGTGCCAGCATGGGGCTCAGAGTGCGGCCAGCCAGTCGGCCCCGGCTTGTTGCTTGAGTTGTTGTGCAATGGCCTGGCCGAGGGCTTCGGCGTCAGCGGCCGTTTCTGGGCGTGATGTGACGTCCGCTGCGACGATTTGCGCTGTCTGGGGGTGGCCCAGGCGTGCGCGCAGGGTGAGTTGGCCGGCTTCATTCCAGCTGGCGTAGGCGGCCAGTGGCATGGAGCAGCTGCCGCCCATGGCGCGTGAGACTGCGCGTTCGGCCAGGGTGGCCAGCCAGGTGGGGCGGTGGATGAGGGTGGACAGCGCTTGGTTGAGTTCGCTGTCGTCATGGCGAATTTCCAGGCCGAGGGCTCCTTGCCCTGCCGCAGGCAGCATGACGTCGGGTTCGATGGCGTGACGGATGCGTTCGCCCAGGCCGAGGCGCTTGAGGCCGGCTGCGGCGAGGATGATGGCGTCGTATTCGCCGTCGTCGAGTTTGCGCAGGCGGGTGTCGAGGTTGCCTCGCAGGGGCTCGATTTTCAGGTCAGGGCGCAATGCGCGCAGTTGAGACAGGCGACGCAGGCTGGATGTGCCCACGACGGCGCCTTCGGGCAGGTCAGTGAATTGGGCGTAGCGGTTGGAGACGAAGGCGTCGCGGGGGTCTTCGCGTTCCAGAATGGCGGCCAGGGCAAAGCCTTCGGGCAGGTCCATGGGAACGTCTTTCAGGGAGTGGACGGCCAGATCAGCCCGCCGTTCTTCGAGCGCGACTTCGAGTTCCTTGACGAAGAGGCCTTTGCCGCCCACTTTGGACAGGGACCGGTCGAGGATCTGGTCGCCGCGCGTGGTCATACCCAGCAGACGGACCTCGCGTTGGAATTGGTCCTGCAGGAGTGCCTGAACGTGATGGGCCTGCCAAAGGGCCAAGCGGCTTTCGCGGGTGGCGATGACCCAGGGGGAAGCGGGGGAAGAAGCAGGTGCAGTCATGCGCCGATGCTATCAGCGACCGCACCCCTGCGAAGAGCTCGGAGTGAAGGAATCGTCAGGTTTTGTCCGAGGACAAGGCCGAGCGCCGCTTTTGCGTCTGGTTGATGTAGTGCTGGAGCGTGCGCATGGTGCCGCCGTCCATACCGAAGAATTCACATCCCAATCGAGCGCCGTGGTATTCGGGGTGCAGCACCGTGACATGGTGAATGGCCATGCCGGCTTCGATGCGGGTGTCGCCATCCAGATCGACGATGCAGCGCCCGATTTTGCTTCCGGCTTCGATCATGGGGATGGATTCAGGCAGGAACAGGGCCATGCCGCCCAGGCTGACGTCGAGGATGCGAAGCGTCAGGGGCATGTCTGACATGCCAGGATGGCGGAATTGGGCCTGGGGGCTGTGCGAACTGAAGGGCTTGACCCGGAAGGCGTCTCGACGTTGGAAGCGGTAGACGGTCTTGGGGTATTCGGCGTTCAGCGCACTGTTCCGTCCGCCGTGAACGAGGACCAGGCCTTCGATGTCGAACTGCACTTTGATGCTGTCGAGATAGGCCGTGGCCACGACTTCATCTGATTCGAGCAGTGAAGTCAGGCTGGGGTCGTCGGCTTCGGCGCTGAAGCACACGACGCCACGGCTGGCATCGACGGTCAGCAGCAAGGTGGTGTGGTTGGCGCCCTGCGGGCCACTGAGCGTGACCAGGGTATTGGATTCAAGCAGTTGCTTGAGCAAAGCCTGGATTTCCACCGCGGAGGTGATGCGGTAGTCATCCAGGTTCGCATGGGAGCCTTTGACAGCAGACAAGGCGGGCTCCGTTGGTTCAGTGCATTTGACGTGGGTCGGTCGAGCCGCCAACCATGCGGCTGAGGTCCTGAATCCAGGGTTCGGCCAGGTTGCGGACTTCGGCGTCGTTGGCCAGGATGCGGTGCATGATGCGCGACTTCAGGGCCAGTTCATCGGCGCCCAAGGCGCGGTCTTGCGCAGCATGCTTGAGGCGGGCAATCAGCACCGCGCAAGCACCTTCGAGTTTGACGACGGTGTCCCAGTCGCCTGAGCGTGCCGCGTCCAGCATGTTGTGGCTGGCGGTTTCGATGGCTTCGTAAAAGCTCAGCAGGCTGTCGTCGCGGAGGTCTTCGTCGGGAGCGGTCAGCAGTTCTGGCGCGTTCATGCTTGCACCTCCAGGGTGTTGCGAGGGGTGTTGTCGGCTGTAGGGGCCATGGCCATCCAGGCTTCGCGAATCGGGGTCAGCAGGCGTACGCATTCTTCAAGTGCAGCAGGGTCGTTGTGCAAATTGGCTTGGGTGAGGCGTTTGGTGATGTAGCCGTACAGGTCGTGCAACTGGTGTGCGAGTTGGCCACCTTCTTGCAGGTTCAAGCTCGCCTTCAGACCTTCGTCGACAATGCGCACGCATTTGGTGATGGCTTCGCATTTGATCTCCACCTGGCCATTGGCCATGGCGGCGCGCGCCTTGCCAATGCTGTCGAGAAAGCCATTGAAGAGCATCACGACCAACTGGTGAGGGGTCGCGCCATTGATGCCGGTTTGAACGCCCACCTGGTGGTAGACGCTGCTCATGTTGCGTGCACTGAACATGCTGGGCGAGTGGCCTGTTGCGGTGGCGTACATCTGGGTGTCTCTCGGGGTTGGTGCTGATCACAGCGTTGTTTTTGTTATCGGCAACCACCCCGGTAGCTTGAACCTCTGTGGCTTTTTAGAAAGCCGGAAAACGCACGTTTCAGTGGAGGTCTTCGGCGTACATGTTGTTGGTGTATTGACCCAAAAGGGCTTGCCGGAACAATGGGCTGGTGTTAGACCAATCAGATGCTGCGGTGCTCGAAGGCGACGGGGCCTCGGTGGCAGGCTGGGGGCTGCCGGCCTGGTCCCAGGATTTCAACAGTGTGGCAAGGCTGCTGGGGGGCGTTGTCTGCTGCGCCAGTTGCTGAGTTAATTGGGCCCGGTTCAGGTCGAGTTGGCCGTTGTCTTTCATGCTGAGCCCCAGTTGCGCCATTTCTTGCTTGAATGGGGCACCTTCCTGGCGCATGTGTTCCTGAATGCTGCTTTGGGTGGCTTGTGCGGCTCGCAGGGTGGTGGGGTTGGCCTGGCTGTTTGGGCTCAGTTGTCCTTGCAGATCGTTATAGGTCTGCACAAAGTCTTCCACCAGCGTCTGGGCTTCGGCGGGGTCGTGCTTGACCGTGACCCGGACCGGTGTGCTGCTGGCTTGCTTGAGTGTGGCGTCGACACCGGGAGCAATGTCTTCGACGAAGTTGCTTGGTGAGCTGATGGCTTGGCCATTGACTCGCAGTTGTGCGTCTTGACCGGCTTGTTGTAAGGCCATGCCTTGAGGGTTTTCTGGCGGGTTGAAGGCCAGACGGTTGAGCAATTCGGCCGGGGCGCCGGATGTGGCGGCGTCAGGCTCGACCGTGACACGGAAGCCGTTCTGGCCGCCGGTGGCGGAGGCCTTCAGGATGAGGTAAGTGCCAGTGGAGTCGCTGATGACGTTGGCGATGACCCCCATGCCGGCGCCGTTGATTTTGTCGCGCAGGCGTTCAATGGTGGGGTCGCCAGGGCCTGTCATGACGCGGGCTTTTGGCCAGTTGGGGTTGGTGGTGAACGAGCTGAAAGAGCTGTTCCAGTTGCCTACCTCGATGTTCAGGGTGCCCAGGCCGATGGTGGTGCCCATGGGCGAATACATGGCGGCGATGGTGGTTTGAGCTGACGCGAGCTGATCGACTTGCACGTCGATGGCTTGGTTGGGTTCTGCGGCCTGCGTGGTCGCATCGAGCACTTCGGGGTTGCTGGATTGCGCACGCGAGGCTTGCCAAACCTGCGATTGACTGAGCTTGCGTGTGATTTCGGTCAGGTGGGTCAGCGTGCTTTGCAGTTTGCCCGTGGCGGAAATGCGTGCTGAGGCATCCTGATTGGTGGCTGTCACATCTGTCGATGCGGTGGATCGGACAGGCACAGCGGCGCCAACGACCATCTTGCTGAGGTCGTTGCCATCTGTTTTGCCTAATGAGCCGATCGAGGCCATGGTGCCGTCCTGCCGGAGCTGAAACAGTCGAACAATCGGGTAAAGAGAAGCGTTTTCTGCGTTTCTCGACCCTTCTCAAGCTGTCTATCGGCTGGACGGGGGCGGACTTGAGTCCGCGTCGGTGACTATTTCACGAACTGCTCTTGTTCATGGAATTGATCATCTGGGTGACGTAGCCACTTTGCGTGCTGATCGACGCCATGGCTTTGTCGAGCGCCGAGTATTGGGCACGCAAGCGCTTTTCATAGAGGGCGGAGCGAGTTTCCAGCGCATCCTGCCGCTTCTGGTTGTTGTTGACGGCGGTGTTTAACCCGGCAGTTCGGGTGGTGAGAGCGCCTTCGATGCCCAACAGGGTGTCAGTCAACTTGCGGAATTTGGTGGCCATGCCGTCGGCGCCGCCACCGCTCAGGTCGGTGGCAGAGAAGAGCTTTTTCAGCTCCGCCAGGTTGCCGAGAGCGGACTTCAGCTTGGTGCTGTTGACGGTCAAGGCGCCGCCCGATTGAGTTTCCAGTCCAGCTGACGACAGCGAGGCGAACACGCTCGATGCCGACGTGTTGGAAGCCAACATTGAGCGGAACTGATTGATCAGGTTCAGCGCCGTACCGTCGCCTTGCAAAATGGCGCCCTTTTTGGTGCTTTCGTCGTACTTGGTGTTGTTTTTGAGTACGGAGTCGAGCGATGAGTAGGCGTTGGCGAAGTCGGTGATGGCCTTGGTGATGGTGTCGTTGTCTTGCGCGACGGTGACGCCCACAGGCGCGGCCGTGATTTTGTTCACGGTGACGGTGATGCCGGTGAGGACGTTGCTGAATGTGTTGGTGTCGGAGCTGATGTCGACGCCATTGATTTTGGCTGCGGCATTGGAGGCGGCTTGAGTTTGTGTGGTTGCACCGCCAGTGGCTGTGGGATCGGTGAACGACAGGGCAGACAAGCCGCTGGCGTCGTCATTGACGCCGTCGCTGTCGGCCGCGGTGACACGAAAGCCGTTGTTCAGGCCGGTGCTGGCCGAGTTCATGACCAAGCGAGCGCCACTGGCATCGTTGATGATGGTGGCTTTGACCCCGGCGTTGGCGTTGTTGATCTTGTCGCGAATGGTTTCGAGGGAGTCGGCAGCATCAATGGCCACATTGACGGCGGTAGCGCCTGTCTTGCCAGTGAAGGTCGAACCAGACCAGGAACCGACTTCGAATGTCAGTGTGCCGGAGCCGAGTGTGCTGGAGGGCGCGCTCAAGACGGTGTTGGACAGCACGGACTGGCCGGCAGCCAATGAGCTGACCGACACGTTGTAATTGCCGGGCGCCGCACCCGTTGTGGTGCTGAAGGCTACGGAGCTGTCCGCCGATGTGGCGACGGTGCTGGCCCAAAGGTCGGGGCTGGTCAGCTTGGCTGCGGCATCGCGTAGCGACGACACGGCGGACTGAATTTTTCCAAATGCAGAAATTTTGCTTTGGATCGTGCTGGCTTGGGTCTGAAGCTTGTCGATGGGTTGTCGCTCAAGCGCGACCAGCTTGGTGACGATCGATTCGGCGTCAAGCCCACTGCCAACGCCCAGGGAGGAGAGCGTCGGAGTGGATGTGCTGGAAGTGATCGAGGCCATCGCAGTGCTCCGGAAGGGTTCAGGGACGTCCGTACGACGAGATCAGGCGGACCGGTCCATGAGTGGACTTCAGTCTTATCGGTTGTCTGACAAATACCTTGAGGGGGGAAACCGATTGCTGATGCGTCGCTGGGGCCATTAACCGCCCAGCAGCTTCAGAACTTGTTGTGGCAACTGGTTGGCTTGCGCCACCATCGCATTACCGGCTTGTTGCAGGATCTGCGAGCGAGACAGTGCGGCGGTTTCTGCAGCGAAGTCGGCGTCCATGATCCGGCTGCGGGCTGCGGTCTGGTTTTCAGCCGAAACTTGCAGGTTCGAGATGATGGCGTCGAAACGAGACTGCGTGGCACCGTAGGTCGCACGGGTGTCGTTGATGAAATTCAGCGCGGTGTCGATGTTGTCGATCACGGCCTTGATGGTGGTGGTGTCTGAGGTGCTGTCAATGACGCCACGACCCAAGCCGGTGTTGTCGGTGCCTGCCACGGCGATCACCTCGGTGGCGGAGCCCATGTTGGTGGTGCCCACGTCGATGGTGTCGTCGGTGCTGGTGTTGGCGCCAATCTGGAAGGTCAGCGTGCCAGCATCGGAGCCGATGATGTGCTTGCCGTTGAAGGTGGTGCCACCGATCACGCGCTGGATTTCCTTGGCGAGTTCGCCAAATTCCTTGTCCAGCGAGTCTTTGTCGCTTTGCGAGTTGCTGGCGTTACGGGCTTGCACAGCCAGTTCACGCATACGTTGCAGCGAGTCACCAATCTTGCTCAGTGCGCCTTCTGCAACCTGTGCCAGCGAGATGCCGTCGTTGGCGTTGCGCGCTGCCACATTCATGCCGCGAACCTGGGCATTCATGCGTTCTGCGATGGCCAAGCCTGCAGCGTCGTCCTTGGCCGAGTTCACACGCAGGCCGGAAGACAGGCGCTGCATGGCCACCGCCATGGAGGACTGAGACATGTTCAGGTTGCGCTGCGCATTGAGCGAAACCAGATTGGTGTTGATGGTTTGAGGCATTTCGAACACTCCACAAGAAGCCGGTGACTCCCGGCAGGAAGCGTCAGACGGCGTTTGCTACAACACCCGACCCTGAGCCGGACCACAGGTCCTTTTTTGGTGAAACCTGTTGGATGGATTTTCGGCGGCGTGTTTGAAGTCCAAAAATGCAATAAAGGCCTGAAACGACCCTCAAATCTGATCTGGCAATGAAAAAGCCCCGCCGAGGCGAGGCTTTGGGGGGCAGACCGGCCGAAGTCGGTCTGATCCGGGCGGGTTTACTGCAGCAGGCGCAGCACTTGCTGAGGCAGTTGGTTGGCCTGGGCGATCATGGCATTGCCAGCCTGTTGCAGGATCTGAGCACGCGACAGGTTCGCAGTTTCTGTTGCGAAGTCGGCGTCGGTGATGCGGCTGCGGGCGGCGTTCTGGTTTTCGACCGAGACCTGCAGGTTGGAGATCACAGCATCGAAGCGGTTTTGTGCGGCACCCATCGTGGCGCGCTGTGTGTTGACGAAGTCAATCGCGCTGTCGATGTTGTCGATCGTCCCCTTCAGTTGGGTTGTGTCTTGAGTGCTGTCAATCTTGGCGCGGGCTGTGCCAGTGTTATCGGTGCCAGCCACGTTGGTCAGCGCGGTAGCCGAACCCATGTTGGTGGTAGCCAGGTCGATGGTGTCATCGGTACTGGTGTTGGCGCCAATCTGGAAGGTCAGCGTGCCGGCGTCGGAGCCGATCACGTGCTTGCCGTTGAAGGTGGTGCCGCCGACCACGCGCTGGATTTCTTGCGCCAGCTGTTCGAATTCCTTGTCCAGCGAATCCTTGTCGCTGCTGGAGTTCGTTGCATTACGGGCTTGAACAGCCAGTTCACGCATACGCTGCAGCGAATCGCCGACCTTGGCCATTGCGCCTTCAGCGGTTTGCGTCAGCGAGATGGCGTCGTTGGCATTACGAACCGCCACGTTCATGCCGCGGACCTGGGCACCCATGCGTTCAGAGATGGCCAGACCTGCGGCATCGTCCTTGGCAGAGTTCACACGCAAGCCAGAAGACAGGCGTTGCATGGCGGTGGTCAGGGCAGTTTGAGAGGTAGACAGATTGCGCTGCGAGTTCAGCGAGATCAGGTTGGTGTTGACTACTGAGGGCATGGTGTAACTCCTTTGAGCTTCGATCACTTACCGGCAAAATCACCGGACATTCACCAGGCATATACAGCCCGCCTGGTGGGCATCCGGCGTTTAGTCAACCGCTGTGATCAAAACAGTCTGCTGTCTTGAGCCATTGGCCGGCTAACCGGACCACGAACACGCATTTGCTAGCTCGTTAACCCTCTTATCGGGAGATTGCCTCGCAAACTTTAGAGCTGGTGCTTGACAAGTTTGTAAATTTGTTGTGAGGCAATCTGAGAGGGAAACGTCCTGCTTATCACCTTCTTCTCTATCAGGTAGTACTTCTAGAGTTCTGAATAGCGAGTAGAAGGACGTCTGGCTTGCATTTCGGACGTCGAATCTCAAACTTGATGGAGAACGTTGATGCTGTCTGCAGCCTCGCAACATACAGTGCAAAGAAGCGGTATGAAGCCACACAAAGCCCCCTCCAAGCAGTTGCAATCGGCCGAGAAAGCATGGCAGGAAGGCGTGACCCTGTCGCGCAAGGGGCAGCATGCTGCGGCGTGCTTACAGTTTGAAAAGGCAGTGAAGCTCAACCCGAAAGATTCACTGTTTTGGACCAACTACGCGAATGCACTGAGTAAGGCGAGGCGCTGGGATGAGGCTGTTCAAGCCGCGATCAAAGCCACGCAGGCGGACCCTGAAAGTCTGATCGCCAATCAGATGCTGGCTCAGCTGTATCGAGACCGAAGACAGAACCAGCAGGCACTGGACGTTTTGCGGACCTTGCCAGTAGATGTCAAGCGCGACGCGAGACACCACCTGATGATGGGCGCCTGCCTGAGTGATATGGGCGAACACAAGGAGGCTGTGCAGGAGTTTCTTTCGAGCCTGATTTTCAAACATGACAGCCGTGAGGCCTATTCACAGATGGGTTTCAGCCTGGGCCGTTTGCGTCAGCACAGAGAAGCGGCTGAGTGCTTCCGAATCTTGAACGAGCTTGAGCCAACGCTGCTTGCCGCCGCCATGTATGCCCCTCACTATTCGGCTTGGGCCTGCGATTGGGATGGCGTGGATGCTGACCGCACCAGGCTGGCCGATACGATTGATCGCTTGCATGATGGCGCGAGTCAGGACGCAATTAGCCCATTCTGTTTGCTCTCCATCACCGACGACCCGCAATTGCAGAAGCTGGCTGCCGCATGGGACATGCGTCGCTATGAGCACGTCAAGCCCATGGCTCGCATCGACTTCCCCAAGCGTGACCCGCATGCACGCATCCGCGTGGGCATGGTCTCCAGCGACTTCCATCACCATGCCACCAGCATGCTGCTGGCCGAAGTGCTGGAGAAGCTTGATCGCAAGAAGTTTGAAATCTTCTTGTACTCGCATGGCATTGACGACGAATCAGACCTGCGCAAGCGCGTGGTGACTGCGGCTGACCACTTCATTGAATGTGGCCCGATGAAGCCACACGAACAGGCCGAGGCCATTCGTGCGGATCGCATCGATGTGCTGTTCGAACTCAAAGGCTTTACCTTGGACAGCCGGCTGGCCACCTTTGCCTTCCGTGCCGCTCCCATTCAAGTGGCTTGGCTGGGCTACCCAGGCACCTGCGGCGCCCCCTTCATTGACTACATCATTGGCGACCCAGTCGTCACGCCCTTGTCTGCGCAAGAGAACTACACCGAGAACATTGCGCAAATGCCCGTGACCTATCAGCCCAATGACACCACCCGGCATCGCGATGTAACCCGCACACGAGCCGAATGTGGCCTGCCTGAAAACGCCTTTGTATTTGGCTGCTTCAACCAGTCGTACAAATACACCCGTGAGGTGTTCGACAGTTGGTGCCGCATTCTCAAGCGCGTGCCCAACAGCGTGTTGTGGTTGCTGGTGCCCGATGAGCCCGTGCGAGTGCAGTTGCGCAAGGAAGCGCAGCGGCGAGGCATCAGCCTGGATCGCCTGTACTTCGCCAATTTCGAGAAAACCCATCGGCACCGCCAGCGCTTGGCATTGGCCGACATCGCACTCGATACCTTCCCATGCGGTGGACACACCACCACCAGCGACACTCTATGGGCTGGCGTGCCTGTTTTGAGTCTGATGGGGCAGACCTTCGCCTCACGCGTGGCGGGCAGCTTGCTCAGTGCGGTGGGCTTGCCCGAATTGATCTGCGCCAACGCTTCTGAGTATGAAGACAAGACCGTGGCCCTGGCGCTCGATCGTGCGCGTTTGACCCAGGTGCGCGACAGTCTGCTGGCTGCCAGAGACACCGCCCCGCTGTTTGACAGCACCCGGTTTGCCAACGACATGGGCGACTTGCTGCAACGCATGGTTGAGCGATCTGATCAAGGCCTGGGGCCTGCACCCTTGCCCGCGGCCCACACTGAACAGGAAGGACAAGCATGAGCACGCTCCCTCACATCAATCTGTGCATCATGCAGCCTTCTGGCTATGTGCACTCTCTGGGCTTTCTGGATCAGGCGCGCTACTTCCGCCATCAGTTTCGCCGCATGGGGGCCTCGGTCAGCCTGAGCAAGAACCGTTTGCGCCACGATGCCGTGAACTTTGTTTTTGGCGCGCATCTGGGTTTCGACGCCAGCTTGACCCAGCGCTATACCTGCATCTTCGTGAACCTGGAGCAACTGGGCGAGGGCGGAGCCAAGGTCAGCGAAGAGTACATGCAGCTGCTATCGCGTTCGGCTGTGGTTGACTACGATGCCGACAACGTGCCCGCTTACACCACCTACATTGAAGACGTGCCCATCGTGCCCTTCCTCAATGCGCCGTACCTGAAGCCTGAGGTCTCGCTGCCGTTGGCCGAGCGTCCCATCGATGTGCTGTTCATTGGTAGCATGAATGAACGGCGTCGCGACATGATCGGCCGCATCGAGTCAACCGGTGCCAAGGTCGTGCTGTTCGATTCGCCTCTGTATGGACCCGAGCGAGACGAGTTCATCAAACAGGCCAAGTGCGTGTTCAACGCCCACTTCTATGCCAGCAGCCGATTCGAGCAGGCGCGCGTGTCGCATTGCCTGTCGCTGGGCACCCCAGTGGTGTCTGAACGTTCGGAATTGGCCAACCCGCATGTGGCATTCGAAGACAGCGTGTTCTGGGTGCCACCCGATCGCCTGGAAGACTTCTTCGCCAACGAGTTTGCCACCCCGGCCTACTATGAAGCAGCAGAAGCCGCGTTGAACCATTTCCAAACAGTGGACCCCGTTGAGGCCTACGCCGATGCGCTGGCCTTTGCAGCGGGCTACGGGCAAGGGCATCAAGAGCGTCGCCCGACCGAACCCTGGCAACCGGTTCGCATCAACCTGGGGTCTGGCAAAGACTACAAGCTCGGTTGGTTCAACATCGATATTTTGGACCGTGCTCAGCCTGACCTTGTGCTCGACTTGGGGCAGACCGTGCAATGGCCTGTGGGGGCTGAAACCCCGCAAGCCGGCCCGGTGGTGCTGCAACCCGGTACGGTCGATCTGATCTATGCCAACAATGTGCTGGAGCATGTGCCCGACTTGCCTCGACTGATGGAGAACTGTCTGGACCTGCTCAAAACAGGTGGCCAGTTCCTCATCGAGGTGCCATTCGAGTTGGCCTTGACCGCGTGGCAAGACCCCACCCACGTTCGAGCCCTGAATGAACGTTCATGGCTGTACTACACCGATTGGTTCTGGTACCTGGGGTGGTTCGAGCATCGATTCAATGTTGATCAGTTCGCCTATCTGGACGACGCCTTGAAAGAGTGCGAACGGCCTCAAGCTGCGTTCATGCGTGTGTTGTTGACCAAGGTCGAAACCACGCTGAAGGAGCGCAATTCCGCTCGGGTCATGCGGCCCGACTTCTGTCTGCCTGATGACATCGACGAATAAAGCACCACCACGAAGGCATTCAGAACGCCCGGCGCCCAGTCAGGCGTTCGTGCTCGCGCATCGCGAAGCGATCAGTCATGCCGGCAATGTAGTCGGCCACTGCGCGGTGCAAATCTTCACGGCGCGCGAAGTCGGGCTGCATTTCGTTCGGGCTATCTACATAGGCTGCAAACAGCTCCGTCAGCACCTGCTTGGCGCGAGCCGTGGTGTCGTTGACTTGCGGATGCCGGTATAGCTCACGAAACAGGAAACGCTTCAGTTCGGTGCTTGCTTCTCGCATGGGCTGGCTGAAGCGAACCAGCGGCGGGCAAAGGCGTGCCTCATTGGCCGTGCCAGGTTGGTGTTCCGCTAACAAGGCGCGAGTGGCGTCGATCACGTCGTACACCTGCTGAGACAACATGCGGCGAATGGTGTCAAACAACAGGCGGCGGCCTTTGGCTTGTGGGTATTCTTGCCAGGTCGCATCGCGAAACCGCACGAACAGGGGCACGGCTTCGAGTTGTTCCATCGTGATCAAACCCGATCGAACGCCATCGTCTATGTCATGCGCGTTGTAGGCAATTTCGTCGGCCAGATTGCACAACTGCGCTTCTAGGCTCGGTTGGGTTCCGGCCAAAAAGCGGTGGCCCACCCCTTGCGGTTCGAGTTGCTCCAACTCTTCGGCATGGCGCTTGGAACAATGTTTGAGCACCCCTTCGCGAGCCTCAAACGTGAGGTTCAGGCCATTGAAGCCGAGGTAGCGCTCTTCCAATTCATCGACCACCCGCAAGGACTGCAGGTTGTGCTCGAAGCCGCTGTGCTCTTTCATGCATTCGTTGAGCACATCCTGGCCCGCGTGGCCGAACGGGGTGTGGCCGAGGTCATGGGCCAAGGCAATGGCTTCAACCAGGTCTTCGTTCAGCCCCAAAGAACGCGCGATGGATCGCCCCAGTTGCGCCACTTCCAGCGAGTGGGTCAGTCGGGTGCGAAACAGATCACCCTCGTGGTTCAGGAAGACTTGGGTCTTGTAGACCAGGCGCCGAAACGCCGTGCTGTGCACGATGCGATCGCGGTCGCGCTGGTACTCGCTGCGGGTGGGGGCGGGCGCTTCGGTGTGTCTGCGCCCGCGTGTCTGATCCGAATGGCTGGCATATGGAGCCAGCGCCGCGTTGGGAGCCTGTGACATGGCAGTGGCGCTCTTGAACGGTCAGCGGGTGTGTGCTGCGATCACGTCGCGAACCAGCGCATCGGGCGCAGCTTGCGTGGTGGCCGTGCCCAGGGGCCCGATCAGCACGAAGCGAATTTCACCCGCCTCGGCCTTCTTGTCCACCTGCATCAGCTCAATGTAGCGGTCGGCCCCCAGATTCGGCCCCACCACCGGCAGGCCGGTGCGCTCGATCAGGCGGTAAATGCGCTCGAACGTGCTGGTGTCGATCAGCCCCATGCGGGCAGACAGGTCGGTGGCCATGACCATGCCGCATCCCACGGCTTCGCCGTGCAGCCATTCGCCATAACCCATGCCCGCCTCAATGGCGTGGCCGAAGGTGTGGCCGTAATTCAGAATGGCTCGCAGGCCGGATTCCTTTTCGTCTTGCCCCACCACCCAAGCCTTGATTTCGCACGATCGCTTGATGGCGTGCGTCAGGGCCGTGCGATCGCGCGCCAGCAGGGCATCGAGGTTGGCTTCCAGCCAGCTCAGAAAATCGGCATCGGCAATGGGGCCGTATTTGATGACTTCGGCCAGGCCGGCCAGCAATTCGCGCTGGGGCAGGGTGTCGAGGGTGTCGAGGTCGCACAGCACACGCTGTGGTTGGTAGAACGCCCCGATCATGTTCTTGCCGGCGGGGTGGTTGATGGCGGTTTTGCCCCCCACGCTTGAATCGACCTGGGCCAGCAAGGTCGTGGGGACCTGCACAAAAGGCACGCCACGCATGTAGCACGCGGCGGCAAAACCGGTCATGTCGCCCACCACGCCGCCGCCCAGGGCATACAGCACGGTCTTGCGGTCGCAGGCCGATTCCAGCAGCGTGGTGAACACCTGGTTCAGCGCAGGCCAATCTTTATAGGCTTCGCCGTCAGGCAGTTCAACGTCGAGCACCTTTTTGTGGTGGGCACTGAGCGCTTGCTTGAGCTTGGCTGTGTACAGCGGCCCCACGGTCGTGTTGGTCACGATCAGGGCGGTGGACGACTTGGGCAGGCCGGCAAACTGGGCCGGGTCGGTCAACAGCCCCTGGCCAATGCGGATGTCGTAACTCCGGTCACCCAGGTCGATCGACACCGTGGCGGAAACATGAGAGAGGGAAGCGGAGGGAGCGGGAATCGATGCCATGAACGCCATGCAGCCTGGTTGAGCCCCGAACCTTCGCGCAAGGAAAGGGCCCGGCCGCGATGCAGGGGGCATCAAATTGAATAAGGGTGACGAGCCTGAACCCCGGCACTGGCGGCTAACGGTTAGGGCTGCTTCGTTCCCGACCTGACCCGGTTGGCCGCGCCTCCATGCGGGGAGGCCCGTCACCCCGCATTGTAGGCCATGCTGGCGGCTTCTTCTTGTTGGCTCAACCAAACATCCAGTCGATCAAGGGCTTGTTCCAGAATCGGGGCCAAATTCGACAGCGCGGCATCAATGTTGGAGGGGGCTTGAGCGGTGCAGGCTTCCTCCAGTGCTGCGGCCAGCTTCGAGACCTCAGCGAAACCCAGATTGGCCGCGGTCCCCTTGAGGGCATGTGCCGTCCTTCGAGCCTGATCTAGGTCTTGCGAGACCAGCGGGGCAAACTGGGCCTGGAAGCCGCGTTGTGCCTGGCTGAATTTGTTCAGCACTTTCAGCAATACCGAGGCTTTGCCGCCACATCGAGCCAAGGCCATCCCCAAGTCTGCGCCTTCCAATGCGGGCAATGCTGCCTGATGGGGGGGGCTGGCTGGGGTCGCGGGGGCTGGGGCAGGTGTCGGCTTGCTCATGGTGGTTGGCGCGGGTTTTTGTCGAACTTGATCCAGAATTTCTTGCACCATTCTCTCCGGGTCAATGGGCTTGGATAGGTGGCTGACCATGCCGGCCTCCAGGCACCGCTGGCGCTCTTCTGGCAAAGCGTGCGCCGTCAGCGCGATCACCGGTAGGTCGGGTATCAAGGACTTGATTTGAACTGTGGCCGCCAGGCCATCCATCACCGGCATTTGCACGTCCATCAGCACCACGTCGAAAAAGTTCTTGTCGTGATGTTGAATCTGAGCGAGTGCGTCCAGCCCGTGTACGGCTTGAACGGTCTCAGCCCCTTCGCTTTCCAGCATGCTCGACAGCACTTCCCGATTGATGTCGACGTCGTCCACCGCCAGCACGCGTAAGCCCCGTAAGGGGGTTGGGGGTAGGTGGCGAATCGGGGGCGGCACCGGGGCCGAGATGTCGACATGGGACAGGTGTGGCAGCCTGAACGTGAAGGTGGAGCCCACCCCTGCTGTGCTCACCACCTCGATGTCCCCCCCCATGAGTCGGGCCAACTGGCGGCTGATGGTCAGCCCCAGGCCCGTGCCGCCAAACTGGCGGGTGGTGGAGGTGTCCGCCTGCTCAAACGGACTGAACACGCGCGACAGCATTTGCGAACTCATGCCAATGCCTGAGTCGCTGACCTGGAAGCGCAGCGAGTCAGGTGTCTGCGTCAGCGTCAGGGTGACGTGCCCCTTGTCGGTGAACTTCACCGCATTGCTCAGCAGGTTGATCAAAATCTGCTGAATGCGCAACCCGTCGCCGTTGATCCAATTGGGCGCCCGGTGAATTTGCAGGTTCAACGTCAAGCCCTTGCTATCGGCCTTTTCCTTCAGCATGCTCAAGGCCTCTTCCGCCAGCTGAGTCGGGTTCAGGCAGTTCGACTCGATGTGCATCTTGCCGGCATCGATTTTCGAAAAATCCAGAATGTCATTGATCACGCCCAGCAAGTGCTGGCCGGAGCGCGAGATTTTTCTGAACAAATCCTGTGCTGCTGGGGTGTTGGCGTGCTCCTTGGCGCCGATGTGCGCCAAGCCCAGCACACCGTTGAGCGGCGTGCGAATTTCATGGCTCATATTGGCCAGAAATTCGGCCTTGATGTGGGCCAGACGCTCTGCTTCCGTGGTTGCTGCGCGCAACTCGCGTTGCAGTGCCTTGATGTCCGAGATGTCTGTGGCCAGGGTCAGCAAAGATTGCGGGCGTTGTTGGCCATCGAGCAAAGGCACCTTGGTGATCAGGTAGTCCTTCAGCTCATCGTGGTCGGACGGAATATCTTGCTCGCTGCGTTTGCTTTGGCCACTTTCCAGCACCTCGGCATCGTCGTAGCTGATGGCGTAGGACTTTGAGAACCCGAACAGTTCTCCGTCGCTGCGTCCCATGATCTCGGTGCGCGTGCGGCCCGCCAGATCCTCGAAAACCTGGTTGCACATCTGGTAGCGGCCTTCCAGGTCTTTCATGCTCAACGCCACCGGCAGGGCATCCAGAATCACGTGCAACTGCCTTTGCTGTTCCATCAACTCTTGCGTGCGCTCACGCACCTTTTCTTCCAGCCGGAACTGTTCATCAATCAGGGCTTGATGCACCGAAATCTGATCTGTGATGTTCTTGGCCCAAGCCGCCACGTATTGCTTGCCGTTGAGCGTCAACAAGTCGAGCTTGACGGACCACCAGCGCTCCTGGCCTGAGCGCGTCACCGAATGCCACTGCCGCTCATGCGGGCCGTGTTCGCAGGTCACGGCAATGGCTTGCATCAGGTCTGATTGCGTATAGGGCTCTTTTTGTTGGGTGGTGAATCGAGACAATTCCTCGATCGTGGCGACCTCGTGCTCAATGAGGGCATGCTGGTTGGCGTAAAAGAGGGCGCCATCCTGAATCTCGAAAATCAGGATCGCCATGGGGGTGTGGTCGATCAGGGCGGTCAGTCGTTGTTCGCTGTCCCGCAATTTGGCCTTGGTGATGCTTTGTTGCTCGACCTTGTCTTGCAAGGCGTGGCGTGCCTGGTCAAGATGAGCCAGCGCTTGCCAGAACAGTGTGCTGAACTCATGCACCACCCAACCTGCGATGGCGAAAATACCCAGATAGGTCACCATGTAGGCCGCAGCCGGGGGCAGGTTGCTCATGGTCAACCCGCTGATCCAGCCCAGTTGCTGGGCTGCGGTCAGCAGCACAATGCCAGCCAGGCCCGCTCCGGCGGTGAGCGTGCCGGTTCTTGGGTTGACCAAAAAACCGGAAATGATGGCCAGGGTCAAGGCCGCTGCATTGCCTGGGGATGCCACCCCCGTGCCGGCATAGATCGACAGGCCCGTGAAGGTTGCATACACCAGGGTGCTGAAAAACACGATGGCCACCCGTGAGCCGAATCGCTTGCGCAAATACATGCTTGCCAGGGCGGCCAGGCTCACCCCCAGGCCGCATGCCATGCGGCTCCATTTGAGATCGTCTGATTGGTGCTCGGCGGTCAGGACCGCCAGAAGCAGCGCGAAGCCGGACACAACAGCCAGCGCCAGGGTGACGCTGACCGATCTGTCAATCGACCTCTGGATCCTGCTTTTGATGCCGTCCAGCGTTTCTGGCTCTGTCTGCATCCCCGCCTGCCCTTCTCTGGTTCAGGCTTGAAAGGAAGGGTTGCCTGATTCCCTGAGTCAGTTGAATCGGCGTAAACGGCGGAAAATTTAGGAAAGCCCCTACACGGAGCCTTGATTTAGCGCAACTGCAACTCTTCTGCGCCGTAAACCACGTTCAGTGGCTCAATGATGACCTGTTTGGGGCCTTCCTCCACGCGCCCGGCGACCATGGCCGAAATGCCCAGACTTTCCGAGACTTCCACCACGCGTTGGGCATGCTCGGCGGCCACATACAGGGCAAAGCCGGCGCCCATGTTCAGGGTGCCATAGGCCTCGTGGTCATCCAGTTGGCATTCCTTCTGCATGAAAGCCAGTACCGGCGTTTTGTCTGGCACGGCTGTGATGCGATAGGTCAGGGCCTTGGGGTGGCGCAGCAGCTTGCGCCAGCCGTGCCCGGTCACGTTGGCGCAGTAGTGCGCCACGATGCCTTCCTTGGCCAGGGCTTCAGTCACGGGCGAGTACAGCACCGTGGGGGCCAGCAGGGCGTCGCCATAGCTCTGGCCGTTACCGATGTCGGTCAGATAGCCTTGTGGCAGTCGCTCAGCCAGTTTGCGTGCCAGTGAGAGCCCGTTGGCATGAATGCCGCTGGAAGCCAACAGCACGATGGCATCGCCCGCACCCAGCTTGTCGCCCACCGACAAGCGGCTCTTCGGGTTGATGATGCCGGTGCACGATGCAGCCAAATCGACTCGACCATCGGCCACGATGCCAGCCAGCGCAGGTGTTTCGCCACCACCCCAGGCCACTTGGCAGGTGTCGCAAGCCTTCTTCCAGCCGGCCACCAGCGCATTGGCACGCACCTTGTCGCCGAACCAGTCAGAGCCACCCGCTGCCCAGTAGGCCTGAACCACCAACGGTGTGGCACCCACAGTGATCAGGTCGTTGACGGCCATGGCGATGGTGTCTTGGGCAATGCTGTCGTAGTAGCTCTTGCCGGTCAGTTGCGCCATTTCGTCGGCCACCAGTGTTTTGGTGCCCAGGCATTCCACGATCGAGGCCAGATAGAACGGACCCACATCGGCCACGTAAGCCGACTCGCCTCGCGATGCCGTCATTTCGCTGAACCCATGGGCGACCAGGTTGGCGCCGGTTTCTGCTGCAGCGCGTTGTGCGGCCACCTTCAACGGGTCGATCAAGTCGTAGTTGACACCGGCTTGGTCGTAGGTGAGGGGCGTGTTGGGCTGAGTCATGGCGGGTAGGCGGATGAGGGAAACACGAACAGGCTTGTAGCAAGCCTAGGGTAATCCGCCATTATCGACGATGCCGGCCGTTTTGTGGGGCTAGACTCAACACATGAGTAGCTTGATCCAGTCTTTACCCATCCCCATGCAGTCGGCCCTGTTGTTGGTGGCTTCAAATGTATTCATGACATTTGCCTGGTACGGGCACCTGAAAAACATGGCCAGCAAGCCCTGGTTCTTTGCGGCCTTCGCCAGTTGGGGCATTGCCTTGTTTGAGTATTTGCTGCAGGTGCCCGCCAACCGCGTGGGGGCGCAGACCATGACCGTGGGGCAACTGAAAGTCATGCAGGAGGTCATCAGCCTGAGCGTGTTCGTGCCCTTTGCCGTGTTCTACCTGGGGCAGCCTTTCAAGCTGGATTACATCTGGGCCGCGTTGTGCCTGGTGGGGGCGGCGTACTTCATGTTCCGTGCCTGATCGGGGTGCCACCTGGCTGCGGCGGCGATTCACTGGCTCAGTTTGAGTCCTTCCTGAACCTGGTATTCGAAATACCGTTGGCCGGAAAAAGCGATGGTGGCCATCAAGACGGTGGCCCCAATCATCAAGGCCAGCACCACGCCAATGACGGCGCCCCAGCCGCTGGGCGTCGGTGTGACGTTGGGTTGGAGTTGGGCGTTGAACCGTGCGTGCCATTTTTCGTCAGGGGTGAGCCCGTACAAAATGGCGTGCAGCATGGTGAAGGCCACGATGCAGCCCAGAATGGGGATCAGGACCCATGAGAGTGGGTCGTCCTGACCCAATTCCAGCGCCCGATTGACCCCCCACAGGCCCAGTAGGGTGGGCAGCGCATGCAGCCAGCCCCATACATCGGTCAGGCCGAACAAATAAAAGCGGTGAAGTCCTACTGGCCCCCCGAGCAGGGCGGCCCAGGTTGCAAGGGTTTTCGACTTGTAGGTGGGCAACATGCGGGATGACTTACACAAAAGAGTTTGAACGCACTATAATCGCGGGTTTTCCGACACGAGCTGAGTGCTTTCCCACGCCAGCATGTATCTAAACGGGTCGGAAAAGTGATTGGGAAAACAGTCAAATCGGCCCGTGGATTCGATCCCAGGCTGAGCCCAGGTGGTCTGAACTCGAGTGTCTCCTAGGACAGATCGCCGCCAAACTATCAAAGGACACATCATGGTCGTGATTCGACTCTCTCGCGGTGGCTCTAAGAAGCGCCCATTCTTCAACATCGTCGCCGCTGACTCGCGCAACCGTCGCGATGGCCGCTTCCTGGAGCGCGTGGGTTTCTACAACCCCATGGCTTCCGGTAAGGCTGAAGTTCTGCGTTTGTCGCTGGACCGCGTTGAGTACTGGGTGAACAACGGCGCGCAAGTGTCCGACACCGTGACCCGTCTGCTGCGTCAAGCCAAGACTCAGGCCGCTGCTGCCTGATATGACTGATCGCGCTCAGTCGGCTCCCTTGATCCTGGAAGACGGTGTCGTCTGGCCAGAAGACGCGGTAGAAGTTGGGCGCATCGTCGATGCCTGGGGTGTCAAAGGCGGGATCAAGGTCCTGCCTTTTTCATCTGATCCCCAGGCCCTTTTCTGCACGAAAAAATGGTTCGTGCGGCCGGCGGAGCCCACAGGCCCGTCGATAGCCAAGCCTTCGGGCACCAAACCAGCCATCACCAAGCCAACTGTGGCCCCGGTGGTCACTGGCGCTCCCGCTCGCTTGAGTCAGCCTCGCTTGCTGCGGGTCAAACAGGCACGTGAGCAGGCTGATGTCATCGTCGCCACCGTTGACGATGTCGAAGACCGCAACACAGCCGAATCGCTCAAAGGCGCGCGAGTCTTTGTTTCTCGCTCCGCCTTTCCGACGCCCAGCAGCAGCGACGAGTTCTACTGGATCGATCTGATTGGTCTGGCCGTGGTCAATCGCGCCAATGAAGCCTTGGGTGAAGTGGTCGACCTGCTCGATACGGGGCCGACCTGTGTGCTGCGCCTGAAAACGGCGGACGGCACCGAGCGCATGATTCCCTTTGTGTCGGCCTACATCGATTCAGTCAGCTTGGCGGATCGCCGCATCGTGGCCGACTGGGGCCTGGACTACTGACGGGCGCCTGCCGTGGCCGTTCGTTTCGACGTCATCACCCTGTTTCCTGATTTGTTCGCCCCGTTCCAAGCGGTGGGGGTGAACCGTCGTGCGTTTGAATCGCGCGCGGTCGATGTGCATTTGTGGCCTTTGCGCGACCACGCAGAAGGCGTCTACCGTCGTGTCGACGATCGACCGTTTGGGGGTGGCCCTGGCATGGTCATGCTGGTGGAGCCTCTGGTGCGCGCACTGCAGGCCATTCGGGCTGCTCAGCAGGCCGCTGGCGGCGAGCGCTTGCCGGTCATCATGTTCAGCCCGGCGGGGCGGCCTCTGACTCAGTCGCGTGTTCAGGCGCTGGCGCAGTCGCCTGGCGCGGTGCTCTTGTGCGGGCGCTACGAGGGGGTAGACCAGCGCTTCATCGATGCCTATGTAGATGAAGAGGTCAGCATGGGCGACTATGTCCTGTCAGGCGGTGAGCTGCCTGCGCTGACGCTGATGGATGCTGTGGCGCGCCTGCAGCCCGGGGTGCTGCATGACGCGGCTTCGCACGAACAAGACAGTTTTTCTGACGGTTTGCTCGATTGTCCGCATTACAGTCGCCCTGAAGTATTGACCCTGCCTGAAGGGCAGGAAATGGGGGTGCCGTCTGTCTTGATGTCGGGGCATCATGCCCAGATTGCGCGCTGGCGCCGTGAGCAACAACTGGCCATCACGGCCCGTCGTCGTCCTGAATTGATCGAGGCTGCGCGTGCACGCGGAGAACTTTCCAAACAGGACGAACACTTTTTGTCTAACTTGCAGCTATAATCTGCGGTTTTCCGATCCTCTACCCGGCCGAATTCATTCCTCGTGGCGCGGGCATGATCACTTAGGAGCCTTTGATGTCGAACATCATTCAGCAGCTCGAGCAAGAAGAAATTGCTCGTCTGAACAAAACCATCCCTTCTTTCGCCCCTGGCGACACCGTGATCGTGTCCGTCAACGTGGTGGAAGGTACCCGCAAGCGCGTTCAGGCTTACGAAGGCGTTGTGATCGCCAAGCGTAACCGCGGTCTGAACTCCAGCTTCATCGTCCGCAAGATCTCCAGCGGCGAAGGCGTTGAGCGTACATTCCAACTGTACAGCCCGCTGATCGCTTCGATCGAAGTCAAGCGTCGCGGTGACGTCCGTCGCGCCAAGCTGTACTACCTGCGCTCGCGTTCCGGCAAGTCCGCACGTATCAAGGAAAAGCTCGCCTAAGCATCGGCTTAGGCCCTGGCATCAAGCCATGGTGCTTTTCCCCAAAAAACCGCCTGTTGCGCAAGCCCAGGCGGTTTTTGCTATCTTGGGCGTCTATGTCTGCCTTGTTCGATCCCCAAAAGACGCCCTTGGTGGCGCATGACCACCATCTGCCTCCGGTTCCGCTTGAGCGCTTGACGCACCAGGCCTTGGTGCAGCGGTTTGCGCAGCCCCCCGTGTGGCAGCCTGACGTGCTGGCCGACCGCATGGTGCCGGATGGCCCGAGGGTGGCCGCTTCGGTGTTGGTGCCCTTGGTCATGCGAGACCAGCCCACGGTGCTGCTGACCCAGCGGCAGCCTCACCTGAAAGCGCATGCGGGGCAAATCAGCTTTCCCGGTGGGCGCAGTGAGCCGTCGGATGTGGATGCCATTCACACGGCCCTGCGCGAGGCGCAGGAAGAGGTGGGTCTGCATCCCGATCGTGTGCAGATTTTGGGCACCTTGCCCCCCTATCAAACCATTTCGGGCTTTGAGGTGACGCCGGTGGTGGGGGCGATCAGCGCCCGGGCCCACGAAATGCTGAACCTCGATCTGCAGCCTGATGCGGGCGAGGTGGCCGAGGTGTTTGAGGTGCCATTGGCCTTTCTGATGAACCCGGGGCACCACCAGCGCAGAGCGGTGCCCATTTCGGGGCCTTCTGTGGAGTTTTGGGCCATGCCGTGGACGCCGCCTGACCTCGCGCGGGAGTATTTCATCTGGGGGGCGACGGCTGCGATGTTGCGAAATTTATACCGCTTCCTGTCTGCATGAGCCATCGCACCGGTTTCATGACGAGGCGGTCCATGCTCCCGCTATGATCTGCGCATGAGCTTTTTTGCCGTGCTGTTCGCCTTGATGATCGAACAGCTCAAGCCTCTCTCGCCACGCAATGTGTTTCACCATGTCCTGTCGGGCTGGGTGCGCTGGGCTGGGCGCAATTTCGATGCGGGGGCCGATGTGCATGCCCGCGTGGTGTGGGCGATCACGGTGGTGGCGCCTGCGGCGGTGTTGGCCGTTGCCTACATGGTGGTCAATCGCTACAGCACGGTATTGGCCTTGGTGCTGGACGTGACGGTGCTGTACTTCACTCTGGGCTTTCGGCAGTTCAGCCACCATTTCACCGACATCCGCGATGCACTGGAAGAGGGCCGGGAAGAGCGTGCCCGTGAGCTGCTGGCGCGCTGGCAACATGTGGATGCCACCGATCTGCCGCGCACGGAACTGCTGCGCCATGTGCTGGAGTATTCCCTGCTAGCGGCCCACCGCCATGTGTTTGGCGTGTTCTTTTGGTTCGTGGCGCTGTCGACCCTGGGTTTGGGGCCTGCTGGGGCGGTGCTGTACCGCATGGCTGAGTTCACCAGTCGCTACTGGTCTTACAAGAGCCATGTCACCGGCACGCAGACGCACGATCGTCTGATGGACTTTTCGACACGGCTGTTTGGCTGGCTTGACCACGTGCCTTCGCGCCTGACGGCATTTGGCTTTGCGGTGGTGGGCAATTTTGAAGATGCTGTGGAGACCTGGCGGCGTCATGCCACCTTGTGGGCCCGGCCGAATGAGGGAACGATTTTGGCTGCCGCTTCTGGGGCTCTAGGCGTGCGCTTGGGGGGGCAGGCTGCGCCCAGTGTGGCGGAGCAGCAGGGCGACATGAGCCGTACCTTCTCGCAGGGGGAAGATTCGGAGGTCATTGACGCGGTGGGCAGCACGGCGGGGGTGGCGCCTCAAATGGAGCATTTGCGCAGCGTGGTGGCCTTGATTTGGCGCTCGGTGGTGTTGTGGATGATGTTGTTGGCGCTGTTGTCGTTGGCCAATCTGATCGGTTGATCGATCTGAGCACCATAAAAAAACCACCCCGAAGGGTGGTTTTTTTGTTTGGGGCCGACGGAGTCGACCCCAGTTGCGCCTGTGGGAATCAGGCTTGCTTTTTCTTGCGCAGGCGGGTTGCCACAATGCCGGCACCGGCCAGCACCAGGGCCACAGAGCTTGGTTCGGGCACGGCGGGGATGTTGACCGCGGCCTTGCTGCCGAAGGTCAGGTCGTCGATTTCGAAGCCAGCAGGTTCGTTGCCTGTGATGTAGAACGAGATGCCCGAGATCAGGTTTTGGCCAGTGGATTCAGCCAGACCGTAGAACTCGAAGCCCAGGGTCGAGTTGGTGATGGCGCCCAGGATGGTGCCGTCAGCCTTGAAGGCCTGGATCGAGGTGCCGCCGATGGCGTTGAAGTAGCCACCCTTCAGGCCGACTGCGGCCACAGGCTTGCTGAACAGCACCGAGATGGGGCCGTTGAAGGTGGGTTGGCCGCTCAGTGTGGGCGAGGTGGCGCCAGGAGCACCGTCAGTGACGGTCTTGACGATCACCGAGGTGTCCAGAGTCAGGGGGCCAGAGGGGGCGCCAGTCAGGGTCTTGACACCGCTGCCGGTCACGGTCTGGCCCAGGAAGGCGCCAGCAAACGACACGGTGATGTCGCCCAGGCCTTCCAGGCCGGTGAAGTTGAACACGGGGTTGTTGGTGCCCAGTGCGACTTCGTCAAAAGTGATCTTGCTGGCCAGCGGGGTGAACGAGGCAGGGCCCAGGTCAATCAAGGCAGCATTGGCGGAAGCGGCGGCGCACAGGGCGGCCAGGACCGACATGCGAACGATCGTCGATTTCATGAAATTACTCCTGTTGGTTTAGAAATATTGCGCTGCACAATTTAGCTGAGCAATGCCTTGACGTCCAACCCAAATAGAGGAGTACACCCCCTTTGAATAGGGGGTGATTTCGGACGGAAGCTTATGCGTTATTCGATAGAGCGCAGGCTCTTTGGAGCCAGTCGCCCAGTGCGGCGACCATGTCGCCCTGGCTGAAAGAGCAGCTTTCTTCGGTGAACAGGGCGCTGGATTCCAATTGAGACAGCACACGCTCCAGCACCTCCTGGTACCGAGCGGGAAGGGCGGGTTGGTGTGCCTGCGCGGCTTGCCGCCACTGGCTGGCCAGGTCGGTCAAGCTGAGTTGGCCATTAGAGAAGGCGGCCAAGGTGGGCGACAGGTTGCTGAGGGTGTCTTGCATGGTGGTTTACCAACGGGTCTGGCTGAGTTCGTCGAACAAGGCGGTGTACAGGCTCATGCGCATGGCGCTGATTTCGCCGCGTTCGGCCGCAGCTTTGACGGCGCAGCCGGGTTCCTGGCGGTGGGTGCAGTTGTTGAAGCGGCATTCGCCCAGGTGGCGGCCTAAGTCGGGCATTAACTTGGGGAGGTCCGTGGGGGGGATGTGGTGCAGGCCGAACTCCTGAAAGCCCGGCGAGTCGATCACGCCGGTGCGGCGGTCGGATTCACCGCTGAGGCCTTCTTCGACCCAATACCATTGGCTGGAGGTGGTGGTGTGGCGGCCAGAATTCAGTGCCTGCGAGATTTCGCCTACTTCGGCGCGGGCATGGGGGGCCAGGGTGTTGATGAGGGTGCTTTTGCCGGCGCCGGATGGGCCCAGAACCAAGGTGGCTTTGCCTTCCATGCGTGGCAGAACCAACTGCTTGGCTTCGTCCTGCGCCCCTTTCAGGGACAGTTCGAGCACCTCGTAGCCCATGGCTCGGTAGGGGGCCAGACGCTGGCGGGCGGTGTCTGCCCCGGGTAGATCAATTTTGTTGAGCACGATGCAGACCCGAATGCCGGCGGACTCGGCTGCAATGAGGGCCCGGGTGAGTTGGGCCTCGCTGAAGACGGGTTCTACCGCAATCCACATCAACAACAGGTCGAGATTGGCTGCAAACGATTTGCTGCGCCACTCGTCTTGCCGGTAAAGCAGGTTCTGGCGGTCGTCGATCTTGACGATGATGCCCTCGTCGGCCTGTTCTTGCGTGAGGTGCCAGGTCACGTGGTCGCCGACGACCACTTCGCTTTTCTTGCCGCGTGGATGGCAGATCAAGCGGCGCCCATCAGGTTGTTCCACCACGCAGTGACGTCCGTGCGTGGAGACCACGAGTCCGGTTTCCAGTTCTGCTTGAGCTTGGTGTGCCTTGCCGCCGGGTGCGGTGCGTTGTTGTCGTTTCATGTGCGGAGCGGGTTCACAACGCGGCCATGGCGGCCAGGCGCTCTGAAGCGGGGGGGTGCGAGTAATGGAAGCGCACGTAGACGGGGTCGGGCGTCAGCGTGGCTGAGTTGTCTTTGTAGAGCTTGATGAGGGCGTTGGCCAGATCTTCGCGCGCGGCTTGTTGGCAAGCGTAGGCATCGGCCTGGTATTCGTCGCGGCGCGAGAAGTAGGCAAAGATGGGTGACACAAAGAACAGGAACGAGGGCAGGGCCAGCATGAACAGCAGCAATGCCAGCGCGTCGTTGGGGGCGCTCAGGTTGGGGTTCACGCCCAGGCCCTGGTAGAACCAGACTTGGCGAGACAGCCAGCCCAGCAGGGCGAAGCCGGCCAAGCTCATGGCGAACATCATGACCATGCGCTTGAGCACGTGCTTGTGCTTGAAGTGGCCTAACTCGTGAGCCAGCACGGCTTCGACCTCGCCGTGGGAGAGCTTCTTGAGCAAGGTGTCAAAGAACACCACTCGCTTGGATGCGCCCAGTCCGGTGAAATAGGCGTTGGCATGGGCGGAGCGGCGGCTGCCATCCATCACGAACAGGCCCTTGGCCCTGAAGCCACAGCGGTCCATCAGGCTGGTGACGCGTTGCGCCAGGTGTTCGTCTTGCAGGGGTTCGAACTTGTTGAACAAGGGGGCGATGAAGATGGGGAAGATCACCATCAGCAGCAGGCTGAAGCTGACCCAGGCTACCCAGGCCCACAGCCACCATTGTTGTCCGGCGGCGCCCATCAGCCACAAGATGAGCGCGGCAATGGGCGCTCCCAGAATCACGCCCACCAGGGTTTGCTTGACCAGATCGCCTAGCCACATGCTCCAGCTCATGCGGTTGAATCCGTGCTTTTGTTCAATGCGAAAGGTGGACCAGGCGCTCAGGGGCAAGTCGATCAGGCCACTGATGAAGGTGAAAGCGCCCAGCAGCGCGAGTTGGTAGGGCAAGGCACCCCAATGGGATTGGACGAGGCCTCGGACGAGTTCGTTGAGCGCATGCAGTCCGCCCAGCAGGGTCCAGCCAATCAGCAGGGCCGTTCCGATGGCGCCGGAAATCAGGCCGAAGCGAAGCTTGTCTAGGGTGTAGGCGGCGGCACGTTGGTGCTGTTCCAGCGAGATTTCGTCGGCAAACGCCGGGGGCACATGAGCCCGGTGGCCGGCCACGTGGCGAATCTGGCGGCTGTCGAGCCAAAGCTTGGTGAGCAGGGAGGCCGCGACAAAAGCGGCAAATACCAGGGTCAAGGTCAATGCATGCATGGCCGCAAGTGTAAGAGTTGCTCCACAATCCTGCCGGTTCCTACTGATCTTGATGAAGACCTTTTCGATGAGCGAGCCCAACGCCACCGCGCCAGCCTCCGAGCCAACGCCCCCCACTTTGACCCGCAATGACCTCAATCTGATCTGGATCGATCTAGAGATGACGGGGTTGAAGCCGCAGACTGACCGCATCATTGAAATCGGGGTGGTGGTGACCAGCCCTGATTTGTCGATTCGGGTGGAGGGCCCGGTGTTTGCCATTCACCAGCCAGACGAGGCGCTCAACGCCATGGACGCCTGGAACAAGGGAACGCATGGCAAGAGTGGTTTGATCGATCGTGTGAAAGCGTCGACGGTGGATGAGGCCCAAGCGAGTCAGGCGGTGATCGCGTTTTTGAAACAGTATGTTGGTGCGAAGAAATCGCCGATGTGCGGCAATTCAATCTGTCAGGATCGGCGTTTCCTTGCCAATTACATGCCGGAGTTGGAAGCGTTTTTCCACTACCGAAACCTGGATGTGAGCACGCTCAAAGAGTTGGCCCGTCGCTGGCGCCCGGGTCTGGTCGAAGGGTTCAAGAAGGCGCAAAAACACACGGCGATGGCGGACATTCAAGAGTCCATCGACGAGCTGGCCTATTACCGCCAACACTTTTTGGTGATGCCATGACCCTGACTGCGATTGTGCCCATGGTGCAACCCGAGGGGGCGGGGTCGATTGATTACCCCCGAGAAGATCGTCGCGAGGAGGGATGCCCTACGCGGGAAACCTGGATCTTGTATGAGTCAGCCGATGGGGTGATGACGGCAGGTATCTGGTCTTGTGCGGTGGGGCGCTGGCGCATTGCCTTTCCGAACGGCAAGGAAGAGTACTTCTTCGTTTTGGAGGGGCGGGTTCGCTTACATGCCCTGGATGGCAGCTGGACTGAGGTGAGCGCTGGGCAGGGGGCCGTGATCCCCAGTGGCTTTCAGGGCGCGTTTGAAGTGCTGCAGCCCGTGCGCAAGCATTTCGTGGTGGTGGAGCGGGGCTGAGATCTGGCTGACCCCTGAAACAAAAACGCCTCGGTGTGAGCCGAGGCGTTTTGGTGTGAACAGGCTGACAGGAATCAGGCCTTGTTCTGGCGGCGACGGCTCAGGGTCAGGGCAGTCATCAGGCCAGCGGCCGCCAGAGCCATGCTTTCGGGCTCGGGAACGGCAGCGATTTCGTTGGCCGACAGGGCGTGGTCGTACACCTTGAACGAGGTCAGGGTGCCGGAGGCCTGTTCGCGGGAGTTGAACTGAACGTCGTCAGCCAGGATCCAGGCAGAGGTCTGGCCACCAGTGGAGCCGAAAACGGCCACATTGGACACGTCGTTGAAACTCAGTTGGAAGGCGCCGTTGATGTAGGCCGAGACCAAACCGGCGTTGTCACGGGTCAGGGTCAGGCGGGTGCCGACGCCAGTGCCAGAGGTGCCGGAGCCCCAGACCAAGTCATCGGGAGTGGTGGCGAAAGCCAGTTGGTCCCAGTAGACGTACAGACCCATGTCATCGGCGCGGTTGTTGAAGTCAACCAGTTTGCGCCAGCCGCTCAGGTCGTCCAGCTTGAAGGTCATGTCCAAGGTGTACTCGGAAGCATTGACTTCGCCCAGCACGTTGATGCCAGTGGTGGTGTAGGCCGGAGTGATGACCGGGGCGGCAACGGCGGCCAAGGCAGCGAAGCTGGTGGCGGCGGCAACGATCAGTTTGCGGAACAGCATGGTGTACTTCCTGTGTCGAGTCGGACGCATGGGGCGTCCATGTGTGAGATTGTTGCAGGAATGTCTCCTGGCATGGGATCGCTTTTACCCCTTGCTTATGGGGGGCTAACGGGCGACGGTGTGCTGATATTCCGCCATATGGGAATGGCTTTTGCCAACCAGTTTTCCGGGGCAATTGTTTCGCAAGAGGGGGTGGCCATCTGGATGCCCAGAGCCAGGCCGGCTTGTTGCAGGCATTTCAGTGGCGAGGCCAGATCAAGGGGCGCAGCGCCATTTTGTTTGGATAGCTTTTCGCCGCTGGGGCCTAAGACCAGCGGGGTGTGTCGATAGTGTGGGCGGGGTAGGCCCAGACGTTGTTGCAACCAGATCTGGCGCGGGGTGTTGTCGGCCAGGTCTTCTCCTCGCACGATGTGGGTGATGCCTTGTTCGCCGTCGTCGACCACCACGGCAAGTTGGTAAGCCCACAGCCCGTCGGCTCGGCGGATGACAAAGTCGCCCACGGCTTCGTCCAGGCGCTGGCTTTGCGGGCCCAGGCGGTCGTCTGTCCAGTGGAGCTCGCTGTCTGGTCCATCGGGCACCCGCATGCGCCAGGCGCGGGCCGAGTGCCCAGCCAGGCCGCGGTTCTCAGGCCGGCAGGTGCCTGGGTAGATCAGGTCGCCGTGGCGGTGGCGGGCGAGTCCGCGTGCGGCATTGGCTTGCGCAATGTCGGCGCGTGTGCAGGCACAGGGGTAGGCATCGCCTTGCGCGATCAATTGGTCGAGCGCGCGTTGGTACAAGGCACTGCGCTGACTTTGGTAGACGATGGGGCCGTCAGCGAGCAGGCCACAGGCGGCGAGTTGCTGAAGAATGGTGTGGTCGGCGCCTGCGATGCAGCGCGGCGTATCCACATCTTCGATGCGAACCAGCCAGATGCCTTGGTGCGCACGCGCATCGAGCCAACTGGCCAGGGCGGCCACCAGTGAACCTGCGTGCAATGGCCCGGTGGGGGAGGGCGCAAAGCGACCGATGTAGGGACGAGGTGGCATCAAAGCACCAGGCCGTCGTGCATGTCGAGCAGGGCGCGCCGGGTGGTGGGGCTTTCCAGCTGTTTGAGCCACCATGTCAGAGCATGTCCTGCAGGGCCAGAGGGTTGCCGCCAAGCGTAGTGGATGGGCGAACGTCTGGCTGGGTGATCGACTTGCTTGTGAATCAGTCGGCCTGCGGACAGGTGGTCTTCCACCATCGCTTTGGGGAGAAAACCGCAGCCGATGCCGCGCAGCAGGGCTTCCAGTTTGGCGGCCATGGTGGGCACGGTCAGCACGTCCTGGCCGGGCAGGATACCCACAGTGGTGGGCTCTAGCCCCTTGGCGGTGTCGGCCACGGCCACGATGCGGTGTCGGGCCAATTCACAGGGGTCCAGCGGTTCCGATGCCTTGGCCAGTGGGTGGTGGGGGGCCACACACAAGATGAACTCGATCTCGCCCAAAGGTTCGACCCGAATGCCAGGTTGGCCCAGTCGGTCGCCGGGCACGCCGATGGCCAGATCGGCTTGCCCGGACACCAGCGTTTCCCAGGTGCCGGTCAGCACTTCACTGCGCATTTTCAGGCGGGTGGGGGGCTGTAGTTCGTAGAAGGCTTCAATGAGGTCGAACAGGGCTTTGGGGGCCACAGCCTTGTCCAATGTGACGGTGAGTTCGGCCTCCCAACCCGAGGCCACGCGCTTGACGCGGTTGGCCACGGCATCCATTTGCTGAAGCAGCAGGCGGCCTTCACGCAACAGTTCCTCGCCTGCGGCGGTGAGCTGGGCCTGGCGCGAACGGCGGTCGAACAGCAGCACGTCGAGTGCGTCTTCCAGCTGACGCACGCTGTAGGTCAGGGCGGAAGGGACTTTGCCCAGTTCGCGGGCGGCGGCGGCAAAGCTGCCTGCGCGGTCGATGGTGTCCATCATCAGCAGCGCTTCGGGGGTGAGGACGTGATGGCGGTCGGTCATGCGAACCCTGGGCGTTCAAATTCGTTGAATGATGCCATCAGTCTGCCTTGCCCACAGAGGGTGTGTGGGTGTCTACAGTGAGCTCATGTCGGCGCCATGTTGGAGCCGAGCGAGACAAGGAGATGGATCATGCTGACCCTGCGTCGATCAAGCGAACGTGGCTACTTTGATTACGGGTGGCTCCAGACCTTTCACAGCTTTTCGTTTTCCGAGTATCACGACCCGGCGTTCATGGGGTTTGGCCCTCTGCGGGTGATCAACGATGACGTGATCGCGCCGGGGCGGGGGTTTGGCATGCACGGCCATCGCGACATGGAAATCGTGACCTATGTGCTGGAGGGCGCCTTGGCGCACAAGGACAGCCTGGGCAATGGCGCCACGATTCTGCTGGGCGATGTGCAGCGCATGAGTGCGGGCAAAGGCATTTTGCACAGCGAGTTCAATCATGACCTGTACAAGCCCACGCATTTGCTGCAGATCTGGATCTTGCCCACCGCGACCGGTGGCAAGCCCGGCTACGAGCAAAAACACTTTGATGAGCAGGACAAGCGCGGTCGTCTGCGTTTGGTGGCCTCACCAGACGGCAAGGAGGGGTCTGTCACCATCGGGGCCGATGCGCACTTGAGCGTGGGGCTGTTTGATGGCGACGAGCGTTCGGAAATCGACCTCAACCCCTTCCGCAAAGGCTATGTGCACGTGGCGCGGGGCGAGGTGCGGGTCAATGGCGAGACCTTGCAGGCCGGTGACGCCGCGTTCCTGCAGGACGAGGCCCGCTTGGTGATCGATCAGGGGCGTCAGGCCGAGGTGCTGGTGTTTGACCTGGCGGCTTGACCCTCGGTGTGTTTCCTCTGACCGATCGGGGGTCAGCTTTGCTGCGCTTCGAGCGTGTAGGCGGCGTGTTCGTCGATGCCGATGGTTTCAACCAGCCAGGGCAGCGCTTCGGCCAGGCGGTCGTAGAGCGTCCAGGGGGGGTTGATGATGAACATGCCGCTGCCAAATAGACCCATGCCATCGCGGGCGGCGCCTTTGACACGCAGTGTGGCGTGCAGCCAGTCGACCTTGGGCATTTCGGCGGCCAGCCGCTTGAGTTGTCCGGGGAACTGCTGTGACTCGCGACGCGCCACTTCGGGGTACCAAATGGCGTAGGTGCCCGTGGCAAAGCGCTGGACCGACTCGCGCAGGGTTTGCAGCACGCGACGGTAGTCGTCTTTGATTTCGTACGGTGGGTCGATGTGGACCAAGCCACGTCGGGGGGGCGGGGGCAGGCAGCCCTTGAGACCCAGAAAACCGTCGGCTTGTTGAATGCTGACGCCACGGCGCACTGAGGCGAAATGCCCTTCCAGTAGTTTGATTTCGCTGGGGTGCAATTCGAACAGGCGCAGGTGGTCGCCTTCGCGCATCATCTGCGCTGCGATTTGCGGCGAGCCGGGGTACCAGTGCAGCGTGTCTTTGTCGTTGACGGCCTGAACCTGGTCCAGGTAAGACTTGACGATGGTCGGGGTACTGGCCTTGGCGCGCAAGGGCCAAAGGGCATGAATGCCTTCTAACGACTCGCCGCTCTTGGTGGCGTAGCCGCTGGTCAGGTCATACAGCCCGCCGCCTGCGTGGGTGTCTACCACCCAGAAGGGTTTGTCTTTTTGCAGCAGGTGCTCGAGCAATTGCACCACCACCATATGCTTGAGCACATCGGCGTGGTTGCCCGCGTGAAAGCCGTGTCGATAACTGAACATGGTCCAAGGGTAGCGGGTTTATGGGGTGCCGACTTGTTTGGGTCGGTTATTTTTTAACGGGCCAGAAAGGCGCGTGAGGCAGCCAAAGTACCCACGGGATCTTCTTCCTGGGGGATGTGACCCAGCTCAGGCAGTCTGACCAGCTTGCAGCGAACGATGTCGCGGCAGAAGTACTCGGCATGTTCTGGCGAGTTCATCTTGTCCTTGTCGCCCCACAAGACCAGTGTGGGTTGCTGGATGCGGCGAATCAAGTTGGCGCTGTAGCCAAACTGAGCCTGGTCCATGCGCAGAAACAAGGCCTTGCGATTGCCTACGCGCAAGTTGAGTTGGTAGTAGCGTTCAATTTTGTCTGCCGTGACTTTGCTGGGGTCTCCGTACACACTGCGCACACTGGACGCAACCACAGCCTTGGGCATGATGCGCTCGGCCACCCAGCGCCAGCCACGGGCGCCGGCCATCTGGAAGGCCAGGGGCATCGACAGGGCTGATTGTGTGTAGCCGTCGGAGTTGATCAGCACGAGTTTGCTCACCCGTTCTGGCGCCAGTACCGTGGTTTGCCAGGCAATTTCGCCGCCCAGGGCGTTGCCAACCAGCATGACCCGTTGCACGCCGAGAGCATCCAGCAAGCGCAAAAGAAAGCGCGTGTAGGAATCGATGCGGTAGTCGCTTTGCGGGCTGGGGCCGGTCAGGCCGAATCCTGGCAGGTCAAATGAAATGACGCGGCGCTTTTTTTGCAGGTCGACTTGCCAGTCTTCCCAGGTGTGCAGGCTGGACGCCATGCCGTGGATCAGCACGATGGGGGTGGGGTCGTTGCGCGGTCCGGTGTCTCGCACATGCACCTGCATGCCGTCCAGCTCCAGAAAGGTGGACGGTTCGGGGGCCCAGCGCACGGCCAGCTCTCCCAGTTGTTTGTCGGGCTGCCAGGTGGCCCAGACGCCCCCGGCTGTCATGAACCCCAGGGCAATCAGCGCCCACCAGATGCGTTTGATCCAATTCATGCGCGCATCATGCCGTGCTTTTTGCAGCGCAAGGGCTCAGGTTGGGCGTTGAGTGACGCGGGTGATGAAGGCCAGTGTTTGCTTGAGTGAATCGCGTGCTTCAGGCAGCAGCACCATGGTGGGCCACACATGGGGCATGCGGGCCTTCAGGTGCAGTTCGCTTCGCACGCCTTGTTGCTGTGCCTTGGCATGGGTGCGGCGCGAGTCATCGAGCAAGATTTCGTGCTCGCTGGCATGGAACATGAGCGGCGGCAGTCCGCGGAGGTCGGCAAACAAGGGGGACGCCAGCGGTGTGTTGGCGGGCTGACCCGCCAGATAAAACGCGGCCGCCTGGGGCAGAGCCTGGGGTTCGAACATGGCGTCGGCCTTGGCCTGGGTGCGCATGGTTTCGCCAGAGCAGCTCAGGTCGGTCCAGGGAGAGAAGAGAAACGCGCCAGCTGGCTGGGGCAGGCCCTTGTCGCGAATGGCGACCAGCGTAGCCAAGGTCAGACCACCGCCAGCCGAGTCGCCGCCGAAAACGACATTGCGTGGGTCGACGCCCTGAGCCAGCAGGGCTTCCCACCACGCCAGCGTGTCGTCCAAAGCCGAGGGGAAAACGTGTTCGGGGGCCAGTCGGTAATCGACCGATAGCACCTGAGCTTGCCCATGTTTGGCCAGATAGGCGCACACGGGGCGGTGGGTTTCGAGGCCGCAGAAGAAGTAGCCACCACCATGGAAGTAAACAATGGTGGTTTGTGGTGCGGCCACTTTGAGCCATTCGGCCGCACACAAGCCTTGGGCTGGTTGCGCGGGCACCGGCTGATGGGTTACCTCCTTGGGAACCGGTGGATTGCGTTTGGCCATTTTGTTGACCAGCCCGCGCGCTCGGGGAACGTTGATGGTGCCGCGGCACTCGCGTTTGAAGGTGAAACGCAAGAGCCAGTTGGTGAGTGTTGCCTGAATGCTCATGGGCAGAACTGCTTGATTTTTGACAATGATTGTTGTCACAATAGCTGTGACAATCGTTCGTGTCAATATAGCGATCCCTATGACCTCATCAGCCCCAGAACCCATGCTCAGCCGTCGTCGCTACGGCGGTGTGCTGCCGGAAGAACGCCAGCGCCAGCGCCGTGCGAAATTGATCGAGGGCGCGATGGATGTGTTCGGTACCAAAGGGTTTCACGCATCCACCGTACGTGAAGTATGCGTGGCGGCCCATTTGACCGAGCGGTATTTTTACGAGTCGTTCAAAACCCTGTCTGACCTGTTCATTGTGGTGTACGGGGAAATGCGCCAGCAATTGATGGATCGCACCTTGCGGGTATTTGATGCTGACGACCGCCAGCCGGTGGAACTGGTCGAATCGTCGTTGCGTGTGTTTCTGGAGTTCATTCGAGAAGACCCACGCCGAGGGCAGATCATGCTGGTGGATGCCTTGGGCATCAACAGCGAAGTGACACGGTTGAGCGGCAGCACGGCGCGTGACTACGGCAACTTGGTGCGCCAGCGACTGATGGCCATGGTGCACCCCGATATGGTGCAAGAGGTGGATCTGGCCCTGCTGTCTGATGGCATGGTGGGGCTCAATATCTTGCTGGCCACACGCTGGATGCAAGACGGTTTCCAAACCCCGCTGGATAAGGTGGTGCGCACCAACACCTTGCCCTACATTGGCTTGATCAAGCTGTTGGGCGAGGGGCGTTCCTCGCGCTAAAGCAACTGCGACCCGATCGATGGCGCCAACTGCGCGGCGTGCCCTTCTTCTTACAATGCGGGCATGGCATTCGTACACCTGCGCTCCCACACCGAGTTTTCCGTTGTTGACGGCACCGTTCGCATTGATGATCTGATCAAGGCGGCCGCCAAGGACAACCAGCCCGCTGTGGCTGTGACCGACCTGAGCAATCTGTTCGGAGCCGTGAAGCTGTATTCGGGGGCGCGCAAGAAGGGGGTGCAGCCCATCGTGGGGGCCGACGTCTGGCTGGAGCCGGAAGAGGCTGGCAAGCCCCCCGTGCGTTTGCTGCTGCTGATTCAAAACAAGCAAGGCTATTTGCGCTTGTGCGAACTGCTGGGCGAAGCCTGGACGGCGCCAGGCCAGCGCACCCATGCCTGGGTGCATTGGGCTTCGCTGGCTGAGAACAACACCGGGCTGATTTGCCTGTCGGGTGCCGACTTGGGGCCCGTGGGGCAAGCCATTCTGAATGGCGACGAGGCCAAGGCCGAAGCCTGGGCCCGCAAACTGGCGGACACCTTTCCCGGGCGCTTCTACATCGAGTTGCAACGCGCAGGCCATGCGACCAACGAAACCCACATTCGTGGCGCCGTGCCTTTGGCTGCCAAGCTGGGTTTGCCGGTGGTGGCCACGCACCCCATTCAGTTTCAAACGCCTGATGATTTCGAGGCGCACGAAGCGCGTGTCTGCATTGCCGAAGGCGAAACCCTGGGCAATCCGCGCCGCATCAAGCGCTTCACCAAAGAGCAGTACTTCAAGACCACCGCGCAGATGGAGGCGCTGTTTGCCGACATTCCCTCTGCCCTGGCCAACACGGTGGCCATTGCCCGCCGCTGCTCGCTGACCTTGGTGCTGGGCAAACCGCAACTGCCAGACTTTCCCACGCCGATCATGCCCGACGGCAAGCCGCAGCCCATGGATGCCTTCTTCCGGGAACTGTCGCACCAAGGCTTGGAAGAACGTCTGCTTCACCTGTTCCCCGATGAGGCCGAGCGCAACGCCATGCGCCCGCAGTACGTGGAGCGCCTGGACTTCGAGATCAACACGATCTTGAACATGGGCTTCCCCGGCTATTTTCTGATCGTGCAGGACTTCATCAACTGGGCCAAGAACAACGGTTGTCCCGTGGGCCCGGGTCGGGGCTCTGGTGCCGGCTCGCTCGTGGCCTATGCACTCAAGATCACCGACCTCGACCCGCTGAAATACAACCTGCTGTTCGAGCGCTTCCTGAACCCCGAGCGCGTGTCGATGCCTGACTTCGACATCGATTTCTGCCAGTCCAACCGCGACCGGGTGATTGACTATGTCAAGGACAAGTACGGCAAAAATGCTGTGAGCCAGATTGCCACTTTCGGCACGATGGCGGCCAAGGCTGCGATCCGCGACGTGGGCCGGGTCATGGACATGAGCTACACCTTCTGCGACGGCATTTCCAAGCTTGTGCCCGGCAAGCCCGGCATGTCCTACAC
>CAYVOP010000009.1:0-41613 GCA_964453105.1 uncultured Aquabacterium sp. | reverse complement strand
CAAATAGCTTGATCGAGAGCTTCTTCAGCCCAGCATCAATCGTGAGGATGATCAGCAGAGCAACTACGAAAAGGAAAATCCCAGCGAAGCCATGCAAGAACCCTTGACCCACTTCATCGCCGAAGTGATAGGTGATCAGGGCGAGCGCCATGACTCGAATCATGTTGGCCATGAACGAGATGGGGATGATCAACAGCGCCAGTGTCAGGTTTCTAAACCAAGAGGCGAATTTGGCAATGTTGATGTAGAGAATGCCCATGGCTTCGAGCATGAACAGGGTTCTCATGCCCGCGCATGCATCTGCGACCAACAGCTGATATTGCCCAATTTGCAAGATGACGCCGGTGTGGGTGATGGGGTAGCCCACTTTCCACAAGATTTCGCTGACAGCGATCGAGATGTGAAGCTTGATGAACTGGCTGATGGGGTCAACGATGAACCCAGGCAGCGGAATCATGAAGAAATAGAAGAAAACGGGAAACTTCAGGTGATTGAGCAGCGCGGTTCCGCCCAGCACCAAGAGCACACCTGACAGCATGAAGAGGAATGAACCGACTTCAGCGTAGATGATTCCCAATGCGCGGCCTGCAATGAACAAGGCAGCACCAATGGCAAACGCTGGCCAGGCAAGCCATTGGCCGCGCGCGGGTTCCTGGCAGATGGGCTGTGCGAGATACTCCCGCCATCGCACGACCATGAGCCAAGAGGCGACGGCAGCCATGATCGGACCATGGCTGTGTTCGCCCTTACTCCAGAGTGCGGCATCGCCATTGGAGAGTAGCCCGATGACGGTGGGTGCATAAAACGCGAACAACGCAGCAAACAGAGCCAGTGTGTCGAGTCTGACGGGGCCCCAGTTGCTGCCGTTGGCGTTGGTGAGTGAGTTACTCGTGGTGGTCATAAGCTTGGAATCCGGCCAGCTTGACCAAGCTGTCGCGTTTGGCGGCGGTGTAGTCGCTTTGAACCATTTCACTGACCAACTCGGCCAGCGAGATTTTGGGGGTCCAGCCCAGCTTCTCACGTGCCTTGGTGGGGTCACCCAGCAGGGTTTCCACTTCAGTCGGGCGGTAGTAGCGTGGGTCGACGCGCACGATCACGTCGCCAACCTTGCACTTCGCGAGCATTTCGCCGTTCACGGGCTCGACCTTCACCACGCGTGCCACTTCAGCCTCGGCTTCACCTTCAAAGGCCAGGGTGACACCCAGCTCTTTGGCAGCAAATTCGACGAACTGACGCACGCTGAACTGCACACCAGTGGCGATCACGAAGTCTTCGGCTTGCTCTTGTTGGAGCATCAGCCATTGCATTTCGACGTAGTCTTTGGCGTGGCCCCAGTCACGCAGGGCGCTCATATTGCCCAGGTACAAACAGTCTTGCAGGCCCAGGGCGATGCGGCTGATGGCGCGGGTGATTTTGCGGGTGACGAAGGTTTCGCCACGCACGGGGCTTTCGTGGTTGAACAGCACGCCGTTACAGGCGTAGATGCCGTAGGCCTCGCGGTAGTTCACCGTGATCCAGTAGGCATACATTTTGGCCACAGCGTAGGGGCTGCGGGGGTAGAAGGGGGTGGTTTCCTTCTGGGGAATTTCCTGAACCAGGCCGTACAGCTCGGAGGTGGAGGCTTGGTAGAACTTGGTCTTTTTCTCCAGACCCAGAATTCGGATGGCTTCGAGCAGGCGCAGGGCACCAATGCCGTCGGCGTTGGCGGTGTATTCGGGCTCTTCGAAGCTCACGGCCACATGCGATTGGGCCGCGAGGTTGTAGATTTCGTCGGGTTGCACTTTCTGAACGATGCGCACCAGGCTGGTGGAATCGGTCAGGTCGCCGTAGTGCAGCACGAAGTTGCGGTTGTCGACGTGCGGATCTTGGTAGAGGTGGTCAATGCGGTCTGTGTTGAACAGGCTGGAGCGGCGCTTGATGCCATGCACCTCGTAGCCTTTGTTCAACAGAAATTCAGCTAGATAAGACCCGTCCTGACCTGTGACGCCGGTAATCAGGGCGACTTTTTTGCTCATTGACTTGCTCCTGAGGCAGTTGATCCCGACTTCTGTCGAGCTAATCGTCAAGGTATAGCAGATTTATTTGAAAGTTCGTTGTGGTTGGGGGTGATCAGTTGTATGGACGGCACCAACCTGGCGGGTGTGGGTGCTAGAGTGAAATGCGGGTGAGGCCTGATTCCGGTGGCCTGTGGTGGTGTGATGCATGAGTTCTGATCAGGCCGGGGGCTCGGCCAAGTCGGCTTCGCTTTGGGCGATGGCCGGCAGCCTGGGAACGCGCGGGATGTCGTTCCTGTTTTTCATGTTGATTGCGCGTGCGCTGTCGCCTGCCGAGTTGGGCGTGATGGCCATGGCCTTGGCCGTGAGTGTGTTTGCCGATGCGCTGATCGATTTTGGTCTGTCGTCGCAGGTGATGCGGCATCAGGACGCAGGCGACCAGCCCTTTTTCAGTGGCGTGCTATGGCTGCAGATGCTGTTGGCTACGCTCAGCGGTTTGGCTATTGTGGCTGTGTCTGGCTTGGCCGCGCAGGGGTATGACGAGCCGCGCCTGCAATGGGCCTTGTGGGGTGTGGTGGCGGCGAGCTGGTTGAACGCGGCCGGCTTGGTGCCGCATGCTTTGCTGTCGCGCCAGTTGCAGCACAAGTCGATTGCCCTGCGCAATACCTTGGCCACTTTGGTGGGGGGCTGTATTGGGGTGGGCATGGCCCATGCCGGCCAGGGGGTGTTGGCCCTGGTGGTGATGCATGTGGCCAATGCGCTGACCGGCTTGGTGACGGTGTGGTGGGCGGCCGGCTGGCGCCCGTTGGGCTGGGGCTTGTGGCGTGTGTGCCTGGAGGCGGTTCGGCCCGTGTGGGGTCAGGCGCGGCATCAGTTGGGTACGCAGTTGCTGGAAGCGATCATGGTTCGGCTCGACCAAGTGCTGATTGGCGCGGTGTTTGGCGCCGCCACTTTGGGGGTATATGCCCTGGCGGTGCGTATTTTCGACGTGCTGTTCCAGGTGACCTGTGGGCCGATTGCCTCGGTGTTGCTGCCCTACATGGCGAGGGTGGCCGGCGATGCGCGGCAGTTTCGCGAGCGTTTTCTGTCTGTGCTGGGGAGCGTGGCGCTTTTGGCCCCCCCCATTTACGTTTGCGCGGCGCTGTATGCCGGGGTTGGCGTTAACCTCGTGTTTGGCGAGAAATGGGCCCCAGCTGTTCCTTATTTGCAATGGGCTTTGGGAATGGGGGCGGTGCAGGCGGTGGGGTTTGTTCATCCGCCGGCCTTCATGGCCTTGGGTAAGCCCAATTTGAATTTGTCTGTGGCGCTGATCTCTTCGGCGCTGTGGGCTTTGGGCTTGTTCTTCTTGCCCCAGTTGGCGCCTATTTTTGCGATGGTGTTGTGGGTGGGGCGGTCTGCCGTGGGTTTGGCCATGCAGTTGATGTTCACACGCCGCTTGATGGGCATACGCGTGGTCGACTACTGGCTGGCAGTGCGGTGGCCTGTGTTCACCACGACGCTGGTGGCGGCGCTGGCCTGGCTGTCTGACTTTGGGCGGGCTCTGGGCATGGGCGCTTGGCTGGGTTTCGTGCTGATGGTGGGCGTCAGCATGGCGCTTTTTGTGTTGCAGGCCTGGCTGCTGTCGGCCGAGTTTCGTGGGTTTGTTTCGGGTGCGCTGGCGCGTAGGCAGCGCACCTCCTGAATCGAGTAGAGAGATAAGAAAGATGGCGAGGCTCGGGGCGAGCGGATCGTGGTGGCCTGGTGTGGCGGCTTTGTTGCTGGGGGTGGGTTGCGCCTTGACCTCGGCTGGGGCTTTTGCGCAGCGCGATCTGTCTTTGGGTGTTTTTTATTTCCCCGGGTGGCGCGACGATGCCCCAGGTGCCCCCGCAGCCAAACCGTGGCAACGGATCAAAGACTTTCCGGAACGCAAGCCTTTGCTGGGTTGGTATGACGAGGGCAATGACGATGTCATGCGCCTTCAGCTCGAATGGATGATTCAGTACGGGCTGCAGTTTGTGGTGTTTGACTGGTACTGGGCCAACGACGGTCGAGTCATGCTGGATCATGCCTTGGCGGCATATTTCCGCGCCCCTCAAAGAACTAAGCTGCCTTTTGCCTTGTTGTGGGCGAACCATGGCGATGTGCCGTCCAGCCAGAACAACTTTGACCAAATGATCAGTTGGTGGGTGAAGTACTACGCTGCGCGAAGCGAGTTCTTGCGTGTGGATGGCAAGCCGGTGGTGTTCATTTATTCCTCTCAGGATTTGGCCGCGCGAGCCAAGGTGTTTGGCACAACGACTCAGCAACTGTTGGCTGGTGCGCAGAAGCGGGCCCGTGATGCAGGCTTGCCGGGCTTCTACTTTGTGGCGGGGGTAACGGGCGATACGCCCGATTTGCTGCGTGAGGCCCGAGCGATGGGCTATAGCGCTGTGTCGGCCTATAACTTGCACGCGCCAGCTGGGCTGCAGGCTAGGTTGGCCCACAACTTTAAGGAACTGGATGCGGCTTACCAGACGCATTGGCAGCAGTACGCCGCGAGCAGTTCGGTGCCGGCTATTTTGCCATTGACTGCGGGCTGGGATAAGCGCCCATGGGGAGGTACTTACGATTCCCGGCACGATCAGTGCATGCCCACCCCCAATGAATTCCGCGACCACCTCGCCGCTGGGCGCAGGGCGTTGGAGGCCTTGAAACAGCCCGGTACGAAGATGGGGGTGGTGTGCTGTTGGAATGAGTTTGGCGAAGGTTCATACATTGAGCCGACTCAGTTGGAGGGCAAAGCGCGCCTGGAGCGTGTGCTGGAAGTGTTCGGCAAATGAGGGTGCATTTTGTATTGCCGACCGATGGCACGGTGCCGGTGGGGGGCTATAAGGTGGTGTACGAGTACGCCAATGGTTTGGTGGCGCGTGGGCATGAAGTCACGATCACGCACCCGTTCTGTTTGCAGCCTAGCCAAGTTCGGAGCACCCTGACGCACTTGCGCCCGTGGCTCACCTTCATCAAGCGCTGGGCTTTGCGGCATTTCACGCCCATGACTTGGTTCAAGTTGGACCCAGCTGTGAGGCTGCGGTTTGTTCCGTGGCTGCATCGGTGGTTTATGCCGGCTTCTGATGTAGTGATTGCCACGGCGTGGGAGACCGCTGAGTGGGTGGCCACGTACGAACCTAGCCATGGCCGCAGGTTCTATCTGATTCAACACTTTGAAGATTGGTCAGGCGATCGCGATCAGGTACTGCGTACCTGGCGTTTGCCCATGCACAAGATTGTGATCTCTCGCTGGCTGCAGGCCATGGTGACTGAGCAGGGGGAGGCCTCCAGCTACATCACCAATGGCTTGGATTTCAAGGCGTTTGGGATGGATGTGCCGCCCCAGGATCGCGCCTCCCACTCTGTGGCGATGCTCTACCACCAGGCGGCGTGGAAGGGCAGTCGTTATGGGCTGGATGCCTTGAAGCAGGTGCATGCCCAGTGCCCAGCCTTGAGGGTGACCTTGTTCGGGGTGTGTGCTCCACCGGTTGATTTGCCGCCGTGGGTGACCTATCACCAATTGCCATCACAGAGCTTGCTGCGCGAAATCTACAACCAGGCTGCCATTTTTTTGGCGCCCAGTTTGACGGAAGGTTGGGGTTTGCCACCGGCTGAAGCCATGATTTGTGGTGCTGCGGTTGTGTTGACCGATGTGGATGGGCACCGCGAGTTTGCGCAAGCCGATGTGAATGCGCTGATGTGCCCCCCTGCAGATGCCGCAGCTTTGGCTCGATGCGTGCTGACACTGATGTCAGACCCGTTGCTACGCCTGCGATTGGCGCAGGCTGGGCGTGATTCGATTCAGCGATTCACCTGGTCAAGCGCATGCGAGGCCATGGAACAGACTTTGGTTCAAAAATGAAAATGAAAATAAAACAGGGAGTTTTTCATGGCGATATTCGCACCGGCCGCCTCAGGCATGAGGGCATGGTCACGGACTGAGTACGGGCGCCCTCGCGTGGTGGTGTCGAGGGTGATTGAGCAGCTAACGGGCCTGGGTGCTTGGCTCACGGTGGCCTTGCTCTTTTCGCTGGTGGCATTTCCCAGCTATGCAGAAATCAAGCCAGGAGGGCTTCCGAACGTGTCGCCCGCACGATGGTCGCGCTTGTTTCTGATTGGCTTGACGCTGCTGCTGGTGTTCATCAAGCCCTTTGGCGCTCCGTTGACGGTGTTGTCTGGGCGGGAAGCGCGCCGGCTGTGGCGCTCCGTGGCATTTTTCTTCGCTTGGTATTTCTGTTTGAACATTTATCTGAACTTTTCGAGCGGATATTTCATCAACGAAATCAAGAACAACATATTGCCTTCCTGGCTGGCATTTGTGTTCGCGGCCATCTACATTCGGCGCGAGCAAGACTACTTGCTGTTGTTGCGAGCATTGGTCGTGGCTATGTTGGTGGTCGTGTGCGTGGCGCCAATTGAGTTTGTTTTGAAGCGCAATGTGTTTGAGGGTTTCATTTCTTCGGAAGGATGGAATCAGGTGGGACTGGTTGACCAGACCCGCGATGGGGTTTACCGCGTCAAGGTGACTTTCGAGCACCCTCTGACCTGTGCGCAGTTCTTGATCACAGTAGGGGCGGCGTTTGTGGCCAAGGGCATGTTCAGCCCAGCACGTTTGCAATGGCGCTGGGTGTTGTTGGGCTTGCTGTCGTTCAGCGGCGTGGTTCTAACCTATACACGTTCTGGCATGTTGATGGCATCGGTTGTGCTCGGCGCCATTTTGGTTTTGAAGTTCTTGACCTGGACTTCGACTTTTCGCAACCGATTGACTGCGGCCGTGTTGCGAGTTCAGTTGCTTTGGTTGATGTTTGTGTTGATTGGCCTGGGCCTGTGGGTTTACGAACTGGTCAATGGTCGTACGGCCGAAGAGTCGATGAGTTCGCAAGCGCGGATCAGCATGCTGACGCGTGGCATACCGGCCATTCTGGATGGCTTGATCGTGGGTCGAGGTACCGGGGAGGGAGCCAAGATCGCCGGCTTCAAGGGCTATTTTGGCGTTTACTTTATTGACAACATTTACCTGGCCTATGCGCTGGACTATGGCTTGCTGTACTGCTTGGTTTTTATGTTCATTTTGGGTTTTGCCATTTGGCGTTTGTGTCCAACCTATGAAGAGCTGCGCAAGCCCCAAGCCAATACGGGCATTCGCATTGGTGCAGCCCTGGCGTTGGCCGCCTCGGCCTGCATGCTGACCATGCATGCGACTTCGGCGCTCAATGAGTTTATTTTTGGTTTGATCGGGGCGACTTTGTGCTTGCCTGGGCGGCAGTTTGCAAAGCCACGCAGGTGGGGCGCGGCCGTGATGTGTTGATGGATGCGTGAATGATGAGTGGCAGACGGATTCAGTTCAGCGCCCTGGATGCTTGGCGCGGGGTGGCTGCGCTGGGGGTGGCTTTGTTTCACTTCTTCCCGGGGTGGGCGGGGTATTTGGCCGTCGATTTCTTTTTCGTGTTGAGCGGTTTCATCCTTTCGCATGGCTACTTGTATGGGACCGGAAAACTGAGGCTGAGGGTGTTTTTGGTGCACCGGTTGGCTCGCTTGTACCCTTTGCATGCGTATGCTCTGGTTGTGTTTGTGGCGGTGGCTTATTGGCTGCACGGGCAGTGGCCCAGCTACCCCGACGGTACCGTGTTCACCTTCGTTCAGCATCTTCTGCTGTTGAACAACGTGGGCTTGAATTCAGCTGGCCTGACCTATAACGAACCCAGTTGGTCTATTTCAGTTGAGTTCGTGGTCAACCTGCTGTTTTTCTGCTTCGTGAGCGCAAGAACTTCGTCACTGCTTCTGGCTGCGGTGGCCTTGGTTGGGGTTGTCTTCATATGGGCCTTGAGCGGGCACCTGGATGTGCATTTCCAGAACTATTTCGATTTCCTCAACGCCGGGTTGGTGCGCTGCATTTCGTCGTTTTGTTTGGGTATCTTGACCTATCGCCTGTACCGGTGGTGGCGTAGCGAGGTGCGGATTTCGTACGCTTGGAGTTGGATTGAGTGGGCTCTGGTGACGATGGTTGCCGGCGTGTTGTTTGCTCGATCAGGCAAGACCAGTGCATTGGATTTTGTGGCGCCATTCTTATTCATGGCCGTGGTGTTTGTGTTTGCGCTGGAGCAGGGGTGGTTGTCAACCCATATGCAGCGTTTGGCTCATTTGGGGAAGATTTCCTATTCGATCTACCTTAACCAGTTTGTGTTGCTGATGGTGTTCCGAAGCGTCTGGCCAGATGGTGGCGGACGTTTGATGCTGTTGGGCTATTTGGCTGTATTGCTGGTCTACTCCCATGCCACCTTTTATTGGGTGGAGCAGCCTGCACGCATTTATTTGAGGCGTAAGTTTGAGCGCAGCATGCACCTAGCCCGAGAACGTTGGCAGGGTGAATTCAAATGAGCCGGTCACTGAGGATTGCCATATTGGGCATACGTGGCATTCCTAATCGGCATGGGGGGTTTGATCGCGCGGCGGAAGAGTTGTCGGTTCGCTTGGTCCGAATGGGGCATGAGGTGACGGTGTACAACACCGACGACCATCTTTTGGTGGGCGAGGCGTGGCAAGGGGTTCGTATCAGGCGTATGTTTTCGCAGGAGCTGAGGCTTGGAATCTTCGGCACGTTTCTGTTTGACTATTTGTGCCTCAGAGATGTGTTGAAGCACCCTTTCGACATCGTGTTCGAGTTGGGGCATTACCCATCTGCGATGTTCTTCGGTTTGTTGGGGCGAAGCACTGCCAAGCTGGTGACCAACATCGATGGGCTTTGCTGGAAGCGCCCAAAGTGGAGCAGGCCCATTCGTCAGTTCATTCTCTACTGCGAGCAAAACGCTGTGCGTCACAGCGATGCGCTGATTGCCGATCATCCAGCCATTCAGTTGTATTGCCAGGGGCGGTATGGCAAACAGGCGCACTACATTGCCTATGGCGCTGTTATTCCTAAGAGCTGCAACACGAGCTTGTTGGAAGGTTTTGCTCTGCAGCCCCAGGGGTATTTCAACTTGGTTGCGCGCCTGGAGCCAGAGAACAACATTGAGATGATTCTGGATGGCTACCTGCAGTCAGGGAGTGCACTGCCATTTGTGGTCGTGGGAGGTTTGAATACACGGCACGCAAGTCATCTGACGGCCAGGTACAAGAGCAAGCCCCAGATACGCTTCGTGGGCGCGATTTACGACTACGAGGAGCTGAGTGGTTTGCGCAAACACTGCGCGTTGTATTTCCATGGCCACTCAGTGGGGGGCACTACGCCGTCTCTGCTGGAGGCCATGGCTTGTGAGGCCTTGGTGGTTGCGCATGACAATCCGTTCAATCGGGGTGTGTTGGGGGGGGATGCGCGGTACTTTTCGAGTGCCCGAGATTTGGCGGCGATTATTCAAGAGACGGTTAGTTCGGTACAAGCGGACGAAAGCCGCTCTAACAACCTGAGCAAGGTTAGGCAGCACTACGACTGGGATCGCATCGCCGTAGAACACGAACGCCTGTTCCGGGCGTTGGTGGGGGCGTGATGACAAGGCCCCCGATCAATATGGCTTCGATCATGAAGGTGCAATTTTTGGGTGTGAACTTTGAAGTGGGCACGCATGAGGCCATCTTCAAACGACTGCAAGGTTTGGTTCGCGGCTCCGGATCGGATTCAACCGTCATCATGCATGGGAACCTAAATACGGTTTACACCAGTGCTAGGGTGCGGGCCTTGCGTGTGGCGTTGCAGCACCCCAGTGCCTTGGTGCTATTTGAGGGCATTGGGCTGAAACTGGCTCGGTGGTTGACTGCACGCGTGCTTTGGCCAGACATCAGTGGCACCGAGTTGGTGCCCCTCTTTCTTGCGAGATGCGCTGATCGCCCTGTCAGGCTGGCCTTGGTAGGCGGGCGCGATGGGGTTGCCTACGCAGCGGCGCGGGCATTGACTCAGCAGTATTCGAATGTTGTTGTGGTCAAGACCTTGAATGGGTTTTCTGACTTGTCTGACGAGCCTCGTGCTTGGGGCTGTATTGCGCAAGCGCGTCCCGACGTGGTTTTGCTGGGCCTTGGTACGCCGCTGCAAGAAGTGAAGGCCGTCGCGTTTGCGCAGGCAACCGGCGTGCCGATCGTGTGGTGCGTGGGCGGGCTTTTCGACTTGTTGGCAGGCGTCAAGCAACGTGCGCCAGCTTGGATTCTGATGTGCCGCATTGAGTGGCTCTGGCGTTTGGTTCGACACCCAAGGCACTATTGGCATCGCACGTTTGTGCAAGGGCCTTGGTTAGTGGGGCAGGTGCTGCGCTTGTGGGGGGGCGAGAGATGATTGCCAAAACGCCTCTGCTGGTCACGGTCGACGTGGAAATTGCCCATGATCGCGACCTTCAGAAGCAAGCAGAAGTGCTGTGGCGATTGGCTGCACAGAGTCCTTCGGTTATGGCCACTTGGTTTTGTACGGCGGAGGCAGCTGAGCGGTTTGCGCTTCCTTTAAAGGCGTTGGTGAAGGCGGGGCACAGCATTGGTTGTCATGGTCTGGATCATGGCGAGTGGGAAGACTATCGTTTGTTCTCGCCTGAGCAAGCCCTACGCGTTTTAGCCGAAGCGACTGATCGCATCGAGCGGGCAGTGGGCGTGCGGCCGCGCGTTTTCCGGGGGCCGCGCATGACCACATCGGTGGCCACGCAGGCGGCTTTGCGTGCGCTGGGTTATGAGGCAGACTTTTCCGTGTGTGCCCGACGCTTTGATCTGTTGGCCGCAAGTCGTTTCAACAAGCGCTGGGTGACAACCGGTGCGGCGCCATATCAGCCTGCATTGGACGATCCCTTTTGCCAGATGGGGCCTGTTTGCGCGGGTGCGCTTGCCGTGATTCCCCTTTCGGGATGGGGTGTGCCTTTTGTGTCCGGGGCCCTGTACTTGTTGGGGCGGCGGCTTATGCAGGGGCTGGTCAATCCGGTGGTTGCTGCGGCAAGGCGGGCACATGCACCGGTGGTGTATTTGTTTCACAGCTATGAGTTTGTTGATGTGACCGGGCCTATTGATCATCGCCCGATTCATCAACGGCTATATCCGGCCTCACCTGAAGCGCGCTTTCGCCTGAATCACCAGTTCCTGGCGGAGCTGACCACACGATATGGGCTCGAACCTGTATCGGCAGATCAATACATTGGAGGATGGTTTCATGACGCAAACGAATGCACCGCGTACGATCAAAATCGTCGACGAGCGGATCTCGGGCTCGGCAAGCGCGGCAGATAGGGTTGCCGAGCGCACTCGGGCGCCCGTCATGTTGGGGCCGCAGAGCGCACCTCGATCGCCCATTCGAGCTGCGGGCTACAAGTGGGTGACCCAAGCCGCTGCGAGTCTGTTGAGAACGCCGCAATACATCATCCTCTTCGTGAGTGACAAGTGCTGGATGAAATGCAGCCATTGTTGGTTCAACGAGGATTGGAAGGATCGCGAACTGACGGCCTCACCGCTGACCTTCGACGAATACGAGAAGCTGGCTCGTTCCATTCCTTATGTGTCTTTCCTGTCGATGACGGGGGGGGAGGCTTTCAGTCGCTCCGACATCGTTGAACTTGCCACGATGTTTAGAAAGACTACTCGGGTGGGGCGCTACCAGATTCCGACCTCGGGCTATCGCACCGATCTGATCGTTGAGTCAACCGAGAAGATCTTGCGGGCCAACCCCGATACCCCATTTCGCGTAGATGTCTCACTTGATGGCATTGACGATGTTCACAACGGTATTCGCAAAATCAAGAACGGATTTGAGAAGGCGGTGAATACGATTCGTGAGTTGAATAAGCTCAAACAGCATTACGGCCACTTTGATGTTGGCGTGATCACGACGATTTCCAACATGAACCAGCACGTGGTGCGCGAAACGGCTGAGCTGGTCGAGTCCATTCACCCTGATGGCGAATGGATGGTGAATATTGCCCGAGGGGATGGGCGAGATCAACGGGCTGTCGAGGTGGATCCACAGGCCTATTGGTTGGCTCACCAGCTTATTGAAGAGCGGATGGCTCGTGGTGCCTACAAGGGGCATGGCGGCCACTGGACGGCCAAATGGCTTTCAGCGAAGAATGCCGCCCGCCGCAACGTTATCTACGAAATTATCAATGGGCAGCGAGCCGGTGGTGGCTGTACGGCTGGATCGGTAGCTGGCGTCATTCAGTCAGATGGTGCGGTCAAGGCCTGTGAAATGCTGGACGACTCACTGGGCAACATTCGCGATTTCAATTACAACCTTGTTGACCTTTGGCGGGCGAATGCAGCCCGCAAGGTGCGTGCCTTTGTCCAGGACAGTAGCTGTCAATGCACGCAGGAATGTTTTCTGTCTACCAGCATGCTGATTTCGCCAGATGCTGTGGGCAAGATCGTCAAAGAGCGCTGGAAGTTGGGGCTCACCACTTGATGGAAGCGCGTAGCGCCATGAGCATGATTGATCTGGTGGTGGTGGCCCATACGGATCATGTTGCTCTGGAGTCCACTCTGCGCAGCATCATGGCTCAGGTCCCTATGCGTGTGGCACTTGTGGTTGTTGATGTCGGCTCAGCTGTGGTGTCCCCCTACCTGTTGCACCTGATTGAAGCAGGGGCATGTCGGCACTTGGCTTTGCCCGGTTTGAATCGCTATGAAGCCATCAATCGCGGTATCGGCGCCGGCTCTGGTCAGTACATCATGGTCTTGCATGAAGGGGACAAGCTGGCTGACTCGCATGTGTTGGCTGATTGCGAGAGGCGCCTGCTGGCATGTCGCGCAGCTCCGGATGTTTTGTATGGCGCGCGGATCAAGTACTTCGGCTCGTATTGGTATTACAAGCAACCCAGGCGACCTGATCAGGTGGCGCTGGGTATGTTTGTGGAACTGAGTTGCATGCTGATTCGTCGCGAATTGTTCCACCGCCTGACTTTTGATCCTTCGTATACCGAGGCGGGCGATTACGCCTTCGTATGTCAGTTGATGCGTCTGTACCCTGATGTGCGCTGGGTTCGGTTTGATCGAATCCTGGTTCAGGTAGTGCTGGACAAGATGCATGAAGGCCATTTGGGCAGCAAGCTGAAAGAAGACTGGCAGGTGCAGCGAGATTGGGTTCAGTCGGGGGTGTTGATGCGCACGTTTGTGCTGTTCACGCGGCTGATTTCTCAGTGTTTGAGGCGGTTGTGCCGGGTGACTTTGGGCTATCCCGGATTTCAGACAGGCACTGTGCCCGAGAGCAGAGATGGGCGAGTCTTCGTGAAATAACACCTAGAAGAGGCCCCCAACTAGCGGGGGGTGGCCGGGTTATTACTAGGCGAATTGCTGCCTGCCCAGAGGAACTTCGGCGAGCTTCTTGCCACAATCAGTGGACCGCCTTCTCCACTTAATGTTGTCGCCCGTTTATGAGTCAGTCTTCTGTTTCCATGCCAGCAGCGCCCTCCGGTGAGGTGCGATGGCCGGTGGCTCAGTTGCTGATTCTAGGTTTGGGGTTGTTTGCCCTGTTGGTGCCTACCTATGTTTCTTTGGCGGGTACGGCCTGGACCAAAGACGACAACGGCCACGCGCCCATCATCATTGCCTTGTCGTTCTGGTTGCTGTGGAACGATCGCAAGAATTTGTTTGCTGGTGAGGCCAAGCCGGCCATGGCCTCGGGCTGGTTCGTCCTGGTTGTGGCCTTGGTGATGTATGTGCTGGGGCGGTCTCAGGGGCTGGATACCCTTGAGGCGTTGTCGCATGTGTTCCTGCTCGCTGCCGGCATGTTGATGCTGCGGGGGTGGTCTCTGGTTCGAATGGCATGGTTTTCTCTGTTTTTCATGCTGTTCATGGTGCCGTTGCCAGGGGTCTTGGTTCAAGCTATCACGATGCCGTTGAAGATTGCGGTTTCGGTGGTCGCTGAGGCCGCTCTTCATTTGGCGGATTACCCGATCGGTCGATCAGGTGTGACCCTGACGGTTGGCCAGTATCAGCTGTTGGTGGCAGATGCATGCTCCGGTTTGAATTCGTTGTTCACGCTTGAGTCTTTGGGCTTGTTCTACATGAAGCTCATGAATTACCAGTCGCGTACGCGCAATGCGTTGCTGGCATTGGCAATCGTGCCGATTTCGTTTGCGTCAAACGTGATTCGTGTGTTGGTGCTGGTTTTGGTGACTTATCACTTAGGTGATGAGGCCGGTCAGGGCTTCCTGCACGGATTTGCCGGCATGCTGCTGTTTGCTGTTGCCCTGATCTTGACCTACATGACGGATCGCCTGTTGGCTTCTCGCTTTGATGAATCCGACGGGCAAAAGAGGGTGTGATGGTTTTGAAAAATCGCTCAGTCGGGCTGGTCTTGGCAACGGCTTGCATGTTGGGCGCAGCCTATTGCGCTGAGGCACTTAAGCCCCGAGAGAGTTTGGCCGATATGCGGCCTCAAATTGTGCTTGAGCAGTTGATCCCGAATCAGTTCGGCGTTTGGAAGGTCGAGCCATCTTTAACCCCGGTTTTGCCTGACCCGGCTGTGCAGAGGGTGATTGAATCGGCGTACTCTCAAACGCTGGCCCGCGGCTATGTCAATGACAAGGGGCAGATCGTCATGCTGACCATCGCCTATGGGAAAGACCAGAACTCCGAATCGACTGCAGCGCACCGCCCAGAGTTCTGCTACACCGGCCAAGGTTTCACAATTCGGGAATTGGGTCTTCACCAGGCGCAACTCGCTAGTCACGCTTTGACCATGCGGCAGCTGGTGGGGATTCGTGACAACTACACAGAGCAGATTTCTTATTGGGTCACGCTGGATGACCGGGCTACTTTGCCTGGTTTGGGACGAAAAATGGCGCAACTGCGTTTTGGCCTGCGTGGTCAAATTGCAGATGGCATGCTCGTGAGAGTGTCTACGGCGAGCCGAGATTCACAGCTTTCTGAGCAGGTTCATGACGCATTCATCCGGGATCTTGAGAAGCAGATGCCGCCGGGGTTTCGCCCACGTTTCTTCGGGTCGTGATCACACGGTTCGGTATATAGGTTTTAAGGTTTTGGCATGTCGTTAAACCAGATCTACGCAATTCTCAAAGCCCGCTGGCTGGTCTTGCTGTCGGTATTTTTATCGGTGGTGGTGATAGCTGCATTGGTGTCGTTTTTGATGCCGAAGAAGTACACATCGTCAGCACAACTGCTCATTGATGTGAAGTCACCCGATCCCGTGATTGGGATGGTGTTGCCAGCCATGATGACGCCTAGCTATATGGCTACCCAGGTTGATCTGATTTCCAGTGAGCGTGTGGCTATTCAGGTGATTCGTCGCTTGAAAATGAATGAAAGCGCAAGTATGCAGAAGCAGTGGCGCGATTCCACTGATGGTGTGGGTTCTTTCGAGTCATGGTTGGCGGGGATTTTGTCCAAAAACCTGACAGTCAAGCCGGCACGCGAGTCGAACGTGATCACTGTCAGCTATGAGTCCACAGACCCTCAGTTCGCGGCTGCCTTAGCCAACGGATACGCTGAGAGTTTCATCGATACCACTGCGGGTTTGCGGACCGATCCTGCTCGTAGCTTCAATGCCATTTTTGATGGTCTGGCTGCCCGCTTGCGTGAGCGTCTTGAGCAAGCTCAGGCTCGTTTGGCTGAGTTTCAGAAAGATAAAGGCTTGGTTGCAACCGATGAGCGCCTCGACATTGAAAATGCGCGTTTGCTGGATTTGTCCCAGCAGGTGACCTTGCTTGAGGGGGTTCAGTCCGAATCTGGCAACCGCGAAATTCAGGCAAAGCGGGCGGCGGGTAGCTCGGCTGATGTTCTTTCTAACCAGGTGGTGGGGGCCTTGACGGCTGATCTGGCGCGGTTAGAGGCGAAGGGGGAGGAGTTGGAGTCTCGCTATGGGGATGCGCATCCCCAGGTGATCGAGACACGAGCCAATATCAAAGTGTTGCGCAAGCGCATTGCTGATGAGACTCAAAAGGTGACAAGCAGTGTGGGCTTTAGCAATACGGTCAACGAGGCCCGTCTTGCAAAGGCGCGAGCCAACCTTGAGGCGCAGCGAGACAAGGTTATTCAGATGCGTGCCAATCGTGATGCCGCGTCGGTTCTGGTTCGTGATATGGAGAACCTGCAAAAGGCGTATGACGCCGCCCAAAATCGCGCGGTGCAGGCCAGCATGGAAAGCCAGACTACGCAGACCAACGTGTCTATTGTTCAGGTTGCTTCACCTTCATCGAACCCTTCTTCTCCAAAGATTTTGCTGAATATGGCTTTGGGGATCGTCGGGGGCTTTATCTTGGCTCTGACGGCAGTGTTGCTTATCGAGCTTAATGACCGGCGTGTCCGCACGCCTGATGATGTGCTGATGGAGCTCAACCTGCCGCTGGTGGGTGTGTTGCTCAAGTCTGAAGAGGCTCCTTCAGGCTTGCTGCGCCGCAAGATTCGTCCCTGGCTTCTTCGATCGCCTTCCAATGCCCTCGGCGGCCCTGGCGCGTCAACGTTGTAAAGAGTGACTATGGACACAGAAATCATGCCGAGTTCCTTTGCGGCTCAATATCCTGGCGACGCAGGGATGGAAAAGCCGATTGGTGACATTATTCGGGAGGCCAATAACCTGTCGACTGAGCAGGTTGAAACAATCCTGGCCTATCAACGTGAGAACAATGTCAAATTTGGCGAAGCGGCCGTGGCGTTGGGCTTGGCGAATCAGGACGAGGTGTTGTGGGCTCTGGCCCAGCAGTTTCACTATCCTTATGCCAATCAGGCTGTTTTTGGGTTGAGCGATGAGTTGGTCGTCGCGAATAAGCCGTTTTCTGATCAATCCGAGATCTTCCGGGGGGTTCGTACGCACTTGTGTAGTTCGGTCTACCACAACCGAGATAAGCGCGTGGCATTGGCCGTGACCAGCACCGAGCCAGGAGATGGCAAGACTTTTTTTGCGGCTAACCTTGCCGTAGCGCTGAGTCAGTTGGGCGGGCGTACGCTGCTGATTGATGCAGATATGCGCTCGCCGCGTTTGCATGAAGTGTTTGGAGTGGAAAATCGCACGGGTCTGAGTGGCGTGTTGTCTCGTCGAGCCGGCACGAATGTGTTCCGCAAGGTCAATGGTTTACCAAGCTTGTATGTTCTCCCGGTGGGGATCATTCCGCCCAACCCTCTGGAACTGCTGCAAGGCCAGACATTTGATTTGTTGCTCAAGGTTGTCACGAGCAAGTTCGACTACGTTGTTGTCGATACACCCTCAGCATCCAAAGGCGTCGATGCGCGTGTGATTGCTGCAAGTTGTGGCGCTGCCTTGGCTATTGCCCGGAAAAATAAAACTCGGACCGAATCGTTGCGCGATTTGCTTGGCCCGCTCAGTCGGGGTGGCATCAACATGGCGGGCGTCGTCATGAACGAATACTGATCACGTTGCAGGTAATAGCAGGTGTTCGTGCGTTCGTTGGTTGACTTTTTGATCGCCAGTCTGGTGGCTAGTTTGTTGTTGTGGTCCAGCTTGGTTGGCGCTCAACAAGTGGCAACGAATGTGGGTGTGTACTACTTCCCAGGGTGGCGCAACGACACGCCTTTCGCGCCCTCCAACAGACCGTGGGAGCGGATCATTCCATACAAGGACAGAGAGCCGTTGCTTGGGTGGTATGACGAGGGTTCCGATGAGGTCATGCGGCAGCACATTGACTGGATGCTGGGCGCGGGTCTGAAATATGTCGTGTTCGACTGGTACTGGGATGTCGACAACCGTGTCTACTTGGACCATGCCCTGGCTGCATATTTTCGAAATGCAAAGCGAGCACGACTGCCGTTCTCGATCATGTGGGCCAACCACGGCAAATCACCCAACAACCGTGCGAACTGGGATCGCATGGTTGACTTCTGGGTGCGCTATTACGCGCCCCGGCCGGAGATGCTTCGCATTGATGGCAAGCCTGTGATTTTTATTTTCTTGGCCCGAGAACTGGACGCCAGCGCGCGCAAGTTCGGGTCATCTGCTGCCGAGTTGATCTCGGCCGCTCAGGCAAAGGCGCATGATTCGGGGCTGCAGGGGTTCTACTTTGTTGCCGGGGCTGCGAGCGAAGAAACAGCCGTCATCAAAGAGGCTTTGAAAACTGGCTATAGCGCTGTCACGATGTACAACATGCATCGCCCTCCTTTTGTCCAAAAGGAGTCGTACTCTTATGCCGAACTGGACGATGGATATCGTTCGCATTGGCGAACCTATGAGGCCGCAAGCCCTGTACCCGTATTTTTTCCAATGACGTCGGGATGGGATAAGCGCCCATGGGGGGGAAGTGATGACCCCAGGCACGATAGATCCCTTTCTGTGCCTTCCGAGTTTGAGCTTCACTTGCGTGCGGCGAAGTCCGCCATAGAGGCAGGCAAGTTGCGGGAGGGGCAGTCGGCTCGTTGGGGGCTGATTTGCTGTTGGAATGAGTTCGGTGAAGGATCTTTCATTGAGCCCACCCGCGCGTTAGGAACTGCCATGATCGACAGGGTGAGGTCGGTTTTTGACCCAGCCAGATCTGCCAACCCGAAGGAGTAACGAGGATGGCTGCTAAGCATTTGCGTGGCTGGTCTCGGGATAGGGCTGGACAAATGCCGGGCGCTGTGCAGGCGGTTCTGGAGCAATTGCTTCGACTGTCTTTTCTGGTGTTCTGCTGCTTCGTGTTCTTTTTGGTTGCTTTCCCGGCTTATGGCGAGTTGAAAATTGGTGGCTCGCCCAACCTGGCACCATCCCGATTGTTGCGTTTGGCCATGTTGGGATTGATGCTGCTGGTTCTGATGATTAAGCCATTTCGCCAAAGTTTGACACATCAGAATGAACGGGATGCGCGCCTCCTGTTCTGGTTGGTTGCCGCATTCTGGATGTGGGTTTTGCCGCTGGTTCTTTTCCATGCGGCCTCGTTTGGCTACACCTTGTCAAAGCTGAGGAATGAGGTGGTGCCCGTCTGGATTTCGTTTTGGCTGGCCGTTGTGCTAGTGCGTCGTCCCAGTCAGGTTGACAGCCTGGTGAATGTATTGGCATGGTCAGCTATCGTGCTGTTGGGGGTGATGGGCGTAGAGGTTGTTCTTCGCCGCAATGTGTTCGACGGCTTGCTGCAGGTGGAGAATATTTCGACGCAATTGGCCTTCCTGGAAGATTTGCGTGATGGGTTTTATCGTGCCAAAGGCACCTTCCAGCATCCACTGGTGTTGGCTCATTTCCTGGTGTCTTTTGGTTTGCTTTTTTTGGCCAAAGGTCTGTTCCATCCGAAGCCACTGGGAGCGGGCGCCAAGTGGTCACTGTTGGGTGGCATCTGCTTGAGTTGTGTCTACTTCACCAATACTCGCTCGGGATTGGCTATTGGTGTGGTGTTCGGCGTATTGCTGTTGAGTTTGCGTTATCTGGTTTGGCTCAGGGGTTTTGCAAATCAAGTGATGGCAATGATGCTGCGCTTGCAGTTGATGTGGCTCCCAATCTTGGCGGCAGGTGGGGCGTATGTGTTGGCTGATCTGATGGCAGGGCGTTCGGCGGCTGAGCGCTCCAGCAGTTCCTCGCGTCTGTTAACCCTCGTCAATGCATTTGACAATATCGGTGAGAGCCCTTTGATCGGCTTTGGTGTTGGCTTGGGAGACACGAAAGGTGGGACGTCTTACGCAGGCGGTTACATGTATACCGTCGACAATCTGTTTTTGCTGCAAACGCTGGACAACGGCATTCCCGCTGCGCTTTTGTTGTTTGCCTGTTTCGTTTATTGCGCGTGGCGTATCACGCCTCGCTGGACAGATTGGTCTCCCTGTGAGGACGTAGGGTTGCGTGTTGGGCTTTTGTTCCTGATGTTGACCACCGCCGCCATGTATTTCATTTACGCGTTGTCTGATTTGTTCGAGCTGTGCTTTGTGTTGATCGGTGCGACTCTATGTTTGCCTGGCCGGCGAGGGCTGGGGCGCGGCGCGATTTCGTCATGAGTGTGATCAAGCGATTGCGAGTGGGCGTCGATTTCCACGAGTGGGATGGCATTTACCAGGGTTCAAGAAGCCATGTGCTGGGGCTTTATCGAGAGGCCATTCGTCTGTCGCCCGATGTGGACTTTGTTTTCTTTTTGGATAAGGTCGAATCCCTGCGGGAAGCCTATGCAGAGTTTCGCCAGCCGAACGTCACGCTGGTGCGCATGCCGACGGCACATGGTTTGGTGCGCCTGGGGCTACTGTTGCCGTGGCTGTGTTGGCGGCAGCGTCTTGATGTGTTGCACACCCAGTACCGCCTGCCCTTCGTTCGTCCAGTAGTAACCGTGACGACGATTCATGACGTGCTGTTTGAAACTTATCCGCAGTTTTTCTCGCCAGGTTTTGTGAATGAGGCAAAGGTGACTTTCCGGCTATCTGCTCGCCATGCCGCTAAGGTTTTGACCGTCAGTCAATTTTCGAAGTCCGAGATTTGCAGGCACTACCAAGTTGATCCGGCCAAAGTGCAGGTGACCTACAACGGGGTCGATGGATCACGATTCTTTCCCGGGCATGATGGGGAAGATTTGGTGCGAGGGCTAGGCTTGGAGCCTGGTGGCTACATATTGGTCGTGGGGCGTCTGGAACCACGTAAGAACCATCTTCAACTGATTGATGCTTGGGTTGAAATGGGGGCATCAGCCCCTCCATTGGTGATCGTGGGCCAGGAAGATCGTGGCTTTCCTGCGGCTAAGCGAGCCATCGAGTGCGCAGCCAGGGTGAACAAGTTGCTGTTGTTCCAGAATTTGGGTGACGATGTTTTGCCAGCGGTGATGCGGCACGCGCAATTGTTTGTTTACCCAGCCTTTGCCGAGGGGTTTGGCATGCCGGTTGTCGAGGCAATGGCCAGCGGGGTACCGGTAATCACCGCGAATACGACCTCGTTGGCGGAAGTGGCAGGCGATGGGGCGGTGCTGTTCGATCCCAGTGAGCCAGAAGGCCTGCTGCGTGCGTTGAGGCTGGTGCTGGAAATGCCAGAGCCTGAGCGTCAGGCGCTGGTGCAGAGGGCGTTGGCTCAAGCGGCGCGGTTCGAGTGGGCAGATTCTGCGCAGGTACTAATGCGTGAGCTGCGTGCTTTGGTGCGGCGATAAATAGCTGAGTGTTTGATTGCAAGTGCCTGAAGCCATGAAGATTGCCTATATTTCCTGCCAAATGCCCTACCCTGCCACGCATGGAGGTTTGGTCGATGATTGGGCTCGTTTGAATGCGATGAAGGCTGCTGGGGCTGATCTAGCTCTGGTCACGTGGTACGCAGAAAAGGGGCATGGGTTGCCCAAGGAGCATGTGCAGGCTTTGCGCGCCGTGGCGTCGGTGGTGCATACCTTACCCATCCAAGGAACCTGGTCCGATCGGTGCAGGCGCCTGGTGCGTTTGGCGCGATGGCCCTCTCACGTTTCTTCACGCATTCCCTCTCGGCAAGCATTGCAGGCTCTTTGGGCTAGCCTTGATGCATTCAGGCCTGAGGCCATTTGGTTGGATGCCATTTATCCAATCTGGTTGGCACGTGCCGCCGCCAGACGTTATGGCGTGCCAATGTTTTATCGCAGTCATAACATTGAGCATCGCTATATGCGTGGTCAGGTTGACCGAGCTACGTCGCTGCGAGATCGTTTGGCCTGGAGCATGAATTTGCCGCATCTGAGGCGGGTCGAGTTTGATGCCTGGAGGCAGGCTGAGGTTGTGTTCGATATCTCGATGGATGACCTTGCTTGGTGGCGCAAGCAGGGCTTTGCACAGGGCGTGTGGCTGCCGCCCTTGGTGAACCCTGAGAAAGCTCGTCAGTTGAGTGGGCCGTTGACTCAGATGCCTGCCTTCGATGTTGCGTATTTGGGGAATTTGCGTACACCGAACAACGTTGAAGGGGTGTTGTGGTTCCTGCGTGAGGTTTGGCCTCTGGTTCGTCGAGAGCGTGCCGACGCGCGGATGCTGCTGGCGGGCAGTTCGCCTGCGCAGGCCATTGAGGATGCGGTGGGGAACTCAGAGGGAGTATTGCTTCACCCGAATCCGCCAGATGTGGTGCCGGTGCTCCGGGATGCTCGGGTGTTGGTAAATCCAATTTTTGGCGGGAGTGGCGTGAACGTGAAATCGGTGGAGATGCTGTTTGCGCCGGGGCGTCTGGTGTCGTCACCCCAAGGGGTAGCGGGCTTACCTGAGATGGTAAGCCGTTGTTTTGCTGTTGAGGCAGATGCTCATGCGTTCGCTCGGGCGGTGTTGCAAGCGATCAGTGATGGCGGATTGCAAGGGGCGGAGTTGCTTGTTCGCCAAGCAGCTCGCGCGCAATTTGACTTCGAGCGAGTGGGTGACGTTTTACGCTTGATAGCTGATCGGTGCGCGAAGTTCGGGCAACAGGAATTGCCAGCCCGTTAGAGCGTGCAGGTAGATGCGTGCAGCGTCCCAGTCTTGTCGTTTGAGGTAAGCAGCGGTTTCCCACCACATGCGTTGACGTACTGACCTGTAGTAGTGAGGCGCCCGGTTACGAGTGAAGCGCAATCGATTGACACACATGTAAGTCAGTGACTTATTGGAAGGCCGATTGCGGTGGCTGGAACCGATGGAACTTCCTTCCTTATGCCAGACAAAACTCAAGGGCGCCCAACCCAGTCTGAATTGGTTTTGAGCCCGGATGGCCCAGTCCATTTCCTCAAAATACAGAAAGTAGCTTTCATCCATCAGGCCGATGGCTTCCAGGAAGCGACGCGACACCATCATGGACGCACCTGATATATGGCCAAGCTGGCTTACTACATCGGCAGGTGGGGTCTGTGGGTCGAATGGTTTGCCGTAGCCTATGGGGTGTCCTACAGCCCGTGTCAGATCGAAGCTGGATCCGGCCAAGCATTGCACGACGTTTGGCGTGTCGAAGTAAAACATGGTGGAGCCGCACATCCCGATGCTTGGGTCAGCCATCATTGTCTTGATCAACTCAGGCGCTGTGTCGTGATCGACAACGGTGTCGTTGTTCAGTAACCAGACGAAATCAAATTGCTGGCGTAGCGCGTATCGAATGCCGACGTTGTTGCCGCCCGCAAAGCCAAGGTTCCCTCCCGAGTCAACCAGAACCAGCTGCGGATCCTGCGGTGCGCCGCCTTGTTCGGCTTGAGCCCGGGTCAGTTTGACGAAGCCAGTGGGCCCCAGTTGGGTGGTTGCCCAGTTTTCTAGATGCTGCAGAGACCCATCGGTTGAAGCGTTATCGCAAACCAAGACTTTGGCTTGCGAGGGCAGATGGGGGAGCAAGGATTCAAGGCATGCGACGGTGTCGCGCCAGCCGTTCCAGTTGACAAGGACGACCGCAAGGCGAAAAAACATGCCGTCAGTTTACCGGGCTTTGCGCGGGGTTCGTGCTTGCTCAGCCAGCAGCTCCATGACGGTGTCTCTGCCATCTCTGCGGGGTTGAGTCTTGGGCTTGAGGAAGCGTTCCAGCAAACTTTCGTACTCACCTAGAACGATTGGCCATGTCAGTGCTTGTTGGAAGCGTTGCTTGCTGGCTTGACGCATTTTCGAGAGCGTACTCTCGTTTGACAGCAATTTGCTGAAGCACTCAGACAGCGATTCGGTGCTGGTGAAGTATTCGGCTCCAGTGCCAGCCACCCACTTGTTGAAGCGGTTGTCGTGTGCGATGACTGCGTTGCCGGCGCCCAGGGCCTCAACCAGCGAAGGATTGGTGCCGCCAACTTGATGGCCGTGCACGTACATGGCGCTATGAAAGCGAAGGGCCTGCACGACGGGGGCTTCGTAAATGGGCCCCAGGAACACCACCTCATTGCTTGCGGCACGCTTTACCGCAGCGTGATAGGGGTTGCTTTCACTGTAAGCGCCCAGCACAGCAAGTTTGTAGCCTCGGGGCTTGGCAGAAAAAGCCTGCACGATTTCGAGCAGTGAATTCTCAGGCTCGGGCCGGGCGATCACTGTCAGATAGCGCCCAGGCTCCAAGCCCAATTGCCGAACGGGCTCTTCCGGTGCATCGGAGACTGGGGTGGCGCCATAGGGAATCATGGTGATCTTGTCACCTGATACGCGGGTCACCAAGTGGTCTTTGATTGCGGGATGGTCTGCGACCAGGTGGTTGCCGAGCCAGCAGCCAAACCAGTCATTCATCCAGAACCAGAGCTTGGCTGGTTTGCTCCACTTGGCACGGATCCATTCGATGCCGTCCATGTTGATGATGTTGGGCACACCCTTAAGGCGCAATACGGTGTTGAAAATGGCCGTGTTGTAGCCCAATGTCAGGCAAAGATCATTGTGCTCGGCGGCATCCAAGATGCAACGCCAGTCAAACCACATGGTGGACAGGGAGTTGTCACCTGGGACAGAAATGCGAATGCGTTCAATACCTTGCCAAGTGTCGCGGACGGTAGGGCCGCGGCCTTCCTCTTGGCAGTACACGATGACGCGCCAACCCTTGTCTCGTAGATACAGTGCCAAATGTTCAGCAAACGTCTCGAATCCACCGTGAGCCGCTGGAATACCCCGGGTGCCGAGAATGCGCAGTGTTTTCATTTGGAATGGGGATGAGTCACGCCGTTGGTTTGCTTTCCGAGGCCGAGGGGCTGTCAAGATTGCTTGCTACTGAGCGATAAGCATCCACATTGTGAGTACGCCGAAGATGCCGATTGGTTGATGGCATCATGACTCGGGTGTCTGGGCGTTTCAATCGAGAAAGCCCCCGCAATAATCCACGACAGCCCCCCCGATATCAAGGTCGGTAGAAACCCTTGGTTGGCTGTCTGGCTAGGAAAGATGGCAAATCTGACCTTGAAAAAAAGCGAGCACCTGCAATGCAGGTGCTCGCTTCAGTCGGGTGAGTGCTGAGGTTTACTTCAGGCCCGACAAGCCCTTGTTCAGCGCATTGGCGTCTAGACCGGCGGAGGCTGACTCGGCTGGGGCGACCGGGGATGCAGCTGGAGTTGCTGTGGAGGCTGCCGAAGCACCAGATGCTGGCTTCTCTGCGAATTTCCCGATGTATTCGATCTTGGCGGAGCCGCGCAGGTTCTTCATTTCCTTTTGGGCGAATTCGCGGCGACGTTCTGCGGTCAGGTACTGCTCGATGGCGGGTTTGGCCTGTTCAAAGGTGACGGGCTGTTGCTTGGATTGAACCACCAACAGAGCCTTGAAGCCATCGTTGCCAGTGATGAACAGCGCTTTGCCGTCGGCAACGTCCTTGAGCTTGTCGAGGATCATCATGGGCAGGCCTTCGGCTGCCTGGGTGACCTGGTTTGCGCTGACCTTGAAGCCACTGTTCTTGATCAGTTCAACGAAGGCCTGAGGGCTGGGGGCGGCGTCGAGCTTTTCGATTAAGGCTTTTGCCGCATCACTGGGGGCGGCCACGGTGAATTCTTGCAGGGCGTAGACCTTGCGCTGCGAGAATAGGGCGGGCTTGGAGTCGAAGTACTTGCGTACGTCTTCAGGCGAAGGGGTGCCCACAGCAGCGGCGGCAGCCTTTTCCAGGTAGGTGCGAGCCAGCAGGCTGCGACGGATGGCGTCGAGTTGTTGAACCACTGCAGGGTCACGGTCGAGCTTTTGCTCTTCGGCCTTGGCCACGGCCAGTTGTTGGTCGATCAGACCTTCCAGTGCCTGGCTGCGAGCTGCATCGACCTGTTCGGGCTTGAGGCCATTTTGGCGCTCGAGCAGCAGGTTGATCTGGTGGACGGTGATTTCTTCACCGTTGACACGAGCAGCGGCCTGGCTGGCTTTGCTGTCGGACTTGCCTTTGTCTCCGCAGCCAGCAACCAGGGCGGCGGCAACGACGATGGGCAGCATGGCCATCAGACGAACAGATGGATGGCGAGTGATTGCTTGCAGGCGGGTTTGCATGTTGGTCTACGAAAGGTTGGATCGTGATTTTTTCGATTCCGGGGGGTTTCCCGAAGTTCCCTGACTGTCACTTATTGACGCTTGAATTGGGGGGGAAGTGTTTGATTCCGATCAGAACCAAGCCACCACTGACCAATCCAGCCAGTACGCCACTGAAATGTGCCCAAGGGGCCACCTTTATAGCCGACGCGGATGACAGAATCAAAACGGCCCCCCAGGGGTTTTCCATGACGACCTTGGTGCAAAGGCCCAGAAGGAGGGCCCAGCCTGGCCACCGTGCCCGGGGTGTGGCAGGGGTGATGATTTGGTGCAGGGCGACGATGGCGGCCCCAGCGTGCAGTACGCCTGACAGGCCGACATAGCTAGTAAGTTCGGGGCGCCATAGCATGCCCATGTGGGTAAGGGGCCAGGCCAGTAACCAAGCCAGCGTGGTTGCCGGGCCCACGCGTGCAGTCCAGCCCATGGCGGCGATCAGCGCCACACCTGCCAGGTTGCGCCACAGGTGGGGTTCGCTGCCGTGTACCCAGGCGGTGGCCCACCAACTGGCCGGCGATTGCTGGCAACCTTGGCTGGGGTGTAAGACGAGCGCTTGCATGGCCACAGGCCATGCGGAGGGGAGGTCTAGCGCAATGGGGGGCAGGGCTGCGGCGGGCAGGGCCAGCACCAGGCACAGGGCCAGCCAGCTCAGCAGCCCCGTGCGAGCGCTCATGCCGGTGTTGGGCCTGGGGGGGCGCCAAACACCGATTGCCACAAGGTGAGCACGGCTTGGCGATGGGGTTCCATTTGCTCGAAGGCGTGGCCGTGGAGTTGGGTGGAGGCCTCATCCAGACGGGCTCTGTGTTGCACCTGGCGCAAGGCCCGGTAGGCTTTGCCGGCGGCCTGGCCAACCCCTTGGGGCAGTAGGCCGGCGGTTTCGGCGCGACCCAGCAGGGCGATGTTGCCGAGGTTGTCCATCAGTTCCGGGTGGTGTTGGCTGTGTGCCAGGATCAGGTACTGCAAGACAAACTCGACGTCGATCATGCCGCCAGGGCTGTGCTTGATGTCGAATTGGTCTGCCCCGCTGGGGTGCGCTTGGCGCATGCGTTCGCGCATGGCCACGACTTCGTCGCGCAGGGCGGCGGGGTCTCGTGGAGAAGACAGTACAGCACGCCGAACGGTTTCGAGCTGGCTGGCCAGAGTGGGTTCGCCGGCGCACCAGCGGGCGCGAGTCAGGGCTTGGTGTTCCCAGGTCCAGGCGGTGTTGCTGCCGCGTTGGCGTTGGTAGTCGTCGAACGCATGGAACGAAGTGACCAGCAGCCCGGAGTTGCCGTTGGGGCGCAGAGCGGTGTCAATGTCGAACAGCTCACCTGCCGAGGTGCGCAGGGTCAGCCAGTTGACCAGTTTGCGGGCAAAGACGAGGTAGGCGTCAATCGCGGTCGGGGTGTCAGGGCCGGCGTTGGGTGTGGGCTCGTCGAGCGTGTCGTCGTAAACGAAGACGACGTCGAGGTCGCTGCCGTAGCCCAGCTCTTTGCCGCCCAGCTTGCCGTAGGCAATGATGGCGAAATGCGGGTCGTGTCCTACAGCCCAGGCGCCTTGTTTGCCGGGGCGCTGTTGCAGGTGCAGCCAGGCCCAGCGCAGGGCGACTTCCAGGGTGACATCGGCCAGAGAGGAGAGGTCGTCGGCCACTTGTTCGACGGTCAACTGGCCTTCGACGTCGCGCACCAGGGTGCGGAAGATTTCGCCATGGTGGGCGCGCCGTAGGGTGTCGAGCAGGGCTTCTTCGCTGGCTTGGCCGGCTTTTTCCCAGGCGCGGTGCCGTTCTTCCAGGTCTTGGCGGTAGGCCTGCGGGTCGAAGCGACCGTCCATGAGGCGAGGGTCGGCGAGTTCGTCGATCACGCCGGGGTGGCGCATCAAATAGCGCATGGGCCATTTGGCCAGGCCCAGCAGGCGCAGCAGGCGGTTGAGCACTTCAGGGCGTTCGGCCAGCAAGGACAGGTAGCTGTCGCGCCGCAGCAGGGGGGTGAGCCACTCGATGAAGTGCAAGACGGCATCGGCGCCCAGGCTTTCGCCGGTGGATTCGTCTGGGTGCAGCGCCTTCTGGGTGGCGCGGCCAATGAGCTTGGCCAGACGCAATTTGGCCGGGTCGCTGAGCATGGTCACCCGGGCCTGGCTGGTGAAGTCGCGCAGGCGGGTGGCGATGGGTTCGGGGAACTTGGCGAGGTACTCTTCGCTGTCAACGGGCAGCGGTGGGCCGCCGCAGTTCTTGCAGCCTTCGCTGGCGCTGTTGGGGCTGCGCCCGTCGTGCAGGAGTGAGTCGAATTCGGTGGCGACCAGCTCGCGGATGCTGCAAAGCGCCTCCAACATTTCGCAGGTGGGACTTTGGCAGTCGCTGCGTTCGGGGTGGCCGGCCAGGCCCAGGCTGGTGGCAATCCAGGCCAGGTCGCGGTCTTCGGTGGGCAGCAGGTGGGTTTGCTGGTCGTCGAGGTACTGAATGCGGTGTTCGATGCGGCGCAGCACAACATAAGCCTGGCCGAGTTGGTCAGCCGTTTGCTGTGGGATCAGTCCACGGGCCGCCAGGCGTTGTAGGGCTTTGAGGGTGGAGCGTGTCCGGATTTCTGGGAATTGGCCGCCACGAACCACTTGCAGCAATTGCACGGTGAATTCGATTTCGCGGATACCGCCGCGCGACAGCTTGACGTCGTTGGCGCGCTCGGGTCGTCCGGCGGCACGGCGGTTGGCCTCGTCGCGGATCTTGCGGTGCAGTTGGCGCAGGCCTTCGAACACGCCGTAGTCAAGATAACGGCGGAACACGAATGGCATGACGATGTCGCGCAGGGCCAGTGACCGCTTGGCGTGGTCACCCCCGGGCATGGCCCGCACCGGTGCCACGATGCGGCTTTTCAGCCAGGCGAAGCGTTCCCATTCGCGACCTTGCACAAGGAAGTATTCCTCCAGCATGGCCAGGCTGACCACGGAGGGGCCCGAATTGCCGTTGGGTCGTAGCGCCAGGTCGACGCGGAAGACGAAGCCGTCTTCGGTGGTGTCGCCAATCAGGGTGTAGAGCTTTTTGACGACGTGCGAGAAGTATTCGTGAACGGTGATTTGGCCCGACTTGCCGCCGCGGCCATCGTCCACGCCGGTGGTCAGGCCGTCGTCTTCGTAGACGTAGATGAGGTCAATGTCAGACGAGACATTGAGCTCGCGGCCGCCCAGCTTGCCCATGCCGACCACCCACAGGTCGACGCGCTGGCCTTGTTCGTTCAGGGGGGCGCCAAATCGGGCGTCGCATTCGGCCTCGGCGGCGCGGAGGGCGCGGTCGAGGGTGACCTCGGCCAGTTCGGTCATGGCGCCGGTGATGTCGGACAGCGAGGCGCCGGCTTCCACGTCAAGCGTGGCCAGTCGTTCCAGCACCAGTTGCCGGGTTACGCGCAGGGCGGAGCCCAGTTCGCGGCCTTTATCTTGTAACGAATCGATAGCCGCGGCAATTTCTGCCGTTCTGGGGACCCGGTCTGGCGGCAAAATGGCGGCCTCGATGTCTGAGGCGTAGCGCCGTCGGATGCGTTGCACATAACGGGAATGATCAGCTGGAGCTGAGGTCCGCACCGCATCTGAAGGGAAATCGATCATGTAACTCGCGGGTCTGTTAAGGGGCTGTGCTGGCTTGATCGTGACGTGACTCCGTCGCCACTGTCTGGATGCTACGGCATTCAGTCAGTGTCTGGGCTACGGACTTCGACCGATCTACAAAGTACACACGGTTGCGTTGAGTTGATAAAGGCAGTGTTTCCCAGTTGGTTGAGCCAGGCGTGCAAGCGCTGGTGGCGGCCCGTGGCATGGGCTTTGGGCAGCCTGCTGGTTCTGGCATCAGTGGCCTGGGCGGTGTTGCTGTATCAAATTCTGCCAAGAATCGACGACTGGCGGGATGCCTTGGCTCAACAAGCCACGCGGGCGCTAGGGGTGCCCGTGCAAATTGGGCGCGTGGCGGGCCGGCCTGAAGGCCTGTGGCCGGTGCTGAGCTTGGCGGAGGTGCGCCTGCTCGATGAGCGCGGCCAGGTGGCCTTGCGCCTGCCTGAGGTGTCGGTGCGCATTTCCCCGTCATCCTTCTTGCCGCAGGCTTTGTGGCGGCAGGAATGGCGTTTGGACCGCCTGATCATCGTGGCGCCTGAGCTGGACGTGCGGCGCGATCCGCAAGGGGTGCTGCACGTGGCCGGCCTGCGGGTGGATGTGTCTGGCAAATCGACCGGTTCGAGCGACACGGCCGCCGATTGGCTGTTGTCTCAGCCTTTGATTCGCATTGATCGGGGCCAGATTCGCTGGACAGACGAGTTGCGCGGGGCGCCCACCATTGGCTTGCAGCAGGTGAATTTGGCTCTGAGCAACCGACCAGGGTTGGGGCGCCGCTGGCACGAATTGAAGCTGGAGGCCACGCCGCCCGCCGAGTTTGGCCGTCGAGGCACGATGCACGTGTCCATGACCCAGCCTTTGTGGCAAGTGGGTGAGGTGCTGATACCGGAGGGTGCCTCGGTGCCTTGGTGGCGCAGGTTGGTGGGGGCGGCCCCTCGGCCCAGCCAGTGGCAAAGCTGGTCGGGCACGGTGCGCCTGGATTTGCCTTGGGTGGATGTTCAGCGTTTGCGCCAGCACGTGACCTTGCCGGTGGAGGTGAATGGGGGGCGCGGGCGCGTGGGTCTGGATCTGGCCTTGTATCAAGGCAAATGGCAGGGCTTGAGCCTGGATGCCGACGTGAAGGACGTGAGCGTGCGTCTGGCCCGCGAGTTGGCCCCCTTGGCTTTCCGTCAAGTGACGGGGCGGGTGTCCATGACGCATGAGCCGGAAGTGACGGTGCTGCAGTATCAGAACCTGCGCTTTGAGACGGCCGAGGGCTTGGTGTGGCCTAGCAGCTCGGCCAGTTTGCAGTGGCGCCATGCCAAGTGGGATGGGGTGACGCTGAATGATCAGGTCTGGCAGTTGACGCGAGGTGGGGTCTTCGAGGCGGAGCGCCTGGATCTGGCCCTGCTGGCCCAGTTGGCTGATCGTTTGCCTCTTTCTCGCCGAGTGCGGCAGGCCCTGAGCGACTTGTCGCCGCAAGGGGTCGGCGACGACCTGCGTTGGCAGTGGGAGGGGCCGGTGGATGCGCCGCGCACCTATCTGACCAAGGGGCGTTTTTCGGGTTTGACATGGGCGGGGTCACGCGAGGCTGGGTGGCCTGGTTTGTCGCAGGCCAATGTGCGCTTCCAGGCCGATGAGGCCGGTGGCCGTGCTGATCTGGTGGTGGAGCGTGGTTGGATCGAATTCCCGGATGTGTTTGAAGAACCGCGCATTCCGCTGACCTCGTTGAACTCGGTGGTTCGCTGGGACATTCGCCCAGCCAAAGTCGCGGGCAAAGCGCCAGACATTGACTTGTATGTGAAGCAGGCGCAGTTTTCTAACCCCGATGCCCAGGGCGAGCTGGAAGGCCACTGGCAAACCGGCGCACGCGCTGATGCGCCCCAGGTGGCCCGTTTGCCGGGGCGCTTGCAACTGCAGGGCAAGCTGAGTCGAGGGCAAGCGAACCGGGTGTGGCGTTATCTGCCATCGGTGTTGCCGGCCAGTGCGCGCTACTACGTGCGCGATGCCCTGAAAAGCGGGCAGGGTGAAAAGGTGCGCTTCCAGGTGGACGGCGACCTGAACGAGTTCCCCTTCAAAGACGACGTGGGGGGCAAGTTCCGTGTGTATGTGCCGGTGAAGCAAGTCACCCTGGACTATGTGCCCGAGGTGCGCCAAGCGGGGCAGCCCTACTGGCCGGCGTTTTCGCATCTGGATGGTGAGCTGATTTTCGAAGGCCAGCGCTTGCGCATTGAACGCGCCCAAGGCCGTTTGGGCGAACTGGGTAGTGGTGGCTTTGTGCTGCGCAACGTGACCGGTTTGATCGACGACCTGGGGGCCAATAATCCGCACCTGATCATCAAGGGGCAGGGCGACGGGCCTTTGGATGATGTGTTGAAATATTTGTCGACATCGCCTGTGGGACAGTGGACCGGCAACATGATGTCGGTGGCCCATGGTGCGGGGCAGAGTGCCTTGCAACTGGCTTTGGACATTCCCTTGGATCAGGTGGAACACACAACCCTCAAAGGCCGGGTGACCATGAAAGAGTCGGACCAGGCGGCCTTGCGCCTGACCCCGGCGTTGCCCTTGTTTGATGCCTTGGTGGGCGAGATCGGGTTTACCGAGTCGGCCCTGACAGTCAAGGCCCAAACGCGTGTCTGGGGCCAAGACGTGTGGGTGGAAGGGCAGCGAGAAGCCGGTGGTGCCACGAAGTTTCTGGCGCACGGTGTGATGACGGCAGATGGCCTGCAGCGTGCCCATGATTGGCCCTTGCTGGCGCAACTGGGCAAGCGCTTGACCGGGCAGTCGCCCTTTACGGTGTCGGTGTCCATTCCCAAGGTGGCCACGCCCGAGGCGCCCGCTGGCCTGCCTGTGGTGGAGGTGCAATCCTCCCTGCAAGGGTTTGCCGCCAATTTGCCCGCTCCTTTGAACAAGGCCGCCGCCAGCGTGTGGCCTTTGAAGGTGACCTACCGCCTTGACGATGCGCAAGGGCATACCGATGCCTTGGTGGTGGATGTGGCCAATCCGCAGTCGACCGGCTTGAGCGACGGCGCCCCGTGGTTGAAGGTGGACTTGCGGCGAGATGTGACCGGGGTGGACGCCAAAGTGCAGCGCGGCTTGATCAGCCTGATGCAGATGACAGCCGGTGCGGCCCAGGCCATGCCTGTTCTTCCTGCCAAAGGGGTGGCGCTGCAGGTGGTGGTGCCCACGCTGGAGTTGGATGTTTGGCAGGCTTTGGGCAAGTCGTTCCAGGCAGAGAGCGGGGGGCATGCCCCGGCAGACGCGGCGGGTGGTTACGTGCCTGACAGCATGTTGATCAAGACGGGGACTTTGTCGTATCAACAGCGGCATTTGCGCGATGTGTCGGCCACGGTGGCGCATCCGGCCCCGGGGGTTTGGCGCGCGCAACTGGATGCGCGGCAGATCAGTGGGCAAATTGAGTGGTTGCCTGACACTGCTGCCGGTGCGGGGCCCGCTCAGCCGGGTAGCCGTTTGGTGGCCCGATTGGCGCGTTTGTCCATTCCCGCCGCGGAGGCGCAGGCTTTGCAAGAGCAGGCTACCGAGCAAATGCTGTCGACAGGCAATGCGGGGCAAGACGTGCCTGCGCTCGACATCGTCATCGACCAGTTCGATTGGCGTGGCGTGTCGCTGGGGCGTTTGGAGGTGGAGGCCGTGAACCGCATGGTGGCCGGAGCCAGTGGTGCTTCAGTGCCCGAGTGGCGCTTGACCCGATTCAAGCTGGGGGCCCCTGAGGCGCAGTTCAATGCCACGGGCGCCTGGTCGGCATTGGGTGGAGCCCGTGCGCGCCCTCGGTCAAGTTTCGATTTCACGCTGGATGTGAACAGCATGGGCGACACGTTGACCCGTCTGGGTTTGCCTCGCACCGTGCGCGGCGGCAAGGGCAAGGTGTCGGGCCGGGTTAGCTGGCAAGGCTCGCCCTTGGAGCCCGATGTGGAAACGCTGTCCGGTGACTTGAATGTGGTCATCAACGATGGCCAGTTCCTGAAAGTGGACCCCGGCATTGCCAAACTCTTGGGGGTGCTGAGCTTGCAGTCATTGCCGCGTCGCCTGACGCTCGACTTCCGTGACGTGTTCCAGCAAGGCTTCGCGTTTGATGCCATCGACGGGCAGGTGCGGATTCAGCAAGGCGTGGCTGACACCCGCAACCTGCGCATGCGTGGGGTGCAGGCGGTGGTGCTGATGGAGGGGCAGGCCGATCTGGTCAAGGAAACGCAGAACCTGCATGTGTATGTGGTGCCCGATGTGAATGCGGTGGGTGCATCCCTGGCCTATGCCGCCATCAATCCGGTGGTCGGGTTGGGGACATTCCTGGCGCAGGTACTATTGCGCAAATCGGTGTCTGAGGCGAGCACGCAAGAGTTTCTCGTGAGCGGCCCTTGGGCTGATCCGCAAGTTGAAAAGCTGACCGCGCGCACCCCCGTGCCCGTGGCGGTGTCGGCGGCTTCGGTGCCGGCGGTGCCGCCTGCGGCAGCCTCTCGATTCAAGGAAGGACAGTGAGATGTGGAAGGCTCGTCGAAGCTGGGTGTTAAGGCTGGCCCTGGTGGGCGCGGTGGCCGCAGTGGCCGTTGCAGGCTTGCAGGCTTGTTCCCCCGCGTCTCAGGCGGTCTTGCCTGATCTGGGCTACACCCGCCTGGATGGCTCGCAGCACAAGCTGACCGACCTCAAGGGCAAGGTCACCCTCATCAACTTCTGGGCGACCAGTTGCACCACCTGCATCAAGGAAATGCCTGATCTGGTGGCCACGCACCAACTGTTGGCGCCCAAGGGGCTGGAAACGTTGGCCATTGCCATGGAGTACGACCCGCCTGCCTATGTCATGCAGTTTGTGCAGTCGCGGCAACTGCCTTTCCAGGTGGCCATGGACCACACAGGTGAGTTGGCCAAGGCCTTTGGGCCGGTTCAACTCACGCCCACCACCTTCGTGGTGAACAAGAAGGGGCAAGTGGTCAAGCAGTACATCGGGCAACCCGATTTCGCCGCGCTGCGCACCCTGCTGAGCGAATTGCTGGCTGAGCCTGCTTGACGCTGTGTTGAGGGCCAAGGATTTCCGCGTTCTGTGCCTGGGTTCATTGGCGCTGGCGGCCTGTTCCCCTGCGCTGAATTGGCGTGAGGTCAGGCCGGTTGATTCCGGCGGCTTGGTGGCCTGGTTCCCCTGCAAGCCCCAGGCGGCCGAGCGGCGCATGAGTTGGCCGGGTGTGCCGGCCGCTTCGGTGCATGTGCTGAGCTGCCGAGCCGATGGTTTGATCTGGTCTTTGACCTATGCCCGCATGCCTGACGCTGATGCCATGTTGCGCACGCAGGCCGGCTGGAGCGAGGCGTGGCGGAGTCGTCCAGGCTACGTCAGTCAAGCTATTGCGCCTCTGGCGGGGGGCGGGCTGACCGTTCCCGCTGGCGGTTTGGCCTGGGCGCTTTCGGCGAGTGCGCCTGAGGTGGCGCCCCGGTCAGGGCGGGCGTGGCATTTTTCCCACGGATTAACCGTGTTTCAGGCGTCGGTATGGGGTGACCGTCTGCAGGAGTCCCTCACAAAAGGTGAAGATGTGACAGCGACGTTCACGAATGGGCTCCATTTCCCGAGTTGAGCGACCGATAATCCATCACCTATGCCCGGCCTCTTCATCATTGCGCACGCTCCGCTGGCTTCCGCCTTGAAGCTGGCCGCGCAGCATTGTTTTCCCGAGGCCGCCCAGAGCTTGCAGGCGCTGGATGTTCAGCCCAACTTGCCGGCCGACGAGGTTGAGGCTCAGGCTCGCTTGCTGTTGGCCCAGGCCCTGGCCTCAGACGCTCGAGGCGAAGCCTTGATCCTGGCCGATGTGTTTGGCGCCACGCCGTGCAACACGGTGCAGCGCCTGGCTGACGGGGTGCATGTGAAAGTCATCACCGGAGCCAATGTGCCCATGTTGTGGCGCGCTCTGAATTACGCCAGCGAGCCCCTCGAATCTTTGATCACGCGGGCGGTTGCCGGCGGGTCTCAAGGGGTCATGCAAATCGCGACCAGCCGTCCTCAAAACCAGGTTATTCAGACGACTCATGATCAAGACCACCGTCACCATCAGCAATAAATTGGGATTGCACGCCAGGGCTTCCGCCAAATTAACCAAACTGGCCAGTGGTTTCCCTTGTGAGATATTCCTGACAAGAAATGACCGACGGGTAAATGCCAAAAGCATCATGGGCGTGATGATGCTGGCAGCAGGGCTGGGAAGTACGGTGGAGTTGGAATGCGATGGGAATCGCGAAGACGAAGCCGCCAAGGCAATTGAAGCGCTGATTAATGACAAATTCGGCGAGGGCGAGTAAACCCTGATATTACGGGCGTCAGACAAAAGGCTATTTGGTCGGTGGAAGCGGTACTATGACCGTGAACTCGTGGTGACCCGGCGACACTCGCTGACACAAATCCATACAAAACAGGGCACAGTAACGTCACCTGTTTCGCTTTCCCGATACGGCTTTTTCAAGGAGTCATGATGCAACGTATGAGCCAGTCATTTTCAATTCGCCAGGCAGCAGTCAAGACCTCGGTTTTGGCACTGTCTCTGGTCGCCTCTGCGGCCTCGATCGCCGCTGAAAATGGTCTGCAACGTTATTCCGCTGGCGTCGGCGGCAGTGACATGACCTCGCCGGTCGTGCCTGGTTGGTACTGGCAGACTGCCATGGTTTCCTACAAGGCTGACGATAAACCTGACTCCGCCGGGCGTTCGCTCAGTGAACAGTACAAGGCCTTTGGCAAGATCGATTTCAATGCGTCGACCACGGCCCTGTTGAATCGCCTGACCTTTGTGAGCACAGAGCGAGTCATGGGCGGCAACCTGGGTTTCACAGCCATGCTGCCAATCGGTCAGCGTAAAGCCGATTTGAGACTTGATGGCGTTAACAAGTACGCGCCTAGGTCGGGTCAGTTCACCGGCATTGGCGATCTCGAATTTGGTCCATTGGTTCACTGGGAAATCGGTGATCACCAAGCCGCCAACTTTGTGCCCACCATTATTTTGCCTACTGGCGACTACGACGCCAACCGCCCGACTAACCTCGGTTATGGCAACTTCTTTACCTTCCGCCCCTCGTTCCAATACGCCTTCATTGGCGACGGTTGGGACGTAGGTGGCCGTGCGGTGCTGTCGTTCAACACCCGTAACAAGGCCACCGGCTACTACTCGGGCAACATGTTCAATGTGGACTGGCAGGCCATGAAGTTCGTGACCGAAGACGTTCGCGTCGGTCTGCAGGGCTATTTCGTTCGCCAGATCAACAAGGACACCTGTAAGTCAGAAGACGCCCAAGACGTGTCCTGCGGTAATGCGCTGACCGTCAGCAACCGCACCAGCGTGAATGCCGTTGGCCCCGCTGTGGCATGGCTGAAGAACGGTGGCGAGTTCCTGCTGGAAGGCAAGTTCCTGAAGGAATTCGACGCCAAGAACCGTACCGAAGGCAACGCGTTCTGGCTGACTCTGTCCAAGCCACTGTAATTTCGGTAGTAGTTCCTTATTGCGGTGGACGAAGGCAGCAAGTTCTTGCGGCCTTCGTCGAAGTACCCGTCGGTCTATTGGAGCATTTTTCTCATGTCTGATACCTTGGATCCGCGTTCAGAAGTCAATGGTCTGCGTCGCAAATTGCTGTTGGGTGCTGCAGCGGCGACCACTTTGGGCCCTTGGGTGACATCAGCCCATGCGGGTGTCGAACTCGAGGGCGTTACCGTGGCTGATACCGCCATGGTGGGTGGCAAGAAGCTGGTGCTCAATGGCGCGGCAGTTCGCAAGCGCGGCTATTTCAAGGCTGACGTGACGGCTTTGTATATGCCCGAAAAGCGCACCAACCCAGATGCGATCTTCAAGTTGGACGGTCCTCGGCGTATTCAGTTGAATATCCTTCGCGAATTCACCTCGGGCACCATCTCGCGCATCTTCGTGGCGGATTTCAAGCAGTCGGCCACCGATGAAGAGTTCAAGAAGCTGATTACCGTGGTGGGCCAGATTGGCCAGGCCTACGGCAATATCAAGAGCGTGAACCGTGGCGACGTGGTGAATCTGGACTGGGTGCCCGGTACCGGTTGGACCGCCGCGATCAATAACAAGCCGGTCATGATCGAGGCAGGTGTACCGCTGTTGATCAAAGATGAATTGGCTTATCAGATCTATATGCGCATGTATCTGGGCCCCAGTGCCCCCGACGAATTGCGCAACGGCTTGCTGGGCTTGACCAAGCTGCACAGCAAAGACGATTGATCTGAAGGCGAGTCACTACGCTTCAGCTGTCAGAGCTGGTAGTGAGATTCCAATACAGGCGGCAGGGGTGAGTCAATCAGCCCTGCCGTTAGTCTTAGTGCGTCTGCCGTTGCGTGTGACATCAGTCCCTGGGGGCTGTGGTTCAGCGCTTCTTCGACCCAAGCGCGCAACAGCACGGGGCGAATGATCCAAGACATTTCCTGCACGCCGGCCAAGGCGTGAGCCAAGGCATCTGCATCAGGCGGTGCACCCAGCGGGCGCTGTTCGGTCGAGTGACCGCAGCGCAGCATGACGGCGCTGAACCAGGCGCGGCTGGCTGCCGTGGGCCCTTGGGGTGTTTCCATCTCTGGAATGAAGCGGGCCAGGTAGGCGGTCAAGGCCGCGATATCTTGCAGCTCGCTGGCTTCCAGTGCATTGAGTTCGCGGCCACTGCCACCTGACAGCGGGCGCGGGTAGGGATGCGCTTTGGGGCCGACGCCCATGCGGTGGCGCAAGGCCATCCACCACAGACGATCTTGTGGGCTGACGCGGCCATCGACTCGGAGCAGGTCACGCGCGGTTTCAGCGAGGGTGCGTTTTTCCTCGAGCGGGCGCGTGGCAATCAGGCTGGTCAGTCGCTCAAATTCTGGCACGCACCGCTGAGGTAGCAATGCGAGCACGTCATCCAGAATCTGCTGCGCATGGCTCAGGCCTTGGCCTAATTGCATCCACAGATTGCGTTCTTTGGTGTTGTTGGGGTCGAGCATCAGGGCCAGCACTGCCAAGCGTTGTTCAGTGGGGCCGGTGAGCCGTTGCAGGCGCGAATGGGCTTCCTGATCTTGGGCCAATCGGGCCAGGCGCTCCTGCTCGGCTCGCAGCGCCATGGTCGCAGCGGTATCTGCTCGGGGCGCGGCGTGCAGCGCGGCTGTGAACGGGGTGGCCACCGAGGTGGTGGTGGCCCGCCGGCGAGGCTCGACCACTTCGACTCGCAACAGGGGGGCCGGCAGAGGCGGCAAGACCGCGCCGCAGATGCGTCGGATGCGGTCTTGCAGGCGGGGGTGGGTGGCCAGCCAGGCGGTGTGGGCGCCGTCGTACATGAGCAGGGCGGCGATCATTTGGGCGTGTGGGCTGCGCATGCGGCCGGTCAGCACTTCCTGGTCGTGCCAGATCTTGCGTAGCACATTGCCCAAGCCTTCGCGGGCCCGGGTGAACTGAATGGCGTTGGCATCGGCCAGGTATTCGCGTTGGCGCGACACGGCTGCTTGCAACAGTCGGCCCGCCAGCCAGCCCAGCCAGCCTACGGTGGCAAAGACCAGACCGATCAGCCACAGTTCGGCGCGCACACGGCCGCGTTCGTCGCGTGCCATCAAGGTCTGGCCGTAGCCGTGAACCAAAGACAGGCCCCACACCAAGGCCAGCATGCGCATGCACAGGGGCAGGTCTTCTTCTTTGATGTGGCCGAATTCGTGGGCGACCAGACCTTGCAGTTCCGCCCGGGTGAGCCGTTCTAGTGCGCCGCGAGTGACGCACATGACCATGTCTTGGGCATCCCAGCCGGCCACAAAGGCGTTGATGGCGTCTTCTTTGGGGAGCACGAACACACGCGGCAAAGGCTGGCCGCTGGATAGAGCCATCTCATCCACCACATTGATGAGGCGGCGCTCAAGGGCATCGTCGGGGTCGGTGATTTCTCGCCCGCCCATCCAGTGCGCAATGCGTGGGCCACCGCCTTCGCGCAGGCGTTGGGTTTCAATCCAGGCGCCGCCCAGAACGAACAGCACGACCACGGCCGTGTTGGTCTCAAAAAACAGGGCAGGGTAGCCCTGAGCCAATGGCATGACGAGTTTGTAGACCAGGGCCAGCAGCAGGTTGATGGTGCCGGCGAGCGCTATCAGCAGCACTGCGAACCAGGCGAACAGGCGCAGGGTCTGGGCATGCGCGAGTTCCTGGTGCTGCCGAAATTTCATGCTGAATGGAGTCGAATGTCAGGCGCGAAGGCGGAGGTCAGAAACTGACCTTGACGGCGGCGCGTTCTGCCTCGGTCTGGGTGGCTTGCAGCATGGCGGCGGTCTTGAAGCCGAACAGGCTGGCCACGATGTTGGAGGGGAACTGATGCGCTGCGTTGTTGTAGTCCAGGGTCACGTCGTTGAACAGCTGGCGCGAGAAGGCCACCTTGTTTTCCGTGTGGGTGAGTTCTTCGCTCAGATCGCGCATGGTCTGGTCTGCCTTCAATTCAGGGTAGGCCTCGACCACGGCTTTGAATTGGGTCATGGCGCTGGCCAACACACCCTCGGCCATGCTCAGGCTTTGAATGGGACCGGCCTGGTTTGGGCGGCTTTTGACCAGGTTGGCCGCGGCAATGACCTGGGCGCGGGCAGCGGTGACGCGCTCCAATGTGTCGCGTTCGTGTTCCAGGAATTTGCGAGCCACTTCGACCAAATTGGGAATGAGGTCGTGACGGCGTTTGAGCTGCACGTCGATCTGCGCGAAGGCGTTGGTGATTTCATTGCGCAGGCGAATCAGGCGGTTGTAGGCGCCCACGGCCCAGAACACCAGAAAGGCCAGCAATGACAGGGCAACGATTTGCGAAGCAGGCATGCAAACTCCTTGAGTAGTTTGTTTGGGGCGGATGGGTTCGGGGCGCCATTGTCGGGCAAGGGTCAGGCAACAGCCGTCATCAGGCTGGCAAATTGTCTGATTTCCACTGGAAATAGCCCTCTGCCCGCAATTGGCAGGCGGGACACTGGCCACAGCCGTATCCCCAGGGGTGGCGCAGTTGGCGGTCGCCCAGGTAGCAGGTGTGGGTGTGTTCGATGATCAAGTCGTTGAGCGCAGCGCCCCCCATGGCGTCTGTCAGGGCCCAGGTTTGGGCTTTGGTCAGCCACATCAGTGGGGTTTCGACCGTCATGGGCGTGTCCAGGCCCAGGCTCATGGCCACTTGCAAGGCTTTGAGGGTGTTGTCGCGGCAGTCGGGGTAGCCTGAATAGTCGGTTTCGCACATGCCGCCCACCAGCACGCTCAGGCCGCGTCGGTAGGCCACTGAGGCGGCAAAGTTCAAAAACAGCAGGTTGCGGCCTGGCACAAAGGTGTTGGGCAAGCCGTTGCTTTGCATTTCAATGGCACGGGACTCGGTCAGCGCTGTGTCGGAAATCTGGCCCAGCAGCTTCAGGTCCAGTAGATGGTCGGGGCCCAGCTTGGTGGCCCAGTCTGGGCGCAACTGGCTCAGGGCCTGGCGAATGGGTTCGCGGCCATCCAGTTCGATGCGGTGGCGCTGGCCGTAGTCAAAGCCGATGGTTTCGACCCGGGCATAACGTTGTAACGCCCAGGCCAGGCAGGCGGTGGAGTCTTGTCCGCCAGAAAACACCACCAGCGCGGCGCGGGGATCGGTTGACAAAGAAGCCGTGGAGGACATGGTTGACATGGTGGGGCCGCAACAAAAGGGGGCGCCAGAACGCCCAAAATGACCTGAATAACCTGACTGCGCCCCCGCATTTGATCACGGGGTGGCCTTGAGGGCGAAGCTGGGGGACAATAGAGGGTTTTCGAGAGCCCGACCTGCATTGTGCAGGTTCTTCAGGAACCGTTATGGCTGCTTTCAATCAAGAGACCGTCACCCACGTTCACCACTGGAACGACACGCTGTTCAGCTTCAAGACCACACGCGATCCGGCCCTGCGTTTTGCCAGCGGCCACTTCGTGATGATCGGCCTGGAGGTCAATGGCAAGCCCCTGATGCGTGCGTACTCGATTGCCAGCGCCAATTACGAAGAACATCTGGAATTCCTCAGCATCAAGGTGCAGAACGGCCCCTTGACCTCGCGCCTGCAGCATTTGAAGGTGGGCGACAAGATTTTGGTCAGCCGCAAGGCTGTGGGCACCTTGGTGGTGGACGACCTCAAGCCCGCCATGAACCTGTACCTGTTCGGCACCGGTACCGGCCTGGCTCCGTTCATGAGCATCATCCAGGACCCCTACACCTACGAGAAATTTGAGAAGGTGGTGCTGGTGCACGGCGTGCGTACCGTCAGCGAACTGGCCTATCACGACTTCATTTCGCAAGAGTTGCCCGACCACGAACTGCTGGGCGAGTTGATTCGCGAGAAGCTGGTGTACTACCCGTTGGTGACCCGTGAAGAGTTCCGTAACCAGGGCCGCCTGACCGA
>CAYVOP010000008.1:0-41901 GCA_964453105.1 uncultured Aquabacterium sp. | reverse complement strand
CGGATGCCCTTGCGGGCGGCATACACGCCAGCGGCCGCACCAGCCGGGCCACCGCCCACGATCAGCACGTCATAAGGCGCCTTGGCATCGATCTTGGCCGCTTCTTTGGCCGCCGAATTGGTGTCGAGCTTGGCCACGATCTCTTCGACCGTCATCTTGCCCGAGGCAAACATCTGCCCATTGAGGAACACCATGGGCACTGCCATGATCTCGCGCTGGGTGACCTCTTCCTGGAAGGCCCCGCCTTCAATGACGGTCGTCTTGACCTTCGGATTGAGGATGGCCATGAGCGACAGCGCCTGCACCACGTCAGGGCAGTTGTGGCAACTCAAGGACATATAGACCTCGAAGTGGAAGTCCCCATCCAGGGCCCTGATGTTGTCCAGCACTTCGGGTTCGACCTTGGGCGGGTGACCGCCCGTCCACAACAGCGCCAGCACCAGCGAGGTGAACTCGTGACCCAGCGGCAAGCCCGCAAAACGCAGGCTATTGGTGGCACCCACACGCTGCAGCGTGAACGAGGGCTTGCGCGCATCGGTGCCATCGGTGCGCAGGGTGATCTTGTCGCTGCGCAGGCCTTGAATGGTCTGCAGCAGTTCCAGCATTTCGCGAGAGTTTTCAGAGTCGCTCAGCGATGCCACGATCTCGAAGGGTTGCTGCACACGCTCCAGATAAGCGCCGAGTTGTGCCTTGAGGTTGTTGTCCAACATGATGTGCATCCTTATTCGTTCAAACGACTTTGAAAACTGGCCTCCTAACTTTGCAAAGGAGACCGGAGGTTGATTCGGACGGGGTGGCGTGAGGGGGCACGCCCGGCATCAGAGCGCAGGGCAAGGCGCAAACCGCAGCCATAGCGCGTGCTATGGCGAGGATTTGCAACGCAGGCATGGGCCTGAGGCTGGGATGTGCCACCCACGGCAATCCGTCCGGATCAGCCTTTAGATCTTGCCGACCAGGTCCAGCGAAGGAGTCAGGGCAGCAGCGCCTTCCTTCCACTTGGCGGGGCAGACTTGGCCAGGGTTGGCGGCGGTGAACTGGGCAGCCTTCAGCTTGCGCAGGGTTTCCGACACGTCACGGGCGATTTCGTTGCTGTGGATTTCAGCGGTCTTGATGACGCCTTCGGGGTTGATGATGAAGGTGCCACGCAGAGCCAGACCTTCTTCTTCAATGTGCACGTCGAAAGCGCGGGTCAGCTTGTGGGTGGGGTCACCGATCAGGGGGAACTTGGCCTTGCCCACAGCGGCGGAGGTTTCGTGCCACACCTTGTGCGAGAAGTGGGTGTCGGTGGTCACGATGTAGACCTCGGCGCCAGCCTTCTGGAACTCAGCGTAGCTGTTGGCCGCGTCTTCGATTTCGGTAGGGCAGTTGAAAGTGAAAGCAGCCGGCATGAAGATCAGCACGGACCACTTGCCCTTCAGGCTTTCTTCGGTCACGGTGATGAATTCGCCCTTGCCGCCACGGTTCACGAAGGCGTCGGTCTTGAACGGTTGAACTTGGGTGTTGATCAGGGACATATCTCGCTCCAGTTGGGTTGCGGTTTGCGTTGAAAACAGGATGAATCTTAGGCCAGCCAGACCATAAACAGGATTGATTGATCCAATCTATGCAATTGGATAAGGCTATTTCTCACACGATATGAAATGACGCCACCGCCTTGCCGTGTCAGACAAATCCCTACAAATTGGCCATCCGCCGGCTGACGCGTCTTACAGCGTGCGTCCTATCAAGGAAATTGGCGGGTTTTTGCACAATGACTCCATCGACAACGCAAACGCGCAGATCAAAGGAGAAACCAGATGAACGCCGACCAAATCCTCGCCGAAATCCGCGAAACCAACCTGTCGTACCTGATGCTGGCTCAGACCCTGATCCGCCAGGACCGTGAACAGGCCCTGTTCCGCCTGGGCATCTCCGAAGAAGCCGCCGATCGTCTGGCCTCCCTGACCCCAGCCCAAGTGCTGAAGATCGCCTCCACCAACACCCTGGTGTGCCGCATGCGTGTGGACGACGACCTCGTCTGGACCCTGCTGACCAACCACGGCAAGGGTGGCGTGACTGGCGGCATCGGCCAATTGCACGCCAACATCCTGATGGCCGGTCGCCATCAAGAAGCCGCCTGACGCAACTGCTGCTCCAGCACCCCCATGCGTTGACGCAGACTGTCGAACAGCAAGACGGCGCGGTCCCACTGCTCCGTTTTGCTGGCCTCAGCCAGCTCCCGGCTGGCCTGGTGCGCCGCCTTTGCCGACAAGCTGCCCGTCGACCCGCTGATGTGATGCGCCACCGCCACCAGTTGACGGCTGTCGTGTGCCAGCAAGGCTTTTTCCAGCTCCGCCATCCGATGCGGACAGTCGGCCAGAAACAACTTGGCCAACTCCTTCAGCAGTTCGGCATCGCCCCCGCACCGCTCCAGCGCTTCCGCCCGGTCCCAATCCGGCAAGCTTTGTGACTCGCGTGCCGCAGCCGCCAGCACTCGCTCGATCTCGGCCAACATCTGGTCCACCAGAATCGGCTTGCTGATGTAGCCATCCATGCCCGCCTGAAGACAACGTTCACGGTCGCCCGTCATGGCATTGGCCGTCATGGCCACGATGGGCATGCGGCGCCCTTGTCCTTTTTCTCGATGGCGAATGGCCCGGGTGGCATCGATGCCGCTCATGTGGGGCATCTGCATGTCCATCAACACCAGGTCGTACGAGCCCGACAGCGATTGCGTCACCGCCTGCTGCCCATCCGACACCACGTCGACCTCGTGCCCCAGATGCTGCAGCAAGCCCACCGCCAACTTCTGGTTGACGGCATTGTCTTCCGCCAGCAGCACGCGCCAGCGCGCGTCCGCCGTCGCCGCTCGCGCAGCCAGCGGTCTGGCAATGGCCTGCTGGGCCTGCGCCTGCGCCGCACCCTGAATGGGCGTCACACGGAATTCGACGTAGAAGGTGCTGCCTTGGCCAGGCATGCTGTCTACCCAGATGCGCCCCCCCATCAAACGGGCCAGGCCCGCGCAAATGGTCAGCCCCAGGCCGGTGCCCCCAAATCGACGCGTGGTGCTGGCATCGGCCTGCATGAACGCATCGAAAATCTGCTGCTGTTGCGGCAATGAGATCCCGAGGCCCGTGTCGCGAACCGACAAGCGCAAAGTGCAATGGGCCTCGTCGTCGGGCACACGCTGCACCCGAACCCACACCTCGCCGCGTTCGGTGAACTTGATGGCATTGCCCACCAGGTTCAACACAATCTGCCGCAGGCGTACGGGGTCAGCCAGCACGGCCTCGGGCACATCGTCATCGGCTTGCACCGCCAGTGTCAGGCCCTTTTCGCGCGCCCGCATGGCCAAGGGCTGAAGCCCCTTGTCCAGTTCCCGCCGCAAAGAGAAGGGCACCTCGTTCATGACCAGCTTGCCCGCCTCCATCTTGGAGACATCCAAGATGTCGTTGACCACCACCAGCAAGGAATCCGCTGAGGTCTTGACCAGTTCCAGGTATTCGCGTTGCGCCGCCGTCAACTCGGTGGCCAGCGCCAGCTCGGTCATGCCGATGATGCCGTTCATGGGCGTGCGAATTTCGTGGCTCATGTTGGCCAGGAACTCCGACTTGGTTCGGCTGGCGCGTTCGGCGTGCTCCTTGGCCGACCGCAACTCCTCGGTCAGCAAATTGGCTTCCGTGTTGTCCAGAATGAGACCGTCGAAATACTGCAGGCGCCCGTTTTCGTCCCAAATGCCCTGGCCTCGACCATGCGCCCAGACGATGCGTCCGTCCGCATGCCGAATGCGGTAATGCAACTCGTATGAACGCCGCTCGGCCACCGCGGCCTTCACACGCCGCTCCACCTCAAGCCAGTCTTGGGGCTCCACCACATCGGACAGCCGCAAGACCCCCGAAAGAAACATCTCGGCTTTGTAGCCCGACAGGCCCTCGATGCCCTCCGACAAAAACACCATGGTGTTGCGCCGATCAGGCAGGCAGCGGTAAACGCACCCGGGCAGATTGGCAATGAGGCGCAGATACTTGTTTTCGCTTTCCACCAGCGCCTGCCGCGCCTGATCGCGCAGCTTGTCATTGGCCGCCATCAGCTCTTGCGACGACAGCTCCAGCGAGCGCGATCGCAGTTCCTGATCGCGCTCGTACTCCTGATAACTGCCCGCCACCATGCCCACGAACGCGGGCAGACGCTCAGCCAGTTCAGCCAGAGCCGGATGCGCCTGCCCCGCCAGACGCAACTGTTCCTGCAGCAAACGCCAATCGGCCTCGCTCGCCAGCCCCAGGCTGCGCTTGAGTTGCCTGGACAACGCTCTGTTTTCAAACATCCTGCTACTGCCTCAAGCCCGTTCACTGATGTGGGTGATCGTCATGGTCTGGTTGTGCAAACGACAGTCTTGTCCTGACAGCATCGGGCTGATTTCTCCATAGGAATAAAACCCCGCGACCCAGGTATCGCGCCCCAACACATCGGCCACGGCCTCCACCTCTTCATCGACTTGCGAACCCAAAACCAGTTTGCGCCCCACACAGCTGATCAACAGACTCAAGCCTGGCCCGGCGGGCAAGCCCTGGGTCATCAGCTGTTCGGCGGCCACTTCAGCCCCATCGACCAGCGAAGATCGGGTCGCATGCATGAGTCGCAAATAGCCATCGGGGACGATGTCGCCCGCCAGAATCAGACTGCCCTGCGCTTCGTCAATGCCCAGAATGGTTCGGATCAAGCCCAGGTCGGCGCAGTCCGGCCCCAGCATTTCAAAAGGAAACAGCAAGCCAGAACTGGGCAGTTCGCGAGCATGGTCGCCCAGGTAGCGCTTGTAAACAGCCAGGGCCGGCTCACCGTCCAGCTCGTACAAGACATTGCCTTGTGCGCGGGTCACCCGCCGCATCACCCCGAAAGGCTGCCAGCCATGGAAGGTGCCATGGCGCAATTCGATGTGGGGATCGGTCAGGCCCAGCGCCACGATCTGATGGGGCGACACGGCTTGATTCGACACGGTCCAGGTCTGGCGAAACGCACCGCCATCGCCGGCCAGCCCACCCGACACCGGCACGTGTTCGGGCAAGGCGCCTTCCAACCCTTCGATGAGCGCGCTGCCATTGATGTCCACCCCCTGACCCAGCACCACCACGGCATGCACCGGATCGCTGGCCAAAGCACGGCCCAGCCGTTCACCGGCGGCCGCCGAATCGGCCATGCCGTTCAAATCGGTCACCACCACGCGAAAACCGGGGTGATCAAACTGCATGGCAGTGATGGCCACACCACCATTGCCGACACCATCCCGGCCAATTTCACCCGCCGTGCTGCAGCCCACCAAGGTCACACCAGGCAGGGCGGCTTGCAGGCGGGACAGGGCATCCGGCTGCGCCAGGTGCGCCGCATCGGCAAACACCCAGGCCAATTGGGGCGCAATGGCCATCAACCCGACCGCGTCCTGCGTGGAGGGCAGGCCGGGCCATACGCCTTGGGCCAGCTTCATGCAGCGGCTCCGGCTTCACGCTCGCTCGTCCCGCTTTTCTCACTCTCGTCCTGGAAGCGCGCCTTGATGCGCAGCACCTCGTCCAGGTGGTCCAGAAACACCTGCACGCACACCGGATCGAAATGGCTGCCGCTGTTCTCTTGCAAAAAGGCCACGGCGCGGTCCACTTCCCAGGCCGCCTTGTAGGGCCGCTCCGAGGTCAGGGCATCAAACACATCGGCCACCGCCACAATGCGCCCCACCAGGGGGATGGCTTCGCCCACCAGCCCCTTGGGATAGCCACTGCCATCGAACTTTTCATGGTGGGTCAAGGCGATGACCGCCGCCATTTGCAAGAAGGGCGAGGCGCTGCCGTCGAGAATCTCGAACCCAATGGCCGCATGCTCACGCATGATGGTCATCTCGTCCGGGTCCAGTCGGCCGGGCTTGAGCAAGATGTGGTCAGGCGTGCCCACCTTGCCGATGTCGTGCATGGGCGCGGCATCCAGAATCAGCTCCTGGTCGGCCTGCGACCAGCCCAACTCCCGCGCAATGAGTTGCGAGTAGTGGGCCATGCGCAGCAAGTGGGCGCCGGTTTCCGGATCGCGGTATTCGGCTGCACGAGCCAGCTTCAACACGGTTTCACGTTCACGCGCCACGATGGCGGCCGTGGCCTTGGCCACTTCCTGGGCCAACCAGCTGGCCCGGTCTGACAGGGCCTTCTGATGCCCCCGCAGCACCAACATGCTGCGCGTACGCGCCAGGAATTCGGCCCGATCCACCGGCTTGGTCAGCAGGTCGTTGGCCCCCTTTTCCAATGCCATGAACTTGACATCGGTGTCGCTGCTGGCCGTGATCATCAAGATCGGCGTCAGGCTTTTGCCAGGCGCAGCCCGAAAGGCCTCGATGAAATCCATGCCATCGAGCTCGGGCATCATGTAATCCACGATCAGCAGATCGGGATCATGGGCCAGGCACCAGGCCAGCCCCTCACGAGAGTCCAAGAATTCGACGGTTTCCGTATCAGGCAACTGCCGCGCCAGCACCTTCAACAAGGTGACGTTGACCGGGTTGTCATCCACGATGGCGATCTGCATGCGCACTCCGAAAGGGACTTGACGGGGGTTTCGCGTTATCGGCACGCAGGCGTGTCAACTTAAATAGCGCGACAGGGCTTCATCTGCCAGCGCCTCTTCGCGCTTGAGGGTGTCGAGCAAGGGCGGCACCTGGTCCATCGTGCCCTGGTCCAGCGCCTGCTGCAACCGCCGCGCCACATCGGACAAAGCACGGGCCCCCACGGTGCCTGCCGACGAGACCAGGGAATGCGCCACATCGGACGCCTGCTGAACCTGCCCCACATCGAGCAAGGCCTGAATGTGCTCGTGCGCACGCGAACCATCTTCAATATAGCGCCGCACCAGCTTCTGGTACAGCACCTCGTTGCCCATGCAGTGCGCCAGCCCACTGGCCACCGACACCTTTTCAGCATCGCGCACAGGCTGGCCCAGCCACTTCAGCAGCACCCGGAACAGTTCCTTGGGGTCGAAGGGCTTGGTCACGTGGTCGTTCATGCCGGCCTGCAGGCACCGCTCACGGTCACGCGCCAAGGCATGCGCGGTCATGGCCACAATGGGAATGCCGACCCAGGCCGATTCGGCGCGAATCAGTCGCGTCACTTCGTAGCCGTCCATTTCGGGCATTTGCACGTCCATCAAGATGACATCGGGCACCGCTTCGTGCAAATGCGCCAAGGCCTGCCGGCCGTTGGAGGCCACCCTCACACTCATGCCCGCTACATCGCGCAGCAATTCGCTGGCCACCAGTTGGTTGAACTCGTTGTCTTCTACCAGCAAAACCTCGCGGCCGCGCAGGGCCTGCCACTCGGGCTCGGCAGCAGGGCGCTCGAATGCGGCCACGGTGGGAGCCGCCATGGCACGCTGCTCCAAGGTGGTGGCCAACACCCGCTGCAAGGTGGAAAGGCTCACCGGCTTGGTCAGACAACCGTGCAAACCTTCTTCCATGGCGCGTTGGCAAACGCCCTCGTCGCCATAAGCTGTCACGATGATGACCTTGGGCCGCTGCCGCAAATCCGGATTGGCCAAGACGCGTCGCGCCGCTGCAAATCCATCGGTGCCCGGCATGCGCCAGTCCACCAGCACCAAGTCAAAAGGCTGGCCCGCATCGGCTCGCACCAACTCGCGCCAGCCTGCTTCTGCCGATTCTGTCAGGGTCACCTGACAGCCCAGGCTTTGCAACAACACACCCATGATGTCGCGTGCGCTGGCGCTGTCGTCCATGACCAAGACGCGCCGGCCACTGAGCTCGGGCACAGGCAAGCCTTGTCCACCCGAGGCCGACTCAGGCACCTGGAAGGTGGCGGTGAAATAGAACTCGCTGCCGCGACCTGGGGTGCTGCTGACGCCGATCTGTCCGCCCATCAGCTCGACCAACTCCTTGCTGATGGTCAGGCCCAAGCCACTGCCGCCATAGCGACGAGAGGTCGATTGCTCAGCCTGGGTGAACGGCTGAAAGAGCTTGGCCAACTGCTCTGATGTCATGCCAATGCCGGTGTCTTTCACGGCCACGCGCAAACTGCAACTGCGAGGGGTGCGCGACACCAGGGACACCGACACCACCACCTCGCCCACTTCGGTGAACTTGACCGCGTTGTTGCACAGATTGATGAGCACCTGGGTCAGCCGCTGGGCATCACCCACCAAGGTAGGCGGCACGCTCGGTGCCGTGCCGATCAGCAGCTCCAGCCCCTTTTGCTGGGCCCGGTAGCCCACGATCACGGTCAGTTTGTCGAGCACATCTTCCAGACGGAAGGGCAGCGATTCCAATTCCAGCTTGCCCGCTTCGATCTTGGAAAAATCGAGAATCTGGTCGATCAACTCCAACAACGTGTCGGCCGCCATCTGCGTTTTGCTGAGGTAATCGCGCTGCTTGGGATCGAGCTCGGTCCGCAAGGCCAAGCCGGTCAAGCCCAGAATGGCGTTCATGGGCGTGCGAATTTCGTGGCTCATATTGGCCAGGAACTCACTCTTGGCCTGCGTGGCCGACTCGGCCTGGTCTCGGGCCTGAGCCAAATCGTGGTTCACCTGTTCCAGCTGAGCCGTGCGCTCATGCACCCGGTCTTCCAACTGGGCATTGAGTTGGCGCACGGCCTCTTCGGCAGCTCGCCCTTCCTGAACCGCCTTCTGCAACTGCGTCTGCGTGGCATGCAAAGCCAAGTAGGGCGCCCGAATGCTGGTCAGGAACGTGGCCCAATACAGCAGCGCATACGCGCCCACCTTGTACACGTGGCCAAAAATGTTCTGGAAGTCAGACGGGCTGACATAGCTGGTGAATGCCAACTCGCCCGTGCCCATCACAAAGGCCGAAGCGGCCAGCAAGTAGTAGGGCGCTCCGTCGCCTTGCCGAGCACGCTGCCACAGCAAGGCAGCGACCGCCCAGTTGCCCAGGCACAGCACATACTCATAGCGAGCCTTGAACTCGGTCACGCCCTGCCCTGGGACGAAGGTCGTCGGGAACCATTCCAGCCCGTAGGACCCCCACCAAATCAGCCCCACAGCCAGGCTGCCCCCCAGGGTCAACGCAGTCCGGCGAGACAGTCGCGTATGCGCCATCAGCGCCAACAGCCCCAGGGTGAGCAGTTCTGCCGTGCGCCCCATCAGCCAAAAGAAAATGGCTCGCGGCGTGCTGGCCTCGCCCAACAGATGTGGCATGCCGGCATAGGTCAGGGCATGCACCAGATCGCACACCCCCACCACGAAAAAGCCCCCCACCAGCACACGGCTGGAGGCATCTTCGCGTTCCCGCAGGGCATGCCACCCCACGGTCACAATCAGCATGGACACGATGATCGACACCAACTCCAGCAGCAAGTGCACCGACAACATGCTGGTTTGCAAGAACGTCCACTTCAGGGTGGGAGCCTGGTAGCGCAGGGCCACCATGCCCACGGCGGCCGCCACGGCCACCGCCAGGCTGACGCGTTTGACCTGCTCGACTTGCATATTGAGGCCCTCTGACATGCCCCCTCCTGAATGAAGTCGAGGCATGCCACTTCCCTGTGCCCCGACGATGTTGCTGATTTATGAGCCCATTATTAGGGGAGAGACAGGCCATTTGTTTAGCCAGTGTTTACCCGCTTATTGCGGGCTTTTGTCAGACAACTTCCTACAAACCGTGTAGCAGGAAGCCGACCTGTCTTACAGACGCTCTCCTATCAAGGAAATTGAGGCCTTTTTGCACAATGACTCCATCGACGACGCAACCGCGATCTGAAATCTGAACCGAGGAGACCACCATGCGAGCCAAGAGCCTGTTGACCGAAGCCAAGCAAATCGAAACCGCCGTCACCCTGATCAACCTGGGTGCCCGCCTGCAAGTGCTGGAATCGGAAACCGACTTGTCCTATGAGCGTCTGCTGCGTCTGTACAAGGAAGTCTCGGGCAAGTCGCCTTCGAAGGGCCAACTGCCTTTCTCGACCGACTGGTTCATGACCTGGCAGCCCAACATCCACGCCTCGCTGTTCCTCAACATCCACGAGTACCTGAACAAGGCCGCCGAGATGGACGAGATTCAGACCGTGATCAAGGCCTACCAGTTGTATCTGGAGCAAACCCAGAACCAAGGCCTCGAAGCCCTGCTGTCGGTGACCCGCGCCTGGCGTCTGGTCAAGTTCATCGACAACGGCATGCTGACCCTGACCAAGTGCTCCAAGTGCGGTGGTCATTTCGTCAGCCACCCCCACGAAATTTCCCGCCACTACGTGTGCGGCCTGTGCAACCCACCCGCTCGCGCAGGCAAGGGCAAGGCCTCTGGCGCCATTCAGATGCACTGACCCCCCGGTTTCTCTCTCTCGATTGTTGATTGCTCCGTAAATTGCATGTCTTTCAGGCCTCGGATCACCAGATCTGAGGCCTTTTTTTACAACACCCGCCATTTGCGCATTTGACAAAGCCAAGCCACGCTGATTACCTTGCGTGCTTCCCTCCATTCATCTTCGCCCCCACCATGGCGCACCCCTCCTGACGGCTGGGTGTGTTTTTCGCCAAACGCCACTGAAGCGCCATGATTCGACGCACCGTATCCACCGCCACACTCTTGCTGGCCGCGCTGCTCCTGTTGGCCACCGTCTCGCTGGCCACTTTCGCCGTGTTCGACGATCGGACCGAGCAGCAAGCCCAAGAGCAGCGCCTGCAAGGCACCTTGCAATTCAGCCTCAAGCAACAAGTGGCGGCGCTGATGCTGCCCATGTGGGATCTGGATCACATCCATGTTGTCGACGTCTTGCGCAGCGGCATGCTCAACCAGGAGGTCTTCGCCATCGAAGTCCGATCACCGGACAAGATCCAAGCCCTGATTCGCGATGCCAACTGGCAGCCGGTCCTGACCACCCAAGCCCTGCCCAACCCAGGCCCCACATATCTGCATGCGCAAAGCCCCGTCATGCACGGCGGCGAAGCCCTCGGCACCGTACACGTCTACGTCACCCCACAATTCATGCAGGCCGCGCTGCACGAGCGCCGTGTTTACATGGGCATGGCCATTGTCGCCCTGGACCTGGCCCTGGTGGGAACGCTCGGGGCCATGCTTTGGTTCCTGTTCATCAAACCCATTCGAACCATCGAGCGCTATGCCGCAGCCGTTCGCGAGCAAGCGCCCATCCCGCCGACGGCTGAACCCATCCGGTTTGCGGGCGAACTGGCATCACTCGAGCAGTCCATTCGCAGCATGACCGAACGGCTGGCCACACGGTACCAAGCCCTGCAAGACAGCCAGGAACGCCTGGCCTTGGCCGCCAGGATGGCAGGCGTCGGGGTGTGGGACTGGGACATCGTGCAAGACCGCCTGATCTGGGACGAGCAAATTCGCATCGCCTACGGGCGCCCCGAGGGCGAGTACTCAGGCAGCGTCACCATCTGGCGAGACGCCTTGTCTCCCATCGACCGGGAGCGGGCTGAGCGTGAATTGCTGGCCGTTCTCAATGGTGAGAAAGAGTGGGCCATCGAGTTCAAGATTCAACGCCCTGACGGTTCCATCCGCTCCATTCAGGGCATGGCAACCAGCTTGCGCGATGACACCGGGCGCGTGGTTCGGCTGCTGGGCGTCAACACCGACATCACCGCGCACCGGCTCGCCGAAGAAGAGGTCCGTCGCCTAAATGCCGACCTGGAGTTGCGCGTTCAAGAGCGCACCGCGCAGTTGGAAGCCGCCAACCATGACCTGTCCCTGGCCCGCGACCAGGCGGAGTCGGCCACGCAGGCCAAGAGCGAATTTCTGGCCAATATGAGCCATGAAATTCGCACCCCCATGAACGCGATCATGGGTCTGACGGGGCTGGTCCTGCGCTCCGACCTGGCGCCCAAGCAGCGCAGCTACCTGGCCCATGTTCAATCAGCGGCAGCTTCCCTGCACGCCATCGTGGACGACATCCTCGACTTTTCCAAAATGGAAGCCGGCAAACTGCAGATCGAGTCGCAAGCTTTCGTCCTGGCCGATGTGCTGGAGCGATTGATCTCGATGTCAGCGCTGAAGGCCCAGGACAAGGGGCTGGACCTGTGGATCGACGCACCGCCGTCGCTTTGGAACCAGACCCTCCAGGGTGATCCCCTGCGTCTGGGCCAAGTCCTGATCAATCTTTGCAACAACGCCATCAAGTTCACCCATCGGGGCGAGGTCACCGTGCGGCTGTGGCTGGAACCTGCCCCCCCTGGCGTGCGGCTGCACTTCGCCGTGCAAGACAGCGGCATTGGCATGAGTGCCCAACAAATGCAGGCCCTGTTCCAGCCCTTCAGCCAAGTCGACGCCTCCACCACGCGGATGTATGGCGGAACGGGGTTGGGGCTGGCCATTTGCAAACAACTGCTCACCTTGATGGGCGGCACCATTACCGTGCGCAGCGTACCGGGGCAGGGCAGCACCTTTTCGGGCTCGATCCTGCTGGGCCAGACTGCGGCCGGACTGCGGGCGCCCACGCTATCGGAAGCGGTTCCCCCCCAGCACGTTCTGCTTATTCACCCGACCGAATCGGGGCGCCAGATCTTGAGCCAGCAAATGCGTGCGCTAGGCCATGACTGCGCCGTGGCCACCACCCCTGACGAGGCCATCCGCATCATCCGCCAAACGCCGTCGCCTTGGGACATGATCGTGCTCGATGCGCGACCCCACCCCGGCGATGCGCATGACACCGCACATGACGATGCGCTCGACCTCGTGCAACGCCTGCGCAGCGAGCTAACGCCCCCGTCCTGCCGCTTTTTGCTGTGCACCCACCTGAGCGACGAAGCCACGGCCATGCGGGCCCAGCAAGCCGACCAGGTCAGCACGCTGTACTACCCCATCCGACCCGACACGCTGCAATTGGCCCTGCAAGCCCCCACCAACGGCGAGCCCCATGGCAGCGCCCCGTACCGCTGCAATGATGCGGCTGCATCGCCTGTGCTGCGAGGCAAACGGGTTCTTCTGGTCGAAGACAATGCGATCAACCAGATCGTGGCGTCTGACTTGCTGCAAGATGTCGCGCACATGGATCTAACCGTGGTCGAAGATGGCCAGCAGGCCGTGAGCCTGCTTCAAAAGCAGGACTTCGACATCGTCTTGATGGACATCCAAATGCCCATCATGGACGGCTTGCAAGCCACCGCTTTGATTCGGCAAATGCCCCAGCACCCATCACTGCCCATCATCGCCATGACCGCGCACGCCATGGTTCGAGACCAGCAGCGTTGCCTGGCTGCGGGCATGAACGCCCATGTGGCCAAACCCTTTGAGCCCCAGGCCCTGTTTGACACACTGGCGCAATGGGTCAGACAAGATGCGGCCCAGGCCGATCCCCCGCCGGCCTCATTGCAGCCTCAGGCAGGCCCCAATCCCCCAAGCGACAGCGCCGTCGATTTCGAAAAAGGCTTGCGCCGCTGTGCCCGCCGCCCGGCGCTGTATCGCAAACTGGCCACGCGCTTCCTGCAAAGCCGGCGCGATGACGCCCAGGCCATCCTCACCGCCCTGCAACAAGGCCAGACCGAATCTGCGGCCATGATTGCCCACCAGCAAATCTCCAGCGCCGGGGTACTGGGGGCCGACTCCTTGTCGGCTGCCGCCAAAGCCCTGCAGCTGACCCTGCTGGAGGGCCCCACCCTCGACTGGCCTGTGATGCTCGAAGCCTTTGATCAGCAACTGGCCGCCACACTCGACGCGCTGGAGCGCCATATTTCCGACACGCCATGACAGAGACCGCTCGCTCCTATTCCACCTCAGAAGTTGCCAAACGACTGGGCGTGTCCACCCAGACGGTGCAACGCTGGGTCGACAGCGGCCAGCTCAAGGCCTGGAAAACCGTTGGCGGCCACCGCCGCATTGAGGCCGAAGGCGCCGAAATACTGTTCCGACTGCATGCCCACACCCTGTCGGTGCTGATCGTGGACGACAACCCCGACGATCGCGACATCCTCACCCAATTGGTTGAAGACGCCTTGCCCTCTGCCACCATCGCCACCGCCGACAACGGTTTCCATGGCCTGGTCGCGATTGGCCGTACCGCCCCCGATGTAGTCATCACCGATTTGGTGATGCCCCACATGAACGGCTTTGAAATGCTCAGGCAACTGCAAAGCGGCTGTGCCGTGCGGCCTCGCCTGATGATCGCGGTGTCCAGTCTTTCCTTACAAGACTTAGCACCCCAAGACACCCTGCCTTCGGGGGTTGCCTTCATGCAAAAGCCCTTGGACCCGGATGAATTCACGCCATGGCTGCAGCAGCTGATTCAGGCAATGCCGACACCCGCGTAGGTCTTTGATACGCCTTTTAGGGGAAGGAGTTGGCACTCTTTCCCTATTAACAAATTGTGTGTTTTGACGAAACTCCTCTCATCCCAACAGGAGAGGAGCCCCGTCTTGGGAAGCCCTCACCCGCTCTGAGCGGGGTCCTGATTGCCGAACGGCCTGCACAGGCCTTTCAACCAATCACTGACATTCCAAGGAAGGTTTTGTCGTCATGAATCAATTGTCATTGAAGGCCAAGCTCATCAGCTTGATTGCCATTGCCCTGCTGGCCTTGCTGATCGTGGGCGCGGCCGGCTGGACTGGCATGGCCAATACCGCCAATGCCCTGGTCGAAGTGGGCAAAGTACGCCTGCCATCGGTACTGGGGCTGGAAATCATGAACGAAGCGCAAACCGCCATCGCTTCGGCCAACCGATTGGTCGCCTTCTATGAAAACGACTACCAGGCTCAAAGCAAGTTTGCTGACCAACTCAAAGACAAGGACGACACCTGGAAGCGCGCAGCCGACGGCTGGAAGCTGTACGAGCCTCTGCCCCAAACCACCGAAGAGGCGGCTTTGTGGACTCAGTTCGTCAAGGAATGGGAGAACTGGAAAGCCGCCGACGCCAAGATCACCGACGTGATCCGCGCCTTGAGCACCAACACCGACGCGACCCGCCAGAAAGCTCTGTTCGTTGAGTTTTACAAGCTCTCGAACGACGCCGAGCCGCTCTTTTCCAAGGCGGAAGTCACCCTGGACAAAATTGTGAATCTCAACGTCGACATTGGCAACGCCTCGGTGGCCGACGGTGACAAGCAAGTGGCCAACGCCAAAGCGACCATGCTGATCAGCGCGGGCGTGATGCTCTGCCTGCTGGGCTTGGCGGGCCTGTGGATCACCCGCAGCATCTTGCGCCAGTTGGGGGGGGAACCTGCCTACGTCAGTGACGTCGTTCGCCAGGTAGCCGAAGGCGATCTGTCTGTGCAGGTACAACTCGCGCAGGGCGACAACACCAGCATGCTGGCGGCCGTCAAAGGCATGACCGAGAAGCTCTCGCACATCATCGGCGAAGTACGCACCGCCTCCGACTCGCTATCGGCCGCCGCCGAACAGGTGTCGGCCACAGCGCAAAGCATCAGCCATGGTGCCAGCGAGCAAGCCTCCAGCGTGGAGGAGACCTCGGCCTCGATGGAGGAAATGGCAGCCTCGGTGAAGCAGAACGCCGACAATGCCAAGGTCACCGAAGGCATGTCGGGCAAAGCCGCCCAGGAAGCCGTGGAAGGCGGCCAGGCCGTGCAGGAAACCGTGCAAGCCATGAAGGTGATTGCCGACAAGATCGGCATCGTGGACGACATCGCCTACCAGACCAACTTGCTGGCACTGAACGCCGCCATCGAAGCCGCCCGCGCGGGTGAACATGGCAAGGGCTTTGCGGTGGTCGCCGAAGAGGTGCGCAAACTGGCCGAACGCAGCCAAGAGGCCGCACAAGAAATTGGCGAAGTGGCCAAGAACAGCGTGTCCCTGGCCGAACGCGCCGGCAACCTGCTCGATGCCATCGTGCCATCCATCGGCAAGACCTCGGATCTGGTGCAGGAAATCACCTCTGCGTCAGATGAGCAGTCCACCGGCATCAGCCAGATCAACGTGGCCCTGACCCAGCTGTCACAGTTGACGCAAGAAAACTCCAGCGCATCGGAAGAGCTGGCGGCCACAGCCGAGGAAATGAGCGGCCAGGCCGAGCAACTGCAGGAGCTCATGGGCTTCTTTCGAACCTCCCAGACCCTCGGCGCCACCCAAAGCGCGCGCAAGGTGATCCAGAAGGCCAAGGCCACGCCCGTCAGCCGAGGCCCCGGGCCCGCCAAGTCAGTTCGCATGGGCCCCAGCCGCCACGAATCGGTGCATGCTGATTCTTCTGAGTTCGTGAACTTCGAGGAGTGACCCCATGAACACAGCAGAAATCACCTCCACCCAAACGGTCGCCAAAGGCGGCATGGTCAGCCAGTATCTGATCTTCAGCCTGGACAAGGAACTGTTTGCCGTAGGCACCCGACGGGTTCGGGAGATCATCGAATACGGCAACGTCACCAACGTGCCGATGATGCCCAGCTTCATTCGTGGGGTCATCAACCTGCGCGGAGCCGTCGTGCCCGTCATCGATTTGAACGCCCGCTTCGGACGCGCAGGCACGCAAATTTCTCGCCGCACCTGCGTGGTCATTCTGGAGGTGGCGTCAGACCAGGACACCCATGTGATTGGCATCGTGGTCGATGCGGTCAGCGCGGTGCGCCAGATTGACGGCACCGATGTCGAACCCGCCCCCAGCTTTGGCACCCACATCCGTGCCGACTTCATCGACGGCATGGCCAAAGTCAACGGTCACTTTGTGATTTTGCTGGATCTCAGCCAGGTGCTGTCGGTCGAAGAGCTCTCCCAACTTGAAGGCCTGAGTGCCGGTTCAGGTGCCGTCGGGCATGGCGTGCATTGAGCGATGCAACGGCGGCCTGATGCGCATTTTCAGGGTTTGAGGTATACCTGCACTTTTGCGCAGAGCCCCTTCATGAAGAACGTGTCATCCCTGATCGGCCGCCTGATCGGCCGCCTGATCGCCCTGGGCCTGGCAGCCCACACTCTGGCCGCCCAAGCCGAACCGGCTCCCGCCCCTTCGCTGGCGGGCAGCTGGCAATACCGCGCCAGAGGGCAGAACTGCACCGAGCAGTACTTCTTTCGAACCGATGGCACGCTGATGGTGACCAGCAGCCGCGAAGTCACCGAAAGCAGCTATGTGCTGAATCCCGAAGGCGTGGCGGGTGGGTTCTACAAGTTTGACACGCAAGTCACCCAGACCAATGGCAAGGCCGACTGCCGCGGCAACCAGACCCCGGTGGGGCAACAGAGCCATTTGTATCTGCGTTTTCAGGCCAACGGCGAGCGTCTGGTCTTGTGCCGCGACGCCAACCTGTCGGCCTGCATGGGCCCACTGATCCGACTCAAGGGCCGGATCGGGGCCTGACCTTCATCACAGCGGCGTCATGCCGTGACGAATGGCGCAACGCACCAGGTCGGGGTTGTTGGTCACCCCGAGCTTTTGCATCATGCGCATCTTGTGGGTGCTGACCGTCTTGGGGCTGAGGTGCAGGTTGTCTGCAATGTCGCCCAGGGGCATGCCCGACACGATCATTTGCAGAATCTGGTACTCGCGCTCTGACAGCACGGCCTTGGGGTGCGCATCGGTCTCGCCCGAGGTGAACACGACCGACTCCACCAGGGCGGGGTCAATGAACTTGCCGCCTTCGGCCACGCGGCGCACACCGCTGAGCAACACATTGGGCTCGCTGTCTTTGGTGACATAGCCCTGTGCGCCGGCCTTCAAGGCGCGCTGCACGATCTGGCCTTCGTTGTGCATGGACAAGATCAGCACCGGCAGAGAGGGCATCTCGGCCTGCAAGACCTTGAGCAACTCCAACCCTCCCAGACCAGGCAGGCTGATGTCGAGCAGCAGCAAATCCACATTCCCGGCGCGAACCAGGGCCAGGGCCTCATCGGTACTTGAGGCTTCGGCCACCACCTGAATGTCATCGGTGGTAGCCATGATTTGACGAATTCCACCACGCACGATGGCATGGTCATCGGCAATCACCATGCGGATCATGGCGTTGTCTCCTTGTTCAAGGGCATTTGTATGTCTATGGTTGTACCAGCTCCGGGTTGGCTGATGATCAGCATCTGCCCACCACAGGTCTGGACCCGCTCCCGCATGCCCATCAAGCCAAATGCCTGCTTGGAAAGGGCCGCTGCGGGTTTGAAGCCGACCCCATTGTCGGCGATTCGCAGAAAGAGTCGTTGATTTTGGCAACTGAGCCGAATGGTGACATGGTTGGCCTGTGCATGCCGCATGACATTGGTCAAGGATTCCTGCACACAGCGGAACGCCACCGTGGCCATCTGAGGCGACAGCCGTTGCGAAATGGCATCGCCCTCGGGGCAGATCAGATCGCACTCCAGCCCACTGCGCCGCTGAAATTCTTCGACCAGCCATTCAATGCCGGCGTACAGCCCCAGCTCCAGCACGGGCGGGCGCAAATTACCAGCCACCTGGCGTACCACCGTCATGATGTGTTTGAGCTGCGACTGCAGATCCGTGACGGCTTCGGTCATGCCATCAACCTGGGCGTAGCGACGCCCCAAGGTCGACACTTCCATCTTCAGACCCGTGAGCAACTGCCCCAGCTCGTCGTGCATTTCTCGGGCAATGGTGCGGCGCTCAGCCTCCATCTCGGCCTGATGGTGGGCTGACAAGGCGCGCAGCTGATCTCGGGTGTCACGCAAGGCCCGGGTCACGTCCTTGAGCACCGAGATGTCTTGCACGCTGACCACGCGAAAGTCGGGCACGCCGGCATCGTCACACACCACGGTCACATCGATCAGCACTGGAAACTCGCTGCCATCACGGCGCACATGCACCGATTCAAACAGGTGGTGCCCCCGCTCATGCGCCAGCGCAATCTGGGCCTGCGCTTCACGCCAAACGCGTGCGGGAAAGAGCTGCTCCACCGGCTGGCCGATCAGGTCATTCACGGTGTAGCCATGCATGACTGCAAACGCCGGGTTGATTTCCTGCAAGAACTGGGTTTGACAGGAGCTGACGGCAATGCCCCAACCGGCCCGATCAAACAAGCTTTCCAGCATGTTCAGGCGTCGCGCCGTTGGCACGGTGTTGGGCTCTCGCGGCAGGTCGGCGGAATCGGTCACAGAAACAGCCATGAAAATTCAGAAATGGGAGTCAGTTTCTCATCATAGGATCGAGCCCTGATTTGTCAAAGCTGAAATAGCTGTACAAAAGCGCTTCCAGCCTCTCTGCCCACCACCCTGCACACCCATGATCGCCCCCCCTTCCTTATTTCCCATGCGGGTTTTGGCTTTGGCGGTGGCGTTGCCCATGCTGTTTTGCGGCTTGCAATGGCTGGTTCGGTCACACGTGCCCGGCGCCGTGTGGCTGTTGTTTTATCCCGCCGTTTACATTGCATCGTGGGCGGGCGGGCTGGTTCCCGGCTTGATCTCGATGGCGTTGTCGGTGGCATTGGCGTGGATCTTCTTCATCCCGACGTCCGCCACGCCACAAGGTGGCGCACTGGTGACCGCCGTCTTCATGGTCATGGGCCTGCTGTTTTGCCTGATCCACGAACGCTGGCGGCGCAATGAACTGCGCTTGCGCGTGCTGTTCACCAAGTCGGCTGACGCCATCATCGTGGCCGATCTGGAAGGGCGCTGCCAAGCCATCAACCAAGCCGCCTACGCTCTGCTGGATGCGCCGTATACAGACTTGAAAGGGCACTCCATTTTCGAGCTGGTCTTGCCCGAGCACGTCGAGCGTTTGCGACTGGCTCTGGACGCCATTCAGCGAGGCCGAATCGAGCGCCTGGAGCTGACGCTGCAAACGCCTCGCGGCGAACACCGCCCGGTCGAACTCAGCACGAATGCCTTGCCTGACAACGTCTGGCTCATCAACTTGCGCGACATCCGCCCTCGCAAGGCCGCCGAAGATGCGTTGCTGCAGATGCGCGCTGAGCTGTACGAAGCACAACGCCTGGGCAAGATCGGCAACTGGCGCTGGAACCCCCGCACCGACACCGCCGTGTGGTCGCCCGAGTTGTACCGCATCTACCAACTCGATCCGGCGCTGCCGCCGCCCACGGTAGCCGAACTGGAAAAGATGTATTCGCCCGCCTCGCAAGAGGCGCGTGATGCAGCCATTCAAGAGGCCCTGAAAACCGGCCGCCCTTACGAGGCCGAGCGTGAGCTGGTGCTGCCCAATGGCGAACGCCGCTGGATTGTCGTCACCGTGGAGGGCGTGCGCGCACCAGACGGCACCATTGGCGAACTGCGTGGCACGGCGCAAGACATCACCGAGCGCAAGCGCATTGAGCTGGCCCTGATCGACTCGCGCAAAACCTTGCGCGACATGGCCGCCCACCGCGAGCAGGAACGCGAAGACGAGCGCAAAGCCATTGCCCGCGAAATTCATGATGAGCTGGGCCAGCTGCTCGCGGCCATGCGCATGGACGTGGCGCAGTTGCGCCTGCAATGCTCCCAAAGCGAGGCCAACCCGGCTTTACAGGACCTCAGCAAACTGGTCGAGCGCACGATCGAGGTGATGCGCAGCGTCGCCACCAGCCTGCGCCCGTCTGCACTGGATCTGGGTCTGCTGGCGGCACTCGAATGGCTGACCGAAGACTTCTCACTGCGCTGGGAAATTCCCTGCGCGCTGGAGGTGGAAGGGGAGGAACGCGCACTGGACGATGCCCAGTCCACCGCCATCTTCCGGGTGGTGCAAGAATCGCTGACCAATGTGGCCAAACACGCCCGGGCGCAAAAGGTGAGCGTGGCCCTGCATTTCGAAGCGGAAGCCGTGAGAGTGTCGATCCACGACGACGGCCAGGGGTTCGATGCCACGCAACCGGCATCCGGCGGCCACTATGGCCTGATGGGCATGCGCGAACGTCTGCGCGCCTTGCATGGCCGCATCCTCATCGACAGCCAACCCGGACACGGCGCGCAAGTCACCATTGAGGTTCCTGCGCCAAAAACAAGCAGCAAATAGGCAGCCATCAACCAGGATTAACTTACATGACAAGCATTTGATCCTGATCAACATTGCCGCGTGAACTCAAGCACGAATTCCGCTTGCCTGAGGCCATTGCACAGTTGTTCATTTTCTACGGTCACCCCGTGCAATCGTGCACGCATTGACCGGGGCACCCCAGTCAAGCGCAAGCCCGAGCCTGACGAAAGCACACCGACAGCAATGTAGGAGCTTTCGTATGAGCGTTTCTTCTTCGGCGCACCCCACCGGCTGGTGGTGGCCGCTCTTTCGCAAGAAGGCGCGCACCCCGGCAGGCCAATCTGACAGCGGTGCCGCCCCATCCGCTCTGACCCGACTGGGTCAGGCCGTCTTGCCCATCTGGCGCCGCCAGATTGCTGCTGCTCGCTCGCAAATGAACCTGGCCATGGAATCGCTGACCGAGCGTTTCGCCGGCATGTCGCAGCGTCTGTGCCAGACCATGGACCGCTCCAGCCAGGATGCCCAGGCCAATATGCAAGGCGCCTTGAACAACGCGCAGGACCAGCTTTCTGGCTTGTTGACCGAACTGCGCTCGGCCATGGAGCTGCGCTCGCAACTGCTCACCGAGGTAGTCACGGTGAACCAGTTTGTCGGCCAGTTGCAAGAGATGGCGGCAGAAGTGGGCGCCATCGCGCGCCAGACCAATCTGCTGTCGATCAATGCCGCGATTGAAGCCGCACGAGCAGGTGAATCGGGTAAGGGCTTCGCGGTGGTCGCCAAGGAAGTGCGCCTGCTGTCGACCGAATCCGGCCGCACTGGTGACCGCATTGCGCATGTGGTGCGCCAGGTCAGTGAAGCCATCGAACGAGCCAAGGGCAGCTATGACACCTTCGCTCGCCACGATGCCCAGATGATGGACCGTGCCAACGAGATCATCGAAGAAGTGCTGGAGCGCATGCGTGCCACGGCCAACGATGTCAGCAACAGTTCAGAACACATCCGCCAGGAAGGCGAGGCCATCCGCTCCGAGATTGATCAGGTTCTGATCGCCATCCAGTCGCAAGACCGCATCAGCCAGATGCTGCAACACACGATGGACGATCACGCCCGCCTGCTCACTCAGCTGGAACAGCCACCCGAGCCCGAGGCCTGGCTGGCGCAACTGCGCAGCACTTACACAACCCCCGACGAGCAAGCCGCTCACGATGACCTGCCACTGCCGCCGCCAACGCTGGCGCAGTCTGCCCAGGTTGTTGAACAAGACACCACATTCTTCTGAAGCAAGGGAGTGCCACATGGCCAAAACCATTCTGATCATCGACGACTCTTCATCGCTGCGCAAAGCCGTGCAGATTGCCCTGGTGGGTGCCGGCTACGAGGTGGTGGAAGCCGAAGACGGCAAGCAAGGTCTGAGCAAGCTCGATGGCCGCAAGTACCACCTGGTCATCAGCGACGTGAACATGCCCAACCTGGATGGCTACGGCTTTGTCGAAGCCATGAAGCAGTTGCCCGCCTACAAGTACACCCCGGTGGTCATGTTGACCACCGAGAATGGCGATGACAAGAAAGAGCGCGGCCGCCAGGTGGGCGCCAAGGCCTGGATCGTCAAGCCCTTCCTGCCGCCACAGTTGCTCACCGTCGTGTCCAAGCTGGTGATGCCATGAGCGCGCCCTACGTACTGGGCGCCGACCTGACGGTGTGCGCCGCCGCTGAACTCCAGGCCAGTCTGCTCGCGCAGTTGCAGCAATCGAATGAGCTGGTGGTTGACGGTCACGCGGTCAGCGAAGTCGATGGCGCCGGCATTCAGATTTTGCTGGCGGCACACAAAGAAGCCCTCCAATGCGGGGGAAGCTTGAAACTGATCTCTCCCTCGCAAGTCCTGACAGATGCGCTGAGATTGATCGACCTGCCACACGAAGGTGTGATCTCGCCAGAAGTCAACCAGGAGTGCACCGCATGAGCACAGCGATGGACGAGGCCCTGCAGGCCTTCATCACCGAGAGCCGCGATCTGCTGCAACACATGGAGTCGGCCCTGCTGCTCATCGAGCAGCAACCCGAAGACGCCGAGACCATCAACGCGATCTTCCGCGCCGCCCACACCATCAAGGGCTCGGCCGGCATCTTCGGCCTCAACGACATCGTGGCCTTCACCCACGTGGCCGAGAACGTGCTTGATGACGTTCGCCGTGGCGACCTGCATTTCAACGCCCAGCTTGCCAACCTCTTTCTGAGCGTGTGCGACCACATCCACACCCTGGTTGAACTGGTAGCCGACGGCCGCACGGGCGACGCCGCCTGCACGGCGCGTTCAGCCGACCTGGTGGGCCGACTCAACCAGGTTCTGCAGCAAGCGGGCCTGGCCCAAACCCTCCAAACCGCTCAGGCCGAGGCCCCGGCTTCTGCGGCCACCGCCGCACTGGCCAATGGCGACACCTGGCACATCTCACTGCGCTTTGGCATCGACACCCTGCGCGACGGCTTCGACCCCCTGAGCTTCATTCGCTACCTGGGCACTTTTGGCACCGTCGAGCACATCATCACCGTCACCGACAGCGTGCCACGGCTCTCCGAGATGGAGGCCGATGCCTGCCACCTGGGCTTCGAACTCAGCCTGCGCACCGAAGCCGACAAGACCACCATCGAAGACGCCTTCGAGTTCATTCGCGACGACAGCCTGGTGCGCATCCTGCCTCCGCAGGCCAAGATCAGCGAGTACACCGCCTTGATCGCCGAGCTGCCCGAGTCCGATCTGCGCCTGGGCGAAATGCTCGTGCGCTGCGGCACGCTCACTCAAACCGAGCTCGATGCCGCGCTCGACCTCCAGACCACCGCCGCGTGCGAGGGCAATCCCGTGCCCGCCCTGGGGTCCATGCTGGTCGAGCGTCTGCAAGTTCATCCCGAAGTGGTGGACGCCGCACTGGCCAAGCAAACCCAGGTGCGCGAAGCTCGCCAGTCTGGCGAGACCAACTTGCTGCGCGTGGACGCGGCCAAGCTGGACCGCCTCATCGACCTCGTCGGCGAGTTGATCATTGCCGGTGCCGGCGCCAACCTGATTGCCCGCAAGCACAAGTTCAAGGACCTCATCCAGTCCACCTCCGAAGTGGCTCGCCTGATGGAAGAGGTGCGCGACTCGGCACTGAACCTGCGCATGGTGCAGATTGGCGGCACCTTCAACCGCTTCCAGCGCGTGGTGCGCGACGTCAGCCAGGAACTGGGCAAAGACATTGCCTTGAAGATCACCGGCGCCGAGACCGAGCTGGACAAGACCGTCGTCGAGAAACTTGCCGATCCGCTCACCCACCTGGTTCGCAATGCCATGGACCATGGCATCGAGAGCGCCGAGCGCCGCGCCGCCAGCAACAAGCCTGCTCAGGGCACCGTGGGCCTGCATGCCCGCCACGAGGCCGGCCAGGTTGTCATCGAGGTCACCGACGATGGGGGCGGCCTGAGCAAGGAGCGCATCCTCAAGAAGGGCATCGAGCGTGGTCTGGTGACCCCAGACGTCACCCTCAGCGACAAGGACATCTTCAACCTCGTCTTCCAACCCGGCTTCTCCACCGCCGAACAGGTCAGCAACCTCTCTGGTCGTGGCGTGGGCATGGACGTGGTCAAGAGCGCCATCACCAAACTGCGCGGCACCATTGATCTGCGCTCCACCGAAGGCATGGGCACCACTGTGTGCATCCGCCTGCCGTTGACGCTGGCCATCATCGATGGCTTCTTGCTGGGCGTGGGCAAATCGGCCTACGTGGTGCCGCTGTCGATGGTGGTGGAGTGCATCGAACTGTCGCGCCAGCAAACGGCCGACAAAGACTGGCTGGACCTGCGCGGCGAGGTGCTGCCGCTGGTGCGCCTGCGTGAACTCTATGACATCGACGGTGAGCCCGGCCGACGCCAGAACGTGGTGGTCGTGCAAGGTGGCGGCAAGCGTGTGGGTCTGGTCGTGGACCAGCTCATGGGCGAGCTGCAAACCGTCATCAAACCCTTGGGCAAAGTCTTCCAGCACGTGCGCGGTGTGGGCGGCTTCACCATTCTGGGCAGTGGCGCCGTCGCCCTCCTGCTCGATGTGCCCAACCTCGTGGCCCAAGTCGCTCAACAGAGCGAGGCGCGGTTCCACCCCCCGCAACGGGCAAGCCAGCCCCTGACCCTGCACCCTGTCGTGTAAGGCCAAGCCTGCCCCTGCTTACCGCGCCATCACAGAAAGTTGATCGACCATGAAATCACTCACCGTTGCCCACAAGTTCATCCTGCTGGTGCTCTCTGCCCTGATCGGCATTGCCGTTCTGACCAGCGTGTCGCTGGTGCAGATGGGCAAAGTCTTTGATGCAGCCAATTTCAGCACCGTCAACACGGTTCCAGCCTTCCAGGCTCTGGACGAAGCCAATGACGCGCTGACCACGATTCGTCTTCGTTCGTGGCAAATGATGGCTTACACAGACAAAGCCAAGATCGAGGAAGCCAACCGTGACATTGAGGGGATGGTCCCCAAATTCGACGCGGCCATGAAGACCTATTCCGAAACCCTGGCCGACGACAAGGACAAGGCCTTGTTCGAAGCCGACAAGGCGGCCATGGTGGCTTACTTGGGAGCGCGAGTCGAGCTGTACAAGCTGGCCATCGAAGGCAAGCGCGAAGAAGCCATGGCCCTGGCCGTGGCCAAGCGCCCCATCTTCAATCGCCCAGCCGAAGCCATGGCCGAGCACCGCCAGTACAACTCTGAAATGGGCAAGGCGGGATCGGATGCTGCGGTGAAGATTCAACAAGCCGCCTTGACCACCGCCCTGATCGTGTCCGCCATCACCCTGGGGGTGGTCAGCCTGATCGGCTTCGGCATTGCCCGCAGCCTGATCAAGCAGCTGGGTGGCGAGCCAGCTTACGCTGCTGACGTGGTCAGCCGCATTGCCCAGGGCGATCTGACTGTGCAGGTCGATGTGAAGGCCGGCGATACCTCCAGCATGCTGGCCGCGATCAAAGGCATGGTCGATAAGTTGTCGATGATCATTGGCGATGTGCGCACCGCTTCTGATTCTCTGTCGGCCGCCGCCGAGCAGGTGTCGGCAACGGCACAAAGCATCAGCCACGGCGCCAGCGAACAGGCCGCCAGCGTGGAAGAAACGTCGGCCTCGATGGAAGAAATGGCCGCATCGGTGCAGCAAAACGCCGAAAACGCCAAGGTGACCGAAGGCATGTCGGGCAAGGCCGCCAAGGAAGCCACAGAAGGCGGCCAGGCCGTACAAGAAACCGTGCAGGCCATGAAGGTCATTGCCGACAAGATCAGCATTGTTGACGACATCGCCTACCAAACCAACCTGTTGGCCTTGAACGCCGCCATCGAGGCCGCCCGGGCCGGCGAGCATGGCAAGGGCTTTGCCGTGGTGGCCGAAGAAGTGCGCAAGCTGGCCGAGCGCAGCCAGGAAGCCGCGCAGGAAATTGGCGAAGTGGCCAAGAACAGCGTCTCGCTGGCTGAACGTGCAGGCGACCTGCTGGACGCCATCGTGCCGTCGATCAGCAAGACCTCCGATCTGGTGCAGGAAATCGCCTCGGCCTCGGATGAACAGTCCACCGGCGTGGGGCAGATCAACATTGCGCTGACACAGCTGTCGCAACTGACACAAGAAAACTCCAGCGCCTCTGAAGAATTGGCCGCCACAGCCGAAGAAATGAGTGGCCAGGCCGAGCAACTGCAAGACCTGATGAACTTCTTCACCACCAGCGCTTCACTGCAGCATGTGGTCACGGCCCAGCAGGCCATCCATCGTGCGGCGCGGGGCGCGGCAGCCTCCCCCCGCGCTGCGGCTGGCCGGGCAGCCAAACCACAGGCCGCCTCTCGCGCCTCGCGCAGGGCCGCCACGGCACCCACCGAATCCCATGAATTCGTGAAGTTCGAGGACTGAGTCATGACCACTGCCACCCCCACCGCATCCGTCTCCACCACGCAGCCCCGCACCAACATGGTCAGCCAGTACCTGATCTTCAGCCTTGGCAAAGAACTGTTTGCCGTAGGCACGTTGCGAGTCAGGGAGATCATCGAATACGGCAACATCACCAACGTGCCGATGATGCCCGACTTCATTCGCGGGGTGATCAACCTGCGTGGGTCGGTGGTGCCGGTGATCGACCTCAACGCCCGCTTCGGGCGCGGTCGCACCGAGATTTCGCGTCGAACCTGCGTGGTCATTCTGGAAGTCGAGTCCGACGCCGATACCCATGTCCTGGGCATTGTGGTGGACGCGGTCAGCGCGGTACGTCAGATCGACAGCACCAACGTGGAACCCGCCCCGAGCTTTGGCACCCGCATTCGCGCCGACTTCATCGACGGCATGGCCAAGGTCAACGGCAACTTTGTCATCTTGCTCAACCTGGGCAAGGTCTTGTCGGTTGAAGAAATCACCCTGCTGCAGGATGTCAGCGGCAGCCCCCTCCCACAGGAACACTGAGCCCAGCCATGCTACCCGTACTGTCAGACAAAGAGTTCAATGGCTTTCGTCAGCTCATCTTCGATGCCGCCGGCATCCACATGAGCGACGCGAAGAAACCGCTGATCAGTGGCCGACTGGCCAAGCGACTGGCCCAACACGGGCTGGACTCCTTCGGCGACTACTACCGCATGGTCAGTCACGATGCCAAGGAACGCCAGATGGCTGTCGACTTGCTGACCACCAACGAAACCTTTTTCTTTCGGGAACCCAAGCATTTCGATTTCCTGGCCGACACCATCGTGCCGGAGATGACTGGCCCCGGCCCGCTGCGCGTCTGGAGCGGGGCCTGCTCGTCAGGGGAAGAGCCCTACACGCTGGCCATGACACTGGCACACGCCCTGGGGCACAATCGTTTCGAGATCCTGGCCTCCGACATCAGCACCCGCGTGCTGGCCACGGCCCAAAAGGGGCTGTACCCAGTCGAAGACGCACAAGACATCCCCAAGGCCTACCGAACCCAGTATTGCCTCAAGGGCATTGGCAGCCAGGCTGGCTGGTTCCTGGTGGACAAGGCCTTGCGCAGTCGCATTCAGTTTGATCAGATCAACCTGAACACCGCCCTGCCCAATGTGGGCCTGTTTGACGTGATCTTCCTGCGCAACGTGATGATCTATTTCAACGCCGAGACCAAACGCGAAGTGGTGAGCCGCCTGTTGGGGCAACTCAAGCCCGGTGGCTACTTCATCATCAGCCACTCAGAAAGCCTGCACGGGGTGACCGATCAGCTGCACATGGTCAAGCCCTCGATCTATCGCAAGCGCGGACACTGAGTCGACCAGGCCGTGATCGCGCCCCATGAAGGCGGGTCACATGAAGACGGGCACAATTTGGGGGCCACAGCACAGCGACTGTGGTTCAACCTGTGTCTGATCGCCATGAAATTCAAAAAAATCCAAGGAGCACTCGCGCTGGGCACATGCCTGTCGTGCGGCCTGTTCAACCAGGCCCATGCAGAAGCCAACGCCTTCGACCTACTGAAATACGCCACCGTCGGCGTTTGGGCCGAAGCACCGTTGGGCCTGGCCGCACGCCTGGGCCTGGCCGTGCCACTCAACAAGGAAACGGCCGTCGTCGCCGGGCAAGAATTTGGGCTGCATGGCGACAAGCAGTTCCTTGGCTTGCGTGCCATGTATGCAGGTCACGGGGTGGGATGGGGTGGCATCGAGCTGGCTCACTGGCGCACACGCTCGCACCCCCTGCTGGCTGACCCTCAGACCGATTACTACGGCGTGGAAGCCCAGATCGTGATCTTCCGTGCAGGCCTGATGTTTCCCTCTGGCGGAGATCATTCGCCCACCGTCACCCTGGGTGCCGGCTTGAGCTTCTGATCCAGCCTTCGTCGCTGCGTCAAATCGGCAGCGCCGGGCCTTCCTGGCCTACCAGGGCCAAGGCGCCGCAGCCTCGGGTTTCGTACAGATCGACCCGATCGACCTGGGGCAGCACCACCCGTGCCTTGTGCAAGATCCAGTGCGCCAGCGAAGCGGCATCGCAATCGGCCAGATCGGCAATCTCGTGCAGAGGCTGGTGGTCCAGCATTTTGAAGATGGGCTTGAACAAGGCCTTCACATCGCCAAAGTCCACCGTCCAGCCCATGACCTGATCCAGCGGCGCCGACAGGTGCAGGCGCAGGGTGTAGGTGTGGCCATGTACCTGGGCCAAGGCATCGCCTGCTGGCGCATGCTTGAGCACCAAGGCACTGTCCAAGGTCATTTCCTTCCAGATGCGGTAGTCGTGCCCATTGAAGTTGGCGCCGCACGAGCCGGTTTCGTACACCGTCACCCATGACAGCTCCGGCAGCACGGGCTTGAGCCGCTCCCACAACCAGCCGGCCAGGACTTCGCTGGTGGGGTTGCTCAGGCCCTCGATGTCGTTCAGATAGCGGTGGTGCAACTGGTAGTGAAAGGGCGCCCAGACTTCGTCGAGGTGGTCGTAGTCGATGCTGATGTCGCGCCCGCCGGCATCCTGGTTCGCATGCAAGATGACCTCGAAGCCGTGGCCATGCAAGCGCCCGCACTTGTGGCCCAGCGGCACATTCGGCAGCTTGTGGGCCGACTGGAAACGATAGCGCCGCCAGACATGGGCTTGGTCATGTCGATCCAGATCCACGCCTTGGTCGGTGGTGCTTTGAATGCCCACTTGCTCCAGCCCCGGCACCTGCTGAGCCAGCAACTGGTCGCGCAGCCAGCGCGCCAGGTTTTCATCGGAAGGGGAGGGCAGCACCTCGTTGAGCAAGCGGTAGTCGAGCTGGTCGGTACAGCCCTGAAGCCGCGCCGCCAACTGGGTTACCTGTGCCCCTGGATAGGGGCCCCAGCCTTGAGGCAGATCGGCCCGAATGCGCGCCACAAAGCTATGCCCATGCAAACGCTGCCCACGATGGCCCGCAGGCAACACATCCACCTGACGGGCTGACTCGAAACTGGCCGAAGCCGTATGGAGGGTGGTGAGGGACATGGCAGACAAGGGCTTGCAGAGACGATGCCTTATTGGATCACCAAACCCCGCGCCTGACCTTGATGCACAGCGAACTCACCCGCCGAGCCCACTGCGGCTCAGGCCGGATAGGCCCGCGACAGAATGGCATCGACGGCCAGATGGCGAATGTCGAGGCTGCCCACAATGCGGCCCCAATAGGGATCGAGTCGGGTCTGCACAAACGCGTCGGCCACAAAGGCCGGCGCATGCTGGCGCAGCAGGCAGGCCTGAGCCACCAGGGCCAGGCGCTCGGTGAAGCGTCGGCCCAAGGCCTCCAGGTGCTCGGGTGGCTCAGCCAGCATGGCTTGCAGACCCTTGAGTTCGGCGCGAATGCGGGGGTCATCGCCACCCGCAGTGCCCAGCTCTTCCAGCAGGGTCATGGCCGAAGCGGGGTCGCGGCCAATCGCGCGCATCACGTCCAGGCACATCACGTTGCCGGAGCCTTCCCAGATCGAGTTCACCGGCGCTTCGCGGAACAGGCGGCCCATGATGCCGTCGTCCACATAGCCATTGCCACCGAACACCTCCATGGTCTCGCCCGTCAGCTCGACGGCGCGCTTGCAGACCCAGAACTTCGCTGCCGGCGTCATCACCCGCTTCCAGGCGCGCTCAGTGGGGTCATCGCCGCGCTCGTAGGCTTGGGCCAGGCGCATCATCAAGACCACATTGGCCTCGTTTTCCAAGGCCAGGTCGGTCAGTACCGCACGCATCAGCGGCTGGTTCACCAGGCGCTTGCCAAAGGCCTCACGCTGTCGGGTGTAGGCCAGGCCCTGCACCAAGCCCTGGCGCACCATGGCGGCACTGCCCACCACGCAGTTCAAGCGGGTGTACGAGGCCATTTCGATGATGGTGGGAATGCCCCGGCCTTCCTCGCCCATCATGATGCCGTAGGCATCCTGGAACTCGACTTCGCTGCTGGAGTTGCTGCGGTTGCCGACCTTGCCCTTGAGACGTTGCACCTGCACCGGGTTCTTGCTGCCATCCGGGCGCCAGCGCGGCACAAAGAAGCAGGTGGGCGCGCCATCAGCGGTTTTGGCCACCACCAGGTGGGCATCGCACATGGGGGCCGAGAAGAACCACTTGTGGCCGCGCAAGGTGTATTCCCCGCCGCGCCCACCGGCACCCACGGGGGTGGCCTGCGTGGTGTTGGCGCGCACGTCCGAGCCGCCTTGTTTTTCCGTCATGCCCATGCCGATCCAGATCGACTGCTTTTGAGCCAGGGGCAGGTCACGCGCGTCGTAGGCCCGACTGTAGAGCTGGTCTTTGTGGGCTGCCCACAAGGCGGGCTCGCGCTCGATGACAGGAATGGCCGCCTGCGTCATGGTGGCCGGGCACATGGTGCCGGCTTCGATCTGGCTGTGCAGGAAGAACCCGGCCGCCCACGCCGACCAGCGTCCGGCACGGGTGTCGCTGAAGGGCAGATCGATGAGGCCCTGCTCGCGATACAGGGCCATCAGCGTGTGCCAGCTGGGGTGGAACTCGACCTGATCCACTCGACGCCCTCGGCCATCAAACGGCTTGAACTCGGGCGTGTAGCGGTTGGCCTGGTCCGCCAGGGTGTAGGTCTCGGCGCGGCCCAAGGTGGCGCCATACTGTGTGAGCTGCTCGACAAATGGCTGCGCCCCCGCACGTGCCAGCGCCTCCTGCAAGGGGGCATCGGTGCTCAGAAGGTTGTAGTCTTTGAGTTCGTCAAACTGGTTGTGAATCTGGTGGGTTTGCCAGGTCATGTTTGTCTCCGCCTGCCTCGTCGGGCTTGTTGCTGTTCGTTGTCACAGTCTAGAAAAAATGGCCTCAGAAGGTGTTCGGGTTTTGCCAGCCACGCGTCGCAAGCCGAGGCAATCACGTGCGCGCGCCAGTTCCGAGGCGCTGCAAGAGGCCTTTGTTCGGGTTTTGATCGACAAGGGTTACGGCGGTGTCACCGTGCGCGAAGTGGCCGCTGTGGCTGGCGTGGGCATTGGCACGTTTTACGAGTACGTGGCCAACAAGGAAGCCTTGGCCGCGCTGACCATCCATCTTCGTGTCAAGGGGCTGGCGCAAGCCTTGAGTGCCTGTACCGAGCGGCACCGAGGGCAACCTTTGCGTGTGCTGGTGCCCGCGCTGATCGACGCGCAAGTCGATCTGGTTCTGGGCGACGCCGTGTCATGGGCGGCCCTGTTCATGCTGGAGCGACAGATCTCCACGCCCGAGGTCTATCGCAAGTATTACGACCAGTTTGTCGAACTGTGGAGTCAGGCGCTGGCGGCCGCCAGCGATGCCCCCGAGGCCACGCGCTTGTCGGTGATGGCGCGCATGGTGCACAGCCAGGTGTACGGCTGGGTCATCCAGAACCTGTTGACCCTGGGCCCCGGACTGGATCGTCAGGCGCTCAGGGAAGAAGTTCAGGTGGCCGTGCGGAGCTACCTGGCTGGCTCAGGGCTGCTGTTCCTTGCCAAACAGGGGTGAGCGCGGCCCGTACAGCAGACCATTGCGCATGCCTGGTGCCAACATGCGTTGCGTGGCCACCCCGGCCACGGTATGGCTCTGATCATTCAGGTTGTTGAGCACCTGCTTGACCACCGCGGCCACCAGCATGCCCGCCAGGCCACCCTGATTGTTGCTGTTTTCGCTGCTCGACGCGCGCGCCCCACCTTCCCACAGCAATTGGCCGCTGCGCAGATCGACCAGGCGCGCATTGGCCGCCACGATGGCGGCACTGTCGAGAATGGTGTAGCTCACGCCGTACTGGGTGATGGTGATGTACAGCGCGGCATCGGCCCCAAAGATCTCAACCAGCTTGGCTGCGGAAACCGACTGCATTTCCGCAGGGTTGACCAAGCCGTTCTGACGGAAGGTTTCATCCACCAGCGCCACGGGCAAGACGTAATAGCCGCCCTCGGCCAAGGGCTGCGTGGCATGCGACAGCACGCTGTAGGTGGCAGCCACGTCAGGCGAGTTGTTCACCGGCGGCAGGACCACGATCGAGCGCGGGTGATGGGCACGGAAAGCCGAGTAGTCATAGGGCTTGGGCGCGGCGCAACCGGTCAGCCATATGCACGATGCAGCCAACAGGCCCCGTGCGGCCCACTTTTTCACAGGCATGGTGGGTCCCTTCATTTTTTGTTCTTGGCCTTGCTCATCAGGAAGTCCAGGTATTTGGCCGACTCCGGAAACAGGGTTCGCTCGTCGCCAAATGCCCGAACGGCTTTGTCATCCTGCCCCAACGAGGCGTACAACATGCCCATGTGCGCGTAATAGCCAGGAGGCGGGGTGTTGCCGTTGGCGCGAATCGATTCGAGATCGCGCTCCAGGGCCAGCACCTGATCCTCGGGCCCGGTGCTGGTCGCTTTGAAATGCGCATACACCTGAGCCTGGTAACTGCCCCACTCATAGAGTGGTTTGGGGCGGTTGGCGCAGCCCGTTGTCATCAGGCAAACGCCCGCCAGGGCCGCTGCAAGCAACGGCCGAACCAATACATATGCCATGGTTGATTTACTTCCCGGGCTTCCAGGCGCCATCATCGATGGCCTGCGTCAGCTTGTTGACCGCTTCGGTCATGGCCAGGTCGAGCACCTTGCCATTGAGGGTGGAGTCGTAACTGGCGGTGCCACCGAATCCCACAATCTCGCGATTGGACAGGCTGTATTCCGCCGCACCTTGCGTGGAATACACCACCTCAGACGTGGTGATGTTGACCACATTCAAGGTGACCTTGGCATACGCCACTTGTGTTTTGCCTCGGCCCAGAATACCGAACAACTGGTGGTCGCCCACTTCTTTGCGACCAAACTCGGTCACGTCGCCAGTCACCACAAAGTCGGCTCCCTTGATGGCCTGCGCCGAACCCTTGAATCCGGCCTCTTGCTTCATCTCAGCCAGGTTGTCTCGGTCAAGAACGTTGAACCGGTTGGTTTGCTGCAAATGGGAAATCAGAATCGTCTTGGCCTGACTGCCCAAGCGATCCACGCCATCGGAAAAAATGCCCCGCATGTAGTTCGAACGGTTGTCGAATTTCCCCACAGAAATAGGCGCACGCGGGCCGCTGTAAGGACGCGACACCGCCTCGACCTTGTGAACCTCAACCGTGCGAGACCCCTCGGTGGCGCAACCCACCATGCCCGACATCACCGCGGCCGCTGCCGCCATGGCCACCCATTTGCTTGTTTTCATTTGGTTCAACTCCTATTCGCCGAACTGGCATGCAGGCTATTTTGCGTCAGCTTGCGCAGGTTTGGATCGATTCAGCTCAACGCGGAGCGACGACGTGGTTTCGTACACAGTACGCCTCATGCGCGATATGCCGCCCAGCGGTTGGTGCTCGACCAGGCTGTGCCAGGGCGAAAACGACAGGTTTTCACACCCGCTGCCTTGATCTGGTACCTGGACAGGAATGTCAAGGGTGGCCACCCGCACGAAGGCCGATTCGGACTCCCGCCAGGGCACGGTCGGGTCTTCAATGGGCATGTGCTCTGGCACGAGGCGGGGTTGCACCATGAAGTCAAAACAGGCAGGCCCTTCGCTGAGGTGCCGAAAGAGGTTTTCACCCAGGCGATCGCGGGTGTGGTTGGCCCGATCGGCTGCGGTGTCAAACTGGCTGGCCTGGCACGGTTGTGCCGAGAACTTCATTTGTTGCCCCATCCCCAGGCGCGAGGGGGTGGTGCTCCAGTAGCGGGCCTGCAAGGGGTTGTCGATGCGTGTGCCGGTGAACGCCAAAATGCGCGGCACAGTGTCAAACAGGTGTCGCAGGGCCCAGCCGGCCTGGCGCCATCCGCCGCCGTCCATGGCTCGCACAAATTCGATGTATTCGGCCGCATCCCGAATGAAGAACTCGGGGTGGTGGGTCATCACAAAATCTTGGCTCAGGCTTTCACCGGGGGGCACCTGACTCAACACTTTGGGTCCGCTCACACCATGCACTTTCAACGCCATGCCACGGGCATCGCGCGCATCGTCGTCCTGGTTCTGGCCCGATCCGTTCGAGAAGCGAACCACGGCGTCGTATCGGCCCGGTTGGGCAAACAGCCCATGAGCCAGTGATGCGGGTACGTCAGGCAACACGGTGAACTGCGCTCGCACGCAGCCATGCGCTTTGCGATGGGCGTCGCGAAACGCGCGGCCCTCGTGGTCGAATCCGCGCTGCACCGTGGCCGCCAGCAGGCGGGTGACTTCGGCCGTGGCCTCGGCTTCCCCTGGCGGGACCCGTTCACCGTCGGCATGGGCTGTCGCCTGGGCCTGAGCGAACGAGGCGGAAGGGGCGCCCCCACAGGCCATCAGGCCGCCCGTCAGAATCCAGGTCAGAGCCCACCGGGGGTGACGCCGTGCAGCGTGCTTCATCGTGTCAATCCTTGTCGATAAGTCAGGGGAGTCTGCCCCATCCAGCGTTTGAACGCGCGGGTGAAGGCACTTTGTTCGCTGAATCCCAAAAGCAGCGCCGTTTCCGCCACAGACAAGGCGGGGTCGGCCAGATATTGGCGTGCCAGTTCCATGCGGGTGTTGTCGAGCAACTGTTGCCAGGTCATGCCGCGCTCAGCCAGGCGACGCTGCAAGGTGCGGGTGGACTGGTGCATCGCTGCCGCCACTTTGTCCACACTCATTTGCCCTTCGGGCAGCAGTCGCACCAAAAGTTGTTGCACGGCGCGGTCAAACGCGCTGGGGTCGGGCAAGGCTTGCAAGAGGGCCTGCGCCTGACGATCGAGCAGCACGCGCAAGCCGGGCTCGCGATGCGGCATCGGGATGGCCAGGTGAGCATGGGGAAAGCTCACGCTGGTGTGCGAGCAGCCAAAGCGCACCGGACACTGGAAAAAGGCTTCGTAAAGCCGCGTCTGCTCAGCGGTGGCCGGGTGCACAAAGCACACCAGCGAGGGCGGTGGTGGCTGGTCCAGTTGCTGGCGCAAGAAGGTGATCAGGGCGGCAATGCCCACTTCGTCGGCCACGGCACCGGTCTGTGTCGGGGCCCAGCGAATTTCCACGTCATCGGCCAGCACGCGTACCTCGGCCAGGTCCACCCCATAAAAAAGGCGCTCATAGCGCTGGTAGGCCTGCATGGCCTCGCCCAGGTTGTCGCTGGCCAGCACGAGGTAGCCCAGCACCCCCACGTGGTGGGGGCGCACGCCAGCCCCGATGTCTAACCCCGGCGCCAGCAACTGGGGCCGCAGGGCGCTGGCTTGCGCCAGCAGTTCCGCCCAGGCCGACATGCTCACCACATCGTCTGGGGCATAGCGAGCCAGGCGTGCGCGCAAAGTGGGGGCAGGCAGCCGCTGACGGTCCAGCCAGTCAACCAGCAACTGGGTCCAGGCCCCGGTGACTCTCAACATCAAGGACATGCCACAAGCGCCAACGATTGGCGTCGATGGTTAAAACAGAGGCATCGATTGTCTATCAGCCAGCCCCTTGCATGACTACAGTCAAACGCGACGTATTTCAGGACTGGACCATGAACGACATCTTGCATGCCCTGCTGTTTGTGCTGATCGCGGGGGCGGCGTTTCTGACGCTGATCCTCCTCGAAAGGGCCTACTGGGTCCGACACCAACGGCCCGAGGCCTACGAAACCCGCGAGGTGGGCACGAACATCGTCATGGGCTTTGTGTACAAGATGGTCGATGGGGCGGTGGTGGCGGTGTTTGTCACCCAGTTCTACGACGACGTGATGCGCCTGGGCCTACAGTACACGCCCTCGAACCGCTGGCTGGGCTGGGCGCTGCTGGTGGTGGCCACCGACTTCATCTTCTACTGGCTGCACTGGCTGATGCACAAGACCCGCTATGCCTGGTGCTCGCATGTGACGCACCACAGCTCCCTGCGCTACAACCTGTCTACCGCCTTGCGGCAGAACTTCCTGTTCGACCTCAGCGGCCTGGCCCTGCTGTGGTGGCTGCCCCTGGCCCTGATCGGGTTCGACAAGACTTCGGTGGTGGTGGCCATCGAAGTGAATCTGTTCTTTCAGTTCTTCCTGCACACCGAAGTCGTGGGGCGCCTGCCTCGCTGGTATGAGGCGGTGTTCAACACCCCGTCACATCACCGCGTGCACCATGGCAGCCATGTGCAGCAGCACGACACCAATTTTGGCGGCATGTTCATTTTGTGGGATCGGCTTTTCGGCACCTTTGTGGATGAACGCGATGCGGGCACCATTGCCTACGGCATCACCCACCGCCAGCCCACCACACTCAACCCGCTGCGGCTGAATCTGGATGAGTGGTGGGCCATGTGGCGCGATGTCTGGCAACGCAAGGATGCGCGAGTGCTGTGGAAGCACCCCGACTGGGTGGAAGACCAGCGGGAACGTCGCGCGAGTTCATCGCATCCAATGGGGACAAGGAGCACACATGCCATCCACCGTCCCACTCACCGCACCCGCAGCCCAGAGCTCTGACCCCGAACTGGTTGCCCTGGCTTTGCAAGGCCAGGGCCTGGCCTTTGAATGCATCATGCGGCGGCACAACCGCCTGCTGTTTCGCACCGCGCGCAGCATATTGCAAAGCGATGCCGAGGCCGAAGACGCTCTGCAAGAGGCTTACCTGCAGGCCTGGCGTCATCTGAACAGCTTTCGCGCCGATGCAAGGCTGTCGACCTGGTTGGTGCGCATTGTCACCAACGAGTGCCTGGGCCGCCTGCGCCGCCACAGCGCCCAGGTCATTCCCCTGGATCCGACCACCGAACTACCCGACCACGCCGAGCCGTGGCTGATGCAGGCCGACCCAGACAGCCTGCCCGAACAGGTCGCCTTGCGCGCCCAGGTGCGCCAGTTGATGGAAGCCAGCATCGACCGCTTGCCCGAGGCCTTTCGCACCGTGTTCGTGCTGCGCGCGGTGGAAGAGCTGAGCGTGGAAGAGGTGGCTCAGGCGCTGAACCTGCCCGAAGCCACTGTGCGCACCCGCTTTTTCCGCGCTCGCAGCCTGCTGCGCGAAGGCTTGGCACGCGACATCGACGTCTCGCTGGGCGATGCCTTTTCATTCGACGGTGAGCGCTGCGACCGCATCGTCGAACAGGTTCTGCAACGACTGCCTCAGACCTGACCCCCTCCACGCAGCATTTTTATTTCTCTCCCTCTATCCCATCAAAACAGGAGTTCATTCCATGTCCAAGCTGTCATCACTTTCTCTGGCCGTGCCTCGTCGCGCCTTCCTGGGTCAGACCGGCCTGACCTTATCTGGCGTGGCCGTGGCCATGCTGTCGGGCAACGAAGCCTTGGCGGCCAAGGCCGGCGGCGCCGCCCATCAAGACATCCAGATCCTCAACACCGCGCTGGGCGCCGAGCTGGAAGCGATTGCGGCCTACCAGTTGGGTGCCGAAAGCAATCTGCTACAAAAGCCCGTGCTGGATCTGGCTGTGACCTTCCAATCGCACCACAAGGAACACGCCGATGTGCTGGCGCGCACCATTGAAAAATTGGGCGGCAAGCCTGTGGTGGCCAAGGCGAAGTACGCCTTCCCGGTGGAGCAACTGAAGTCGCAGCTCGATGTGCTGCGCTTTGCCGCCAAGCTGGAGCAAGGGGCCGTCAGCGCCTATCTGGGCGCGGTGCCGCTGTTTGACAACCGCGAGTTGTCGAAGGCCGCCGCCAGCATCCTGGGTGACGAAGCCATGCACTGGGCCGTGCTGCGCCAGGCTATTGGCGAAACTCCCGTGCCGTCGGCCTTCATGTCATGAAGAACCGGGTCCATTGGCTGGCCTGCCTGCTAACCGGTTTGCTGGCTTGGTCCGCGCAGGCCGCCCCCCGGTCGGGCCTGCAAGGCCAGGCCCAGCGGGGTGAGGCGCTGTATGGTCGCTGCATGGGCTGCCATGCCCTGCAGCACGATGCCGTCGGCCCCCGCCATTGCGGCCTGCTGGGCCGGAGGGCGGGCAGCGTAGCGGGGTTTGACTATTCGACCGCCATGCGCCGCTCAGGTCTGACCTGGACTCCCGCCACGCTGGACCGCTTCCTTCAGGCTCCCTTACGGGTGGTGCCCGGCACCTCCATGACCTACGCGGGCGTCGACGCTGCGCAAGACCGGGCCGATCTCATTGCCTATCTTCAGGCCGTCAATTTGACTTGTCGCAAGGGATTCGGCCTTGGGGATTGAGGACAAAGGACCGCCTTCCTAAGATGACTCTTCGGGGTTCTGCATGCGCAGAGCCCTGTCATCATAAACAAGGCGGAGAAGAACTCATGCACTCGATCCAAGCACGGCCCTTCAAGCGCGTGTGCGCGGCCTCGTTCTACACGACCGGATTCAGCACCGACACCAACTTCGGTTTGCTGCCACGTGACGTCCAAGGCCGTGTGTTCGGCCCCACCGCTGCCGTGCCCGAACCCGAAAGCTGGGCCCTGACACTGGTCGGCATGGCCACCGTTGCGGGCGCCATGCGCCGCCGCCGTCAAGGCTGATTAGGCGAGCCCTTGGGGCGCGGCACACGCGGAAACCGCGCCTCATTGATCGCCACCTTGCGACGAGCGGCATCGACCAGGTCGATGCCCAGCTCGTTGCTCAACTGGATCAGATAGAGCAGCACATCGGCCATCTCCAAGGCCACCGCCTCACGTTGCGCAACGGGCAGTGCGCGGCTTTGCGCCTCGCTCATCCACTGGAAATGCTCCAGCAGCTCACCAGCCTCCACAATCAAGGCCGAGGCCAGATTCTTGGGCGCATGAAACGGGCCCCAGTCGCGAGCCTGGGCGAAGTCTTTGAGTTGTTGCGCCAACTGGTCCAGGGAATCGGCCATCACAGGGCTCCAAACACCTTTTTGAGAATGGCGCTGCCCGTGCCCACCGGGTCTTGGCGAATCTTGCGCTCTTCTTCGCCAATCAAGGTGTACAGGCCATCCAGGGTCTTGCCAGTCACATAGGTTTCGATGCTGACTGGCTGCCCTTCAACCACCCCCGCCATGGCCAATCTGGCGCCCCAGCGCTGGAACGTGTTGTAGGCATTGGCCAGGTTCACCTTGCGTATGGCTCCGGTCACCACGGGCTGAAACTTTTCGCCCAAGGGTGCGCGGGTCTTGTCGGCAAAAAAGTTGGTGACGGCGTTGTCGCCACCGGCGAGGATTTTCTTGGCGTCGTCCACCGTCATGGATTTGACGGCCTCCACCAACAGGTCTTTGCCCATGGGCACCGCGGCCTCGGCCGCCCGGTTCATGGAGGTGACCAGCTCATCGACCTTCTGCCCCTGGCCCGCCATGCGCATGAAGTCGGCCGCCTTCTCCAGATGGGCTGGCAAGGGAATGCGAACCTGGGGGTTGCCCAAAAAGCCATCGGGCCGGCCCAAGAGACTCACGGCCGCCAAGGCGCCTTTTTCCAGCGCCGCCTTCACCCCAGCGCCCGCGTCTTTCTGGCTGAGGTCAGCCAGCGTCAGCGCATGGGCCTGTCGCATGGCCGCCAGAACAGCCAGAGACCCAGTGACGTGAGCAAGAAAGTGTCGGCGTTGCATGACGGCAAGGCAGTGAGTGGGGACCCCGTCATCTTAGAGCTTGAGCCCGCAGTGTGCCGAGCTGCGTGCCGGCACCTGCCGCGCCGCACCCCGCATGCGCCAGCTCGGGGCATGGCGCGCACCAGCTTTGTGCCAAATCAACAAAACGTGCATCAGCAGCTCGCCTCCTGCCTCACGCTGCCTAGAGAGACCCGCCTGGCACGCCGATTGCTTAATGACATTCGCCTGCACAGTGCTGACGCTGAGCGGGCAGGTTTCTCCGCTAATGACGGCGGTTTTCTGTTGGTGCCGGGCCCTTGTGCCTTGCGCCTCTCCTGGACGGTGCGCGGCTGTCAGTCCGCGAAGACTGCGCGCACCTGGTTTCCTTGTTCGGAGTTCACATGAAAATCGTCGTCATTGGTCATGGCATGGTCGGCCACAAATTCCTGGAAAGCCTGGCTGAATCGGGCGTGCAAAACGCCGAAGTCACGGTGCTGTGCGAAGAGCCTCGCGCTGCTTACGACCGCGTCCACCTCTCTGAATTCTTCTCGGGCAAAACCGCCGAAGACCTGTCACTGGTCGAGCCCGGCTTCTTCGAGCGCACCGGCTTCAAGCTGCGCCTGGCGGCCAAGGCCGTGGCCATTGAGCGCCGCACCAAAACCGTGACCACCGCCGACGGCGAAGAGCTGCCTTACGACAAGCTGGTGCTGGCCACCGGGTCTACCCCCTTCGTGCCCCCCGTGGCCGGCCGCGATCGCCACAACTGCTTTGTTTACCGCACCATCGAAGACCTGGAGGCCATGAAGGCCGCCGGCGCCCATTCCAAGACCGGCGTGGTCGTGGGCGGCGGCCTGCTGGGCCTGGAATGCGCCAAGGCGCTGCGCGACCTCGGCCTGGACACCCACGTGGTCGAGTTCGCCCCCCGCTTGATGGCGGCGCAGGTCGATGAAGGCGGTGGCCGCGTTCTGCGCACCAAGATCGAAGCGCTGGGCCTGCATGTGCACACCAGCCGCAGCACCGTGAAGATCGTGGACGGCGCCGACCACCAGCACCGCATGGTGTTCGAAGACGGCAGCTACCTTGAAACCGACATGATTGTCTTCTCGGCCGGCATTCGCCCCCGTGACGAACTCGCCCGCCAGTGCGTGCTGGCCATCGGCCCACGCGGTGGCGTGGTCATCGACAGCCACTGCCGCACCAGCGACCGCAATGTCTACGCCATCGGCGAATGCGCGTCGTGGAACGAGCAAACCTTTGGTCTGGTCGCCCCCGGTTACGACATGGCCCGCGTGGCTGCCCGCCACATTGCCGGTCTGGATGACGTGGCCTTCGTGGGGGCCGACATGAGCACCAAGCTCAAGCTGATGGGTGTGGACGTGGCCAGCATTGGCGACGCGCATGCCAAGTCGGCGCACTGCCGCACCTTCCACTACACCGACGAAGTCAAGCAGATCTACAAGAAGATCGTGGTCAGTGAAGACGGCAAGAAGTTGCTGGGCGCCGTGCTGGTGGGCAATGCCGATGAATACGGCACCCTGCTGCAAATGGCCCTCAACGGCATTGATCTACCCGCCGAGCCCGAATTCCTGATCCTGCCTTCCAGCGATGGCAAGGCCAAGCCTGGCCTGGGCCCCGATGCCCTGCCAGAAACCGCGCAAATCTGTTCGTGCAACAACGTCACCAAGGGCCAGATCTGCAAGGCCGTGGGCGAGGGCATCAGCAGCATCGCTGACCTGAAGTCCTGCACCAAGGCGGCGGCCCCCTGCGCCGCCTGCGTGCCCCAGGTCACCCAGGACATGAACGCCGAGATGAAGAACCAAGG
>CAYVOP010000007.1:0-44490 GCA_964453105.1 uncultured Aquabacterium sp. | reverse complement strand
TGCGTGGCGAAACCTTCGTCACCCGCAAGATCACCCGCGCCATCAGCCGCATTGCCCTGGGCCTGCAAGACTGCCTCTACCTGGGCAACATGAGCGCCCTGCGCGACTGGGGCCACGCCAAAGACTACGTCGAAATGCAATGGCTCATGCTGCAGCAAAACCATGCCGAAGACTTCGTCATCGCCACCGGCGTGCAGTACAGCGTGCGCCAGTTTGTCGAATTTGCGGCCAAGGAACTGGGTATCAGCCTGGCATTTGAAGGGGAAGGCGAAGCCGAAGTGGGTCGCGTCACCGCCGTGGCGCCCATCGTCAACGCCAAGGGCGAACGCGAAATGCTCGCGAAATGCAAAGTGGGCGACGTGATCGTCAAGGTCGACCCCCGCTACTACCGCCCCACCGAAGTCGAAACCCTGCTGGGCGACCCCACCAAAGCACGCGAAAAACTCGGCTGGACGCCCAAGATCACCTTGTCCGAATTGGTCAAGGAAATGGTGTTGAGCGACTACACCGCCGCCAAGCGCGACAGCCTGGTCAAGCTCGCCGGCTTCCAGGCCTACGACCACCACGAGTAAACACCCCTGATCAGGGGAAACCTTAGTAAGGGGGGAGGCACCGCACTTCCCCCTTCTGCCATCGCAAAGCCGATACACTTGGCCGACGCCCACCCCATCCCAGGGGGACGCGGAGGGGAACCATTCCTGCGGAGCCCCCTCCCACCACACCAAGCACCCAACCTCCGATTTTCCGCATTCAGCCCAACATGGACAAAAACGCAAAAATCTTCGTGGCGGGCCATCGCGGCATGGTGGGCTCGGCCCTGGTGCGCAAACTTCAGGCTCTGGGTTACACCCAGGTCATCACGCGTAGCCGCCAGGAACTCGACCTGCTCAACCAGCAAGCCGTGCACGACTTCATGCACGCCGAGCGGCCCGACTACCTCTTCATTGCTGCTGCCAAAGTTGGCGGCATTCAGGCCAACAACGTCTACCGGGCCGACTTCATCTATCAAAACCTCATCATCGAGGCCAACCTCATTCACTCGGCTCACACAGCCGGCGTACAACGCCTCATGTTCCTGGGCTCCAGCTGCATCTACCCCAAGCTGGCCCCGCAGCCACTGAAGGAAGACTACCTGCTGACCGGCCCGCTGGAACCCACCAACGAGCCCTACGCCATTGCCAAAATTGCCGGCATCAAGCTGTGCGAGGCCTACAACGACCAATACGGTCGTCAATACATCAGCGTCATGCCCACCAACCTCTATGGGCCCAATGACAACTACGACCTCAACAACAGCCACGTGCTGCCCGCCCTGATCCGCAAGGCGCACGAAGCCAAGCAACAAGGGCAAGCGAGCCTCACCGTCTGGGGCTCTGGCACTCCCATGCGCGAGTTTCTTTACGCAGACGACCTGGCCGACGCCTGCGTGTACCTCATGGAAACTGACTACAGCGGCCCCTTGGTCAACATTGGCACAGGGCAAGACATCACCATTCGCCAATTGGCCGAAACCATCGTTAAAGTCGTGGGTTTCCAGGGCGACCTCAGTTTCGACGCCAGCAAACCAGACGGCACACCCCGCAAGCTGATGGACGTGTCCCGCCTCAGCAGTCTGGGCTGGACGGCCAAAACATCTCTGGAAGACGGCATTCGTCTTGCTTACCAAGATTTTCTGAAGAACCGCACCTGACGCCCCACACATGACATCAGGCACCCTGGCTTCGCCAGCATCAACACAACCAGCATCGGCCAACGCGCCAAGCCATGCCGAGCTCATTGCCGTGGGCCTGGGCCTGGCGGCCATGTACGCCCCCACCTATCTGCAGCTGAACGCAACACTGTGGAAGGTCGTGGGTCAAGGCCACGGCCCGGTCATGCTGGCGCTCACCATGTGGCTGATCTGGCAGCGGCTGCCGCGCTTTCAGGCCTTGACCACATCGCCAGCCACCCTGGCCGGTAGCGTGTCCATGGTGTTGGGCTTGCTGATGTACGTGGTGGGCCGCTCGCAAGACGTCAGCTTTCTGGACGTGGGGTCGCAAATGTTCGTCATTTCGGCCATTGCCCTGCTCTACAAAGGCTGGGCTGCCTGGCGGCTGATGGCCTTCCCCATCTTCTTCATCATCTTCATCATCCCCATTCCGGGCTCGGTGGTTGACCAGATCACTGCGCCGCTCAAAGCAGCCGTGTCCTATGTGTCGGAAGCCCTGCTGTTTCACCTGGGCTACCCGATCGGTCGATCAGGGGTTGTATTGACCATCGGGCCCTACCGGTTGCTTGTGGCCGACGCCTGCGCCGGCCTGAACTCCATCTTCGCGCTGGAAGCCATTGGCGTGTTCTACATGAGCGTGGCCCAGCACACCAGCAAGGCTCGCAACATTTTGCTGGCCTCGCTGATTCTGCCCATTTCCTTTGTCTCCAACGTCACGCGCGTGTGCGTGCTGGTGCTGGTGACCTACTATTTTGGCGACGAAGCCGGCCAAGGCTTCGTGCACGGCTTCGCAGGTATTCTTCTATTCATGGTCGCTACTGCGCTGACCGTTGGCGTTGACAGCATTCTCGGCCTATTTTTCAAGCCCTCCACGAACAAAAATGGGAGTCCAGTGTGACCGTGCATGTGTCCTGCCATGCCAGGGCGGCTAAGGCACTAACAGCACACCTCGACCAAATATAGGCAACCATGGCTGAACAAAAGCTTCAAACACGCCGGATAACGATCCTGACAGTGGCTGCGTTACTGGTCGGCGCCGCTTTGGCCATGGCATTGGCCCCGAGACTCCACGCCGACTCTCCTGCTCCAGCCCTTGATTCTGTCGTCCCCAAAGAATTTTCGGGGTGGACATACATTCCTAGCAGCACCATTCAGGTTGACCAAACCCTGACTCCAGGTCAAACCAATTTGGACCAGCCATATGACGACATTTTGTCGAGAACATATGCTTTCAAGGATGGCACTCGGATTATGTTGACGCTTGCCTATGGTGCAAGGCAACGACAAGAAGTAAAAATACATCGCCCTGAATTGTGCTATCCCGCCCAAGGCCTGAAGGTCTTGGACCTGAAGCCCGCCTCATTTCCCGCGGTACCCGAACGAACCAGTTTGATTACGGGAAAACGAATGATTGCCGCGAGCGGCCCCGGCACGGTTGAACTTGTGAGCTACTGGATCAGAATCGGGGCAACCTATAGCGATTCGGCTTGGGTCACCCGCCTTACTATTTTGAAAGAAGGCCTTGCTGGAAAAATGACCGACGGCATTTTGGTTCGCGCCTCGCAACGCGTCCCGGCTGGCGGCGATTACGATGCAGCCTTCCGTAAACAAGAACAATTTCTTGCTGATCTGGTTGCCGCGACCCCAGCCGCCGGCCGGAACCTGATCGCCAGATAAACCTTTGCTCACAGATTTTGGAGCGCCAATGACCCTTACCCAACTGACAACCGTTCTGAAGGCTCGCCGCCTCGTCATATTCGCAACCGCTGGTGCGTTCCTCGCGCTCAGCGCCGGCGTGAGTTTGGTACTCCCCAAAAAATACTCCGCCGTCGCCACGGTCGTTATTGACAACAAGGCAACCGACCCGATCAACGGACTGGTTCCGGGGCTGGGCGGCCAGGGATATTTGCTAACCCAGATCGATATTCTTCGCAGTGACCGAGTTGCCAAGAAAGTTGTCAACAACTTGAAACTGACAGAGCGCCCGATCCTTAAGGACAAGTGGCAATCGGCAACAGACGGGCGTGGCAGCTTTGTTGGCTGGATCGGTAACTGGCTGCAAACCAATACCGACATCAAGCCCGCCAAAGAGTCGAATGTGATCGACATCACCTACATTTCGCCAGATCCGAAGTTTTCGGCTGCTGTGGCAAATGCATTCGCTCAGGCCTACATGGAGACCGCCGTTGAGCTGCGCAACGCTCCAGCCAAGCAGTACTCGAATTACTTTGATGAGCAACTGCGACGCGCAAAAGGGCAGCTTGACACAGCACGTTCGGCCCTATCAACCTACCTTAAGGACAAGGGGCTGATCAGCTCCGACGAGCGCTTTGACGTCGAAATGGCTCGACTGGCTGAACTGAGCCAGCAAGTCGTGGCCCTGCGTGCATTGAGTGCAGACACAAACAGCCGCCAACAGCAAAGCCGTTTGGCCCAGGGCGACAAGCTGCAGGACGTCCTGAACAACCCTGTCGTTAACGGCATCAAGGCTGACCTTGTTCGCCAAGAGGCGCAACTCAAGGATCTGCAGTCTCGGTATGGCGACGCCCATCCAACCGTACAGCAACAAAAGGCCCAGATTGCAGATCTGGCGGTGAAACTTGAATCCGAAACTCGCCGCATTCTGGGCAGCGTCGGCGTGGCCAACCAGGTCAATCGCAGCCGCGAGGCAGAGGTCATCGCAGGCTATGAAGCTCAGCGACAAAAAGTATTGTCAATGAAGCAAATTCGCGATGAAGCCGCAGCACTGAATCAGGATGTTGAAAGTGCCCAGAAGGCGTACGACGGAATTCTCGCTCGCTTGAACCAAGTGTCACTTGAAAGCCAGACCACGCAAACCAACGTCAGCCTGTTGAACAGCGCTGACGAGCCAGCTGAACCAACTTCACCCAAAATTTTGTTGAATACGGGCGTTGGAACCGCGTTGGGCATTCTTGCCGGGATCTTGCTGGCTATTCGCCTTGAGTCGACCAATCGGAAAGTGCGTAGCGAAGAGGATGCCGCGTTGATGTTTGAACTCCCAGTTCTTGCGAACATCGGAAAGATCAACTTCAACCCCACGACACAAAGTTTCAACGCATCCAATCCACAGCTTGGACAAAACAACAAGAAATCCCTCGCATCGAAACTATTGCCCCCTCTGCTCAAGAGCAAGTAAGCAAGGCATTTAGTTCAGAACAGGAGCAAGAGTGAATTCGACTACCCCAAACAAGAGCCGCCCAATTGGCGACATCATCAGCCAAGCTAATAGCTTGACGTCCGATCAGGTGGAAGCGGTCCTTCAGTACCAGAAAGCCAACGGCTCTCGCTTTGGTGAAGCCGCAGTTGCACTAGGCTATATCAGTGGCGACGATGTAGTCTGGGCCCTCGCCCAGCAATATGAATATCCGTACATTCACTCCAAATCAACCAATCTGAGCGAGGAGTTGATTGTGGCGCGCCACCCATTTTCGCCAGAGGCGGAAATGTTTCGCGAGTTGCGCAGTCAGTTGCTGATGTCTCAGTTCCCAGAAAATCAGCCACACAAACCATTTGCTGTTCTAAGTCCAAACCGAGGTGATGGCAAAAGTTTTTATGCTGCAAACCTGGCCATTTCGTTCGCCCAACTCGGTCGGAATACTGTCTTGATTGACGCAGACCTGCGCAATCCGAGACTAGCTAGCATATTTGGCTTGCCCAAGTCAGATGGCGGTTTGGCAGACACGCTTGTCGGTAGGTCTGCTCCGAATGTCTACATGCCCGCACAAGACATTCCCAACCTTTACCTACTGCCTGCAGGCAATCCTCCTCCCAATCCATTGGAGTTGATCGAACGCCAGTCTTTTTCCCAGTTATTGGTTGAACTGGGCAAGAAGTTTGACTACGTCATTGTGGATACCCCCGCATCCGAAGTTGGCGCGGACAACTGCGCCATTGCCGCCCGATGCGGCTCTGGTCTGGTTATTGCTAGAAAAGATAAAAGCGCTGAACGAGACATCTCGCGACTGTTGGCAACCTTAAAAATTGCCAAGGTCGATGTCGCTGGCGTTATTCTGAACGACTGCTGAACCCCGTATGGCTGAATCCGCCCCGCTGGTTTCCATAGTTGTATGTAACTACAACTACGAAGGCTATATCGCCAAGGCCATTGAATCAGCTCTGGCTCAAAATTACCCACGGATCGAACTCATCATCGTTGATGACGGATCTACTGATGGCTCAAGGGACGTGATCGAGTCCTATCGCGACCGCGCAGAGATCATCTTTAAGGAAAACGAAGGGCAAATCTCCGCTTACAACGCAGCCTTGGACATTATCAAGGGCGAGTTTGTTTTCTTTCTAGACTCAGACGACCGACTGCTACCCAACGCTGCCACAGAAGTGGTTGCCGCATTCAACTCCAATTTGGCGGCCGCCAAGGTTCACTTTCGCCTCCGGTTAATAGACTCGACAGGAACCCCAACTGGCGGAACTATTCCAACACATCTCGCAAGCGGTCCGGTATCTCAAATCATGCTGAGGCAGCAATGCCTTTATCAGTCTGCGCCTGGGAGCGGAAACGCATATAGGGTTTCAGTTTTAAGAAAACTGGCCCCTTTGCCCCTAGACGATCAAGACAAGCACGGCGCCGATTTCTTTGCAATATACGGCTGCGGACTGCTTGGAGATGCCGCAATAGCTGGAAATGGAAGCGTGCTTGGCGAATATCGAGTACACCGCATAGAGGATCAGCAAAGTTTCGTACTGGGTAATGCAGCGAAGCGAACAAACGAGTCAGAGCGACTACAGCGGAGATACGTGCGATTTAAAAAGTGGATCGCCGCCCGACTTCCGGATCAAGCCGACATTCCTGCAGACATCTTTGAGTTTTCGATTGAAAAACAAGATTACGCCCGAGGCCTCTTCAATACAAATAGCTATTTAGAGGGATTTGCGAACGGATCCAAATTATTACCCCGGCTAGCCAAATCCATCCTCAAGCGACCAAGCACTGCCACCATGAAATTAGGCCTTCTTGTGTGGGCTATTTTTATTTTGGTTGCCCCTCGCAGCGTCGGCCTCCCGATCGCGCGATTTGTCTGCAATCCAGCAAGTCGCGGACAGTAAATGATCCACATTCAAAAGAAATCCAGCTTCACACCAAGTGCCCCTTGGTGGCTATCGCCGAGCGGTCTCGCGATAGGATTCCTCCTGCCAGTCTATTTTGCGATCATTTTCGTTGGTTCGATAGGCACTGAGAGCATTCGAGTTAAGGGGATGGTTTTCTTACAGAACTGGCACCTCGCATTGGGTGCTGCATTGATCGCTGTCATGGCGATAGGATCGAAAGTGGGAGAACAAGTTCAGCTCTCAGATCACGGAAAAATTTCTGAGCGCAACTGGACACCGTTCGTTTGGGCATACGGCTTGATTGTCCTTTTCGCATATACCTTCTGGTTTAAAGACATCATCTTTTCTCCGTCAGCCTTAGTAGGCGTGATAACCGGAGGCAAAAAATTTAGCCGAAACGACCTCAGCGCCGTCGCTGGCGTCACGTCGCTAGTTAATTTTTTACCAGTTTACTTTGCCGTAATTAGTTACCTGCTTGCAACCGAACCTAAAAAAGTACCATTCAGCCTGAAGGCACTCTCAGTCATATTGTTTTTATTCACAATATTTAGAGTGTACGTGTGGGCAGAACGCCTGGCTCTAATCGAATTATTCGTCGCCAGCTTCCTGCCTTTTCTGATCGAAATGCACCGACGCAGCACAAACACAGCAATCAAAACACTCTTAAAGCTAGGCCCGATTGTTGGCATTCCTGCTCTTATCGCCTATTTTGGAGGCGCAGAATATTTTCGCTCTTGGCAGTCGGACGTATACAACAACAAGACAAGCTTCTGGAGTTTTGCTGTAGGACGACTTGGTTCGTACTATTACACATCCCTGAACAACGGCGCAGGATTACTAGAACTGTATGATTGGCCAACATACAAGTTCGAACACACACTACAATTTGCACACAAAGCACCCGCCCTGATTGGCCCAATATTTCGCTATTACACAGGAACAAGCCACTCAACGCTAGACGAATTTCTAAACCTGTATGCTGACCCAGAGTTCAATAATCCATCAGGCCTATACACAACGGTCTTCGACATGGGTATTGCTGGCGCATTCTATTACTACGCCATCATGGGCTTTCTGGCTGGCGTCTTATATCGATCATTCCTAGGCGGCGGTGCGCGCGGGGTTATCTTCTACCCCCTATTCTTTATCATGATGCTAGAGATCTATAGGTATCCATATCTAGGATCTTCACGGTCATTCACCTCCGTGCTCGGGGGATTACTAGCGGTTTGGGTTCTTGGACTGAAGAGAAAGCAAATCAACAAGAAGGCAGCGTTGTCGAAACTAACAGCCACAACTGTCCGCCTCGCTAAAAAATGAAGACTGCTTTTATCTCCCCCTTCAGCAACCCTTCAAATTCATACATCGAGATCCAAAAGAAAATCCTCCTTGAATGCGGATACCAGGTAAGGGCTTTGACACTCAGGACGATTTTTTCACCCGACCTACCCACCCTGCTTTCACGCGACTCGACTCTCATATTTCACTGGATTGAGAACAGATGCTTCTCACATGGAGAAAATAACCCGAGATTCAGTCTTATAGGCTTTTTGATTTGGGCAACTTATTTTCTTATTACCAAATTGAGCCGCGGTGAATCAGTATATTTCATACACAATCACGCCGTACACGACACAACAGGGATAAACAGAACAATCTCGAAAGTGCTGATTAGCGCGTTTGGTTCAATCTGCACCAAGCGCGCCACTCACTCCCCCCCGCTCGCCAAGTTCTACAGGGCTCATTATCTGCCACACCCGCTCTATTGGGATTCAAAGACACCCACATCCGAACAATGCCAAGGCAGGCAAGAACGTAGTGGCCCCTTGCACTTTGGAATCATTGGGGCGATTCGCCCCTACAAGGGGATTGATAGGATTATTTCAAATTGGCCAAAGGGACATCATCTGAAAATTTTGGGCCAGTGCTCAGAAGGCTATTTAAATACACTCAATAATCTAGTTAAACAGTTCGATCTAGAGGACTCGGTCACGATCGACGCCCGGTTTTTGAGCGATGCAGATCTGACACAAGCGCTAGACGAAACCGACGCGTTATTACTGCCACACAACCCAGAATCAAGCCTAGTTAGCGGCATGTTCTTCGAGGCGATCGGCAAGGCGCCCATTATTATTGCCAGACCAACCCCTTTCATCGAATGGGCTGCCAATCAGACCAAATGTGTCCTATTACTAAGCAGCGATGAATCGCTTCCAGATATTGTGGCTCAAGCATGCGCCCTAAATGAGGACTCTACTGGATTAGAGTCACGCGCTTTCGCACTGAGAGAATTTGGCTGGAACAATTGCTGCGAACGCTATAAACTTTTCTACAAAACAGAAGCGATCACACGCCGTGAGCACACGTAGAAACGCCCTCCACCTTTATATCATTCAGGGAACCAATATCCTGGTCCCCTTGCTCGCACTCCCCTACCTGGGAAGAGCACTAGGCCCCGAAGCCTTCGGCACACTCGCATTTTCACAACTTATCCTTCAGTACCTCATACTCACCACGGACTTTGGGTTCAACCTCACCGCCACCCGTCGCATCTCACAAGCCAACAGCAATCGAGAAAACCTTTCTGAAATCGTTATCAACACATCTGTGGTGCGCATGGTACTTGCATTTACAGCTTGCGCCATCGTATATACCGCACTTAGCTTGACCCCTTCTCTAGCAAGCACGCGCACTCTGATTTTGATTTCGTTCGTGTCAGTCATTGGTAGTGTTATGACACCTGCATGGCTATTCCATGGGTTGGAAAAAAATCACATTTTTGCTGCCATCACCGCCGTACCGCGATTCCTCTCTTTAATTCCGTTGGCAATCTATGTAAAAACCCCATCGGATTTGGAACTCGCAGCGTGGCTTCAGTTCGCACCTCAGTTTGTTACCGGACTGCTATGCCTTGCCTGGATTGCAGTCAGCAGGCCATTCAAATACACAAAACCCAAACTCAGCCACATTAGGTATGCATTCACTGATGGGATTCATATATACACATCAACGATATTGAGTTCCATCTACATCTACGCAAACGGCATCATTATTCGCTTTGTAGGAGGGGAAGCCGCTCTAGGCCTGTACTCTGCATCCGAAAAGCTGGTCAAGGCGGTTGGCGCCATGACCAGCCCCGCCGTTCAGGCCATATATCCTCGGGTTTGCGCTGGCTCGAATCCATCGTTAAAGTATATATACGCATTTGTCATAACGTTCACCTCGATGTGTTGGGTCGGCGCTGTCGTCTTGGGCGATTGGTTAGTCCCACTCATTTACGGGCATAGCTTCGTCGAGTCCGCGTCCGTACTGAAAGTGCTGACAATCAGCCCGATATTTGCTGGACTTACTATGATTTCCGTTCAGCTCAAAATATTGGCCTGGGGTGAGCACAAGAGACTAAAATGGATTTACGCAACAAGCGTGGCCTTCCATTGCATACAAGCCCCTCTGATGGTCAACGAATTTAGCGTAATCGGCGCGGCTGCCTCTGTCGTTCTGACAGAGTTTTTGACATTCGTTCTTGTCTCCCGAACCGTGAAGAGAATTCGAGTCAACATCCAGCAAATCAAGGACACGGCGACTTCAGCCGCGCCACACTAAAACATCAAATACAAAATGAGCCAGAGAAACTTATCTTTTGACTACGCCAAAGGCATAGGCATTATTATCGTTGTCTTTGCCCACCTTTGGCGAGGAATTGACGGCGCAGGCCTATTAAAGGACGTCCCACAGAATTGGTTTTACGCACTCAGCAGCAGTAGCACCATCTGGTCGATGCCCGCATTTTTCTTTGTCTCGGGAGCGCTGTACAGCGGAACAATGGAGCGGAGACATGGGCTGAAGGAAGTTGGAGGAAAATTTGATGGCATCTTTTACCCCTACATCATCTGGTCGCTAATAATTGGCGCATTTGAGGTAATTGGGTCCGGCTATACAAATGGCTCAACCAGCCCCTACGCGCTACTGAGTTTCCCCTGGGCCCCAAGAAGCATCTTCTGGTTCCTTTATGCGTTATTTGAGGCGTTCCTTTTGACTGAACTACTCATTTTCCTTACATCCCCTAGAACAGCCAGACTTATCCTCCCCGCCATCGGCGTCGCACTCCTATTACTTTGGAAGCCGATTAATCTGCCCTTTGCCTTGTCTGAGTTTCAGATGAGCTTCATATATTTTGCGATTGGCGTATTTATTGCTCCCTTCCTTAGAAAGGAGCAAATAAGCCACGCAGGAATTACTGCCATCTCCCTCGCTGGGATACTGGCAACACTTTACATCTTTCACATCACCTTCAACGAAAGAACTTACAGCTTTAGGTCTGTCACCCCCAATGCCACACCGATTGCTATTACTGTATTGATTGCGTTCTTTTTGTTTTGCTACTCGCTTCCAGCCAAAAAACTCGGCTGGCTCTCTACTCTTGGAGAGCGCTCAATGGATATCTATCTCATCCACTTGCTTCTGATTGCCCCGGCGAGAATCGTCCTACACAAAGTATTTGGAATAACCAACATTTATATTATCCTTCTGATTGGAATACCAGTTGGAGTATTCGGCTCTCTTTTGGCTGCAGATTTATTGAGGAAAATGGGGCTTGGCTGGGTATTCAGCCCACCACAAAAGATATCCCTCAAGCGAATGCTGTCCTAAATTACTAACTTGCGGGGCATAAGAAGGCGCATCTTTGAAGTTCTCTAGTTTTGTGGTAACTTCTCACACCCCACTTGATTCGCATCATTTGTATCAAGGCGTTAGCAAAACACACACAGTGATTTATTAACGTGCCGAAACGTGCCCCTGTGTTCATAGTGAGGCCTAAGTAAATTGAAGAACGCAGAGTCTCACCATGAACGCCCGCCCCGGAATGCCCACTAGCCTCTTTACCGCCGTTTGTGCGACCGCAGCGTTTCTACTACCCGGCTGTGGCGGTGGAGCGTCAGGCGATCCGTTGTCGCCGACTGCTAACGTCGTGGTGCCGCCGTCTGGTTCGAGCACAGGTCCCTTCGTACAGGAACAGCTTGCCGCGGCTCTAGCCAAGCCAGTAGCGGGTCAAGCAGAGCAAGGTGGCCCTGCAACTGCCCCTGCATCGTGCGACACCGCGCCGGCGGTCCCCGCATCTGTTCCGGGCGATGCCATCAATGTGAAATCGTTTGGCGCAGTTCCCAACGACGACATCGATGACTCCTACGCTATCCAACAAGCGCTCAGCGCGGTAAAGCCCGGCCAGTGGGTTTATTTCCCCCCCGGACGATATGACCATGTACGGTCTCTGAACCTGCGTGTCCCTGATGTAACGCTTTGGGGCTATGGCGCGACGCTCAACGCAACTACGCCAGCAGATCAGTCATTAACTGTTCGCGCAGACAGAGATCGCGTGTACGGCTTCACATTCCATGCAACCACCGACTATCGCCGCACCGAGATTGGTTCTGCTCGCTTGGTCTCAGATGGAAGAGAGGCTGCAAGCGGATATATCAGCGGAGTAGTTTTTCAAGACAACAAGGTTGTACCTGCGACTACTCAGCCCAATACAGATAGAAGCAATTCCGCTTCGTCTGCCGGCATTTTCATTTATGCCTCCAGATTCTTCACGGTTGCCAACAATTTGGTTTCCAGAAGCCTAGCCGATGGCATTCATGTCACCGGCCGCTCAAGGGACGGCAGGATCATTGGCAACACGGTGACCGAAACGGGTGATGACATGATCGCCATCGTCACCTACATGCCCTCCACCTGGCGCGTAAGCGCTGTGGCTGACAGCACCTGGATTTCCGACTACTTGACTAGCACCCGTGTGCGGAATGTTTTGATCAAGGACAACACGGTTAACGGCCAGTACTGGGGGCGTGGGATTGCGGTTGTTGGCGGCGAATCGGTAACGATTCAAAACAACCAGGTAGACAACGCCACTTATGGCGCTGGCATTCTTGTCGCGCGCGAGAACAACTACAACACGACAGGTGTTGAAAATGTTTTGATTTCCGGTAACCGCGTCAATGCGGTACAAACAACCACGCCGGCATATGTTCCAACGGGAGCGAACTTCACAAAGTTGGCAAGCAACCTGAGCAAAGGTACCACTGGGCAAGGTGGCATCGAGATCTATAACACCTCGCCCGATTCCGACCCAGCTGACCCAACACTGAAGCCAGCGATTCAAATCAAGAGCATCCAAATCGACAACAACACCGTAACAGGCACCCTTGGTGATGGCATTCGCGTCGGACGGTTTAGCCCTGCAGGCTCCATTGAAGACGTCGCAATCAGCAACAACCGCTTGTCTTCGATTGGCAAATTGCCCATCGGCGGGTACTTCTCCAACGACACGTTTCCTAAGGCCAACTGTTCGGCGAATCTGACTGGCGATCTAAAGGCTGTCACTTCGGCCATTTGCTCTCTTCAGACCAAGCCGAAGGTTACAGGAGCCGCCTTGGAATGCTCCAAATTCTGATTTTTTAACATGGCGCGTACGGTAAAGCTTGCTTACGGAACATCAGCGCTACTTGTTACTTACGTGCTCGTTAATGTCGGTTGGCACCACTACAACGACCATGTGGCACTCACCGACCAGGCACATGCCTCTTTGGTGGAACGTGGCAGGCAAGCGGCAGAAGCCTGCACCGCCTGCCACTATCTTGACCAAAAGGCCAACTTCATCGGCCCTCATTTGGTTGCACTGCTAGGCCGATCTGTTGCCAGCGTTGTGCAGTATGAATACTCTCCAGCCATGCGCGCCCACCAAGGGAGCTGGAGTGCAGAACGCCTTGCCCAGTTTCTGACCAACCCTCAAGCTACGGTCCCAGGTACCAAAATGGCCGTACAAGGGTGGTCACCTGAAGAAGTTCAGGCATTGGTTGCATATTTCAAATCCAAGGACTGACATGTCTTGGCCCAAGCCCCTTTCAGTGACCAGGGACCGTCGTGTTGCTCTTAAAGCCTCATTGGCCATCGCAGCCTGCGGATATATCTCTTACGAGACAGAGCCGGAGGTAGCCTCGATTTTCGGGAGCTCATGTTTGCGCGACTTGGCACAAAAGGTAGAGTCTGCGCTGCCGTCAGAGGTCTGTGCCGCCGCGCTGGCTCACTTCAAAAATGGCTTAGCCAAATTGACCGCCCCTCAGCAGCCGGACCTATCGTTGTCGTTGAAGCTATTGCACAGGGAAGACCTGGCTGCTGGTCGCGTTCACGAAATTCACGGATTGTCTTTCTCATCAACTCAGGTCGGCTATTTAGTCTCCGAAGCTCGGTGCCAGAGGGATGACACAGCGTGAGTACCTTTGTTGACTTGCGAACCGCCGGGCAACCAACAGCGGTCCGCGCAGATATTTGCATTGTGGGCGCAGGGGCTGCAGGGATTACCTTGGCACGGTACTTGGGCAAGCACAACGTGCAAGTCCTGCTCCTCGAATCCGGTGGCTTGACCCTTGAGGGCGAAACTCAGTCGCTATACAAAGCTGAGCAGCACGGGGTGAAGTACTACGACCTCGCCGCTTGCCGACTTCGTTATTTTGGCGGCACGACCAACCACTGGGCAGGGTACTGCCATCCGTATACACACAACACATACTCCGGCCGACCTGAACTCGGCGTGCCCGCTTGGCCAATACAGGAGGGCGAGATCAAGCCATACATTGATCGCGCCGCACAAGACCTTGGGTTCAACATCGATTCTTTTTCCGCGGCACATGAAGCGCTGAAGGATGGCGTTGACCCACAACAACTGCCCGACCGAAGCTCAAAAGACATCTACACCCAGGTCTTTCAACTGACGCGAAAACCTCGCCAAGGACAGATTTGGCGAGACCATTTGGCAGGTCTGCCAAATGTTCAGGTTCTTCTTCACGCTAATGTCACTCACATCAACCTTAACAAGGATGGCAAGCGCGTGACGTCGTTGAGCGTCAAATCATTAGGTGGACAGTCATTCTCCGTCGAGGCAACCACGTTTGTCTTGGCTGCTCATGCCATTGAGAATGCTCGCCTACTGCTGGACTCGAATGATGTCGTCCCTACTGGCATCGGCAATGAGCACGATCACGTGGGACGGTACGTCATGGAACACCCGAAATTGATATCGGGGCGGTTCTTCCCCAACGAGCGGTTCTTGCGCCTTTATGACGGAGGAACCATTCACACACTCATGCGAAACGCTAACCTTGGGTTAACCGAGTCGTGCATTAAACGAGAAGGCATTCTTGACTATTACTGTCGCTTCCTTCCTGTCGCGGAGTTTGAGCAAACCCAGGATGCCGCACGTCAACTGAAAGCAGCTTTCTGGAAACCCGCCGACATGAAAGCCCTCAAGGCACTGGGCCAGGTCGTTGGGGATATTCCTGGGCTTTACAACTATGCCTTGTCGAAATGGGCGCGCGTTCCAATCACCGGATCTGCGTTCAACTTAGATCATCGTATTGAGCAGGCACCTAACCGAGACTCACGCATCACTCTGAGCAATGAACGTGACGTGCTTGGTTGTCGCAAAGTCGTATTGAACTGGTCCTTCAGTGACCTGGACTACAAAACATATGCCAAAGGGCAGGAAATTCTGATCAAGGAACTCACGCGCCTCAAGTTGGGTACAGTGGTTGCTCCACCGTTGGTTCCGGATGTCATCAACAGCATGGTCAAGGGCAACAACCACCACATCGGTACGGCACGGATGAGCAAAGACGCCTCGGATGGCGTGGTCGACGCCAATCTCAAAGTTCACGGCATCGACAATCTGTACGTAGCCGGTAGCGCAGTTTTCCCAACATCAGGCCATTCGGTTCCGACAATGATCATCATGGCGTTCTCGATCAGGCTCTCCGATCACTTGATTCGTGTACATCGGCGGACCACATGAGATCACTTTTGATGCAATTGGCTTTGCCACCACTCTTAGTGGTTGCCCCGTGGGCTCCATCCGCATGGCAACGCAACTGGAGTAAGTTCACGTGGATGTTCACGGCCTGGCTGATAGCCTGGGCCTTGACCTTGCTCCTGTGGGCTGGCCCCGGTTTTCTATGCTTGTTTGCGTTGGGCCTCTATTCGGCGTTCACCACGCAAATCGAAGTTCAATAACTCGCCGATTTGTGCGAGAAATAGGCGTGGTACCACTGAACAAACCGATTCACACCATCCTCAACCGACACCTTCGGTACTAGCTGGGTCCATGACTCCAACTTGGTGGTATCCGCATAGGTTGCCACCACATCGCCAGGCTGCATGGGCTGGAAATCCTTAATCGCTGTCTTCCCAATCGCACCCTCTAGCGCACCAATGAAGGTCAGCAATTCCACTGGCTCGCTGTTGCCAATGTTGAACACGCGGTAGGGCGCCCAGGAACTGGCGGGGGTGGGTGCATCGCGGTCAAACCCGTCATCTGGCTCGGGCACGCGGTCCATCGTGGCCACGACTCCGGCAACAATGTCGTCGATGTAGGTGAAATCGCGTTTCATCTTGCCGTGGTTGAACACCTTGATCGGCTGGTCAGCCATGATGGCTTTGGTGAACAACATGGGGGCCATGTCTGGGCGCCCCCACGGGCCATAGACCGTGAAGAAGCGCAGCCCCGTAGTGGGCAAACCGTACAAGTGGCTGTAGGTGTGCGCCATCAATTCGTTGGCCTTCTTGGTTGCAGCGTAAAGGCTCACAGGGTGGTCTACCGAGTCGTCCTCCGAAAACGGCATCTTGGTGTTGCCACCGTACACACTTGAACTGCTGGCATAAACCAGATGCTGCACACCATGGTGGCGACACCCTTCCAGAATGTTCACAAAGCCCACCAGATTCGACTGTGCATAGGCATGTGGGTTCTGCAGCGAATAACGCACACCGGCTTGCGCAGCCAGATGAATGACTCGATCAAACCGTTCGGTTTCAAACAAATGCAGCAGTGCCGATGTGTCGGCCACATCCATTTCAATGAATTTGAAAGGCGCCTGCGGGTGCTGCCGAGCAATGTGGGCCAAACGATCGCGCTTCAATTGCGGATCGTAGTAGTCATTCATGTTGTCGATGCCGACCACCTGGTCGCCGCGTGCCAACAAGGCCAGCGTGGTGTGCATTCCGATGAAGCCAGCCGCTCCGGTCACCAGAATCTTCATGTTGCTGCTTTCACGTTTCAATGCATGGCGACCAAGGCACGCTCAACCAAGGTCGACAGGTTGCGTTTGAAGTTGTCAATGGAGAACTTTTCTGCATTGGCTCGGCAGTCCGCTGCCGTAATGGAAGCGGACTGCTGGTCGAACTGGCGCACAGCTTGTGCAATGGCTTGGGGCGTTTGTTCGTAGAAAAACGCCCCCGTGGCTTGATCGGCCACACCCAGCCCGCGCACGGTTTCCAATGCACCGCCTCGGCCATAGGCAATCACCGGAGTGCCGCAGGCTTGCGCCTCAACGGGTGTAATGCCAAAGTCTTCTTCTGCCGCAAACACAAAGGCCTTCGCCCTTTGCATGTGGTCTTTCAATGTGGAAAAGGGCTGGTGCCCCAGAATTTGAACATTGGGGCCCGCCACGGCACGAATGCGCGCCATTTCGGGGCCATCGCCAATCACCACCAGTTTCTTGTCGGGCATGAGCGCAAAGGCTTCCACAATGGCGGGAATCATCTTGTAGGGCACCATGCGCGAGGCGGTCAGGTAGAAGTCTTCCTTGTCTGCGCGAAGGGTGAAATGCGTGGTGTCTACCGGTGGGTAAATCACTTCTGAATCACGGCCATACACCTTGCGAATGCGCTTGCCCACAAATTTCGAGTTGGCCACCATCACATCTACGCCATTGGCTGTGCGCAGGTCCCACAGGCGGATGTAGTGCAGCAGCGCACGGGCCATGCAAGACTTCAAGCCTTTGGTCAAGCCAGATTCGCGCAGGTATTGATGCTGCAAGTCCCACGCGTAGCGAATGGGCGAATGCACATAGCTGACATGAACCTGTGAAGGCGAGGTCAGCACGCCTTTGGCAACCGCATGGCTGGACGATACGACCAGGTCGTATCCGGACAGATCGAGCTGTTCAATGGCCAAGGGCATGAAGGGCAAGTAGGCACGGTACTTGGTGCGCGCAAAGGGCAGCTTTTGAATGAAGCTGGTGTTGACCTTCTTGCCCTTCAGAAAGGCACGGTCTTTCTCGGGCACGAAGTCGACCAGGGCAAACACGTCGGCGTCGGGCCAGATTTCGAGCATCTGTTCGAGCACTTTTTCTGCACCGGCGTAAACGACCAACCAGTCGTGCACAAGCGCCACTCGACGCTGACGAGTGGTCGAAGCGGTTTGGGTCGTTTGATTAGCAGTCATCAGTTACGGGTTAGATGTGTGGGCCGCTGATCGCTTCATTCAATGCACTCGCGAGACTGGCCGCGGCTCGTGTCCAGGTCCAGTATTGTCCCTGTCGTATGGCGTTGGCTCGCAACCGATCCCTCAAATGTGGGTCAGTCATTACTGCCATCAACGCAACATACAGGGCCTCCGGATCATGTGGATCAAAGTAGTTGGCGGCATCTGCACAAACTTCAGGAATCGATGCGGCAGTCGATGCAACCACAGGGCACCCCATGGCCATGGCTTCCAGCGGAGGAATACCGAACCCTTCATACAGCGAAGGAAAAACAAAACAAGAAGCGTACTTGTACAGAGCAGCCAACTCTTGATCACTGACATAGCCCACGTGCTTAACGTATGCAGGCAGGGCACGGTCGTGATGTGAAAACACTGCAGGATTGGTCCCCCCGGCCACCACCACATCAAACCCTGGATCACCCTTGTTTTCTAAGGCATGAACCAACAAGCCAAAATTCTTGGCTGGCTGCGCACTGCTAACAGACAGAACGTAAGGCCTGGAACGCAGCGAGAACCGTTCAAGGATAGATGTGTCGGCCTGCAGTCGTTGCATGTGCTCCCCACCCTCCGGCAGCACCACAACGTCCTTTCCACGCAGAGGCAAGTAGCGCTGCAACTCTCGTCGCGAGAATTCGGACACCGTCCAGAAATGCTTTGCACGCAAGGCAAGACAGGTATGCAATATCCGGTAGGCCACCTTGAACCCGAAGCTGTAGGCATGTGGCACCGCAAACACTGCTGCGTCGTGCACTACCGCGACTTGGTTCCGCAACAAGATGGGCCCGGTGTTGCACAAATTAACAAGCAAAGCCCCAGCACTAGCCACAGGGAGATCAAACTGCTCCCAAAAGTGCCCCTGCCTGCTTCCAACAGAACGAAACGGAATGTTGGCGAACTTTACTTTGGGCTCTACACCGGGCGGCAGCACGATCTCGATGGCCGGCAATTGAACTTTGCCTTGGGAAATGAGTCGATCTAGCGCCGACAAAATTTCCGTCGCGAAGCGTTCGACCCCGGTAACGGAACGCCCAAAAAAACGGCCGTTGACGGCGATGCTTGGATGACGACTCATGGGGCAATCTATACGGGAATCTGAACAAGTTGCGTGGTTGCCAGGCGAAGTGTATCCAATTGAGAAATTTCCGCCCCAATCTCGGTGAGGGCTTCCCCTGAATCAGGGATTCAGGAAATAGCGAACCATCCATAGCATCGCATCCTCCACGCTCAGGCGGGAAGAGCCTTGAGTCACGCTTTAGCGCAATTATTTTAAAAAACCAGCAAGTCAGCCCTCATAAATCAAGCTGAACCAACATAAAAATGCACACAGAGAAAGTCAGCATCATCATCCCGGTCTTCAATGTGGAAGATTATTTGAACGAGTGCATTGATTCAGCCCTAAAGCAAACACATCAAAACAAAGAAATCATCATCATCAATGACGGCTCCACCGATGGCAGCGGAGAAATAATAAACAAATACAAAACCACAAACCCAGAACTAAAAGTAATTTGCACAAAAAATCAAGGCCAATCGGCAGCAAGAAACACGGGACTCGACGCATGCTCCGGGGACTATGTCATCTTCCTCGATAGCGACGACTGGCTCGAAGACGATGCAATTAGCGTATGCCTTGATGCGGCAAAGAAATTGAATGTTGATATCGTATTTTTCGGAGGAAAGGCTTTTTCAGATGGCCTGCCACCTGAAAAAGCATCTGAGTTTAATTACGAAAGACGATCGGAACATTGCGATCACGCAATGAACTCACGAAAATTATTCGAGAAGTTAATCGAGTCCAATCAGTACATTGTATCCCCATGCTTATACATGTATAAATTTGAAGAGCTCAAAGAAATTCGCTTCCTACCGGGATCAATCCACGAAGACAATCTGTTTACAACAGAACTATTAACAAGATCCGAAACCACAACTGCCGCGTGCATTAGAAATCAACCATTCCACAGAAGAATTCGCCCTGAATCAACCATGACACAAGAAAAGGGCACGCACCATGTGAATGGCTATATGAATGTAGCAAGAGAATTATCAATCCTCAGCTCACAAGTCAAATCAAATAGAACAAAAAAAGCAATCGACAAATTCATTCAAACCACCATTCGAAACGCCATCAACACAGCCCAAACAATAAACAACGGGAACGTTCCAGCCGACACAAAAAGAAAATGTAGATATATTTTGTTTTCCATACCCCTAAGACACATCGAGATAAAATCAATTCTATACTGCCTCATACCGGAAATAAAAAAACCCATCACCGCACTAAAAAAGCGTATCAACCTAAAAACTTAAAACATAAATCCAAAACAAAAAACCCAACAAACGCAACCCGAGCACCATCATTTGCCCAGCAGGAAATAATGAGGTAATCTGCTCACCTTAAAAAGGGAGCCGCCGAGTGAAGCGAGACTCCTTCTCAAAACCAGAAAGGACACTTGCATATGTGGACAAAACGCCTCACAACCGCGCTTCTTGCTACCTTCTTGTGGGCATCAAGCTCTCAGGCCTTCGCCACCGCACCGAACACGATCTATCTGCAATGGACATTCGGCCTATCGATGTGGGACGACCTATTAAATACAAACGAATTAGCTTTTAATGGTCCGAGCGTAGACAAAACGGTAGGATTCCTGAGTGATTACTCATTCGCCTATGATGACCGAGGCCTAAGCACGACGACTCTTGTTCAACAACTGGACCCGTACCAATGGTATGTACGCGGAGCGCTAGTTCTAACAAGTCGCACATTCATAGACGAAGACGGGCAAGAGAAATACTGCAGCTCATATGTGCACTTTCATATGGAATCATGCCCGAACGTCGTTGGATGGTTTAACAACTTCGCCATGCCACAAAACTTGGGCGAAACCGTCGTGCTTATTCCTCTTAAGGATATTGAAAAGCAAGCCTCCGGCGTACCTGAACCTTCTGTATTCGCACTCGTTGCAGCAGGTGCTATGCTGATCGGCACTCGCCGCCAACGCAAAGCAAAGGGTGCTCGCTAGGGGAAAATGGCGCAGCATCCAAGCGTTGCCTAGCGAAACACCAATCTCAGACCGGACATCAGCCTGACACATGCCGGTGTCCCAATTCACCGATCTAGCTGTACTTAAAAATGACCAAAGCGCTGATTCTTGCCGCGGGCCAGGGAACCCGCATTCGCCCCCTGACCAAGGGCATGCCCAAGCCGATGATCCCCATTCTGGGCAAGCCGGTACTGGAATACATCATCGAACACCTGGCGCGGCATGGCGTCAAGGAAATCATGATCAACGTGGCCTATCACCACTGGAAGATCGAAAGCTACTTTGGCGATGGTCACCGTTGGGGCGTGGAGATTGGCTACTCGTTTGAGGGCGTGCGCGAACACGGTGAGATCACACCTCGGCCGATGGGGTCTGCTGGTGGCATGCGCCGCATTCAAGATTTCAGCGGTTTCTTTGACGAAACCACGCTGGTGATTTGCGGTGATGCACTGATCGATCTGGACATCACCGCCGCGGTGGCAGAGCACAAAGCCAAGAAGGCGATTGCCAGCGTGATCACACTGGAAGTGCCTCGCGACCAGGTCAAGAACTACGGCATTGTGGTGGCGAAAGAAGATGGCCTGATTGAGTCGTTCCAGGAAAAGCCAAAGCCCGAAGAGGCCCGCTCGAATCTGGCCAGCACCGGCATTTACCTATTTGAACCAGAAGTGCTGGGAATGGTGCCCCCAGGCGTTGAATTCGACATTGGCAGCCAACTGTTCCCGATGCTGGTGGAGCAGAAGTTGCCCTTCTACGCACAAAGCCGTCCTTTCCACTGGATCGACATCGGCAAGGTCACGGACTATTGGACTGTGCTGCAGCGCGTGCTGGCTGGCGAGATTGCCGACATGCATATGCCCGGCAAGGAAGTGCGCCCGAATGTGTGGGTGGGCCTGAACACCCGTGTGGACTGGGACAACGTGCAGATCAAGGGACCGGTCTACATTGGCTCGGGCTGCCAGATTGATGCAGGGGCAGTGATTGAAGGCCCGGCCTGGCTGGGCAACGGCTGCGTGATGCGCAAGGACAGCAAGCTGGTGCGCAGTGTGCTGTTTGATTACACGCGCATGGACACGAACAGCACCTTGTGGGAGGTGATTGCCTCGCCGCAGTATGTGGTGGACCGCCATGGCCACACCACCTACCAAGGCGAAGAAGGCACCACCTTGCGGTGGGGTGATGCGCGGGCCTAAGCATGGCCTGAAGCACAGTGCGATGGCTGCTTGGGCTGCCATCGCGTTGATGATTGCACCCGCGCCCGATGCAAGGGGTGCAACCATCAGCGAGGCAGATGCCGCTCGCTTTTTGACGCAAGCCACATTTGGCCCCACACCTGCAGATGTGGCCCGCGTGCAGGCCTTGGGCTATGCGGGATGGCTGGACGAACAGTTCGCCATGCCCCAGCAAGCCCCCAGCCACCAGTCGTACTGGGACATGCGGCATGCCGCCATCATTGCCGTGAACCCAAAAAGCCGGGCCGGTCCTGGCGAATTGGTTCACAGCTTTTGGGCCCATGCGCTAAACGGGCAGGACCAATTGCGGCAACGGGTGGCCTTTGCCTTGTCGGAAATCTTTGTGGTGTCTTGGGCCGACAACTGCGCCGACAACAATTCCAGAGGGGCATCCAGTTATCTCGACATGCTGGGACGCGAGGCCTTTGGCAAGTACCGAGGTCTGATCGAATCAGTGTCTCTGCACCCTGTCATGGGGTGCTACTTGTCGCATCTGCGCAATCAGCGTGAAGATGACAGCACGGGCCGTGTTCCCGACGAGAACTTTGCGCGTGAGTTGATGCAGTTGTTCTCGATCGGCTTGTACGAGTTGAACCCCGATGGCAGCCTGAGCCTGGACAGCATGGGGCGCCCAACTGAAACCTATGGCCCGCTGGACATTTCCGGTTTGGCGAAGGTCATGACGGGCTGGAGTTGGAACTGCCCGACCTGGCCATCTGACGCGTGTTTCCTGTGGGGAGAAGGCACCAATGACGGCGCTTCAACGGCACGTCAGTACGTGTCGAATATGAAGCCCTATGTGAAGTTCCATTCACGATCCGAGAAGCAGTTTCTTGGCAAGCGCATCGCGTCACAGCCGTTCTTTCCTGATCCGGAGGGGGATCTGCGCATTGCGTTGGACACCATTGCCAACCACCCCAATGTGGGGCCATTCCTGGGGCGGCAACTCATACAGCGGCTGGTGACCAGCAACCCCAGCCCGCCATACATTGCCCGGGTGGCCGCCGCCTTTCAGCAAAGTCAAGGCAGCCTGCAAAGCACCATTCGGGCCATTTTGCTAGACCCCGAAGCACGCAACACAGCCAGTGCGCAAGCCAGCCCCACATACGGCAAGGTACGTGAACCCATCTTGCGACTGTCAGCCTTGTTTCGGGGAATCGGTGCCACCTCTAAAACCGGCAGCTATTTGTTGCCCGCCACAGATGATCCCGGCAAGTCATTGAACCAGGCGCCACTCAAAGCGCCTTCTGTGTTCAATTTTTTCAGGCCGGGCTATGTGCCGCCCGGCTCTGCCACCGCAGCCCAAGGTTTGGTGGCGCCTGAAATGCAACTGCTGCATGAGACCAGCGCGGCTGGTTACGTCAACTTCATTCGCGACTTGCTGTTTGCAGGCCTGGGCGCCTGGGGATACGACAACACCGAGCGTGTGAACGACGTTCAGCTTGACTTCAACTTGAATGCTGAGCACCCCCTTTTGAAGCAAGCCGATCAGCCGACCGAATTGGTTGAAACCTTGAATCAACGCCTGATGTACGGGACGATGCCCTACCGCCTGCGCAGCGAAATTGTGAAGACCATTGGCAGCATCGACTTCCGTCTGCCGCCCAACACCACAGAAGCCCAGGTTCGCGACACGCGCATGACGCGCTTGCGTTCTGCCATTTTGCTGACGATGGCATCGCCCTCGTTCATCGTTCAAAAATGAGTTCAACCGTGAGTTCAAAGCCATGACGACTTTGGGGCCAGCTTCTCGTCGCTTGTGGCTGAAACAGCTGGGAGCCATGACAGGTGCCGGCATGGTGTCGCCTTTGGCGTTGAACCTGGCGGCCTGCGGAGCCGCCGCAGCCCAGTCGGCAGGTGATTACAAGGCACTGGTGTGCGTGTTTCTGCTGGGTGGCAACGATGCCTACAACACGGTTCTACGAACCGACCCCGTGTCTTGGACCCGATATGTGGCGGCTCGATCGGCCACGCCAGGCTCACTGGTCTTGCCCGTGGCGGGCATGAATGGGGGCATCTTGCCGTTGGATGGCATGAATGCGGCGCTGCACCCCGCCCTGCCGGAACTGCAAGGCCTGTTTCATTCAGGTCGCGTTGCGGTGGTGAGCAATGTGGGGCCACTGATTGAACCTCTGACCCGGGACCAGTATTTGGACAAGGCCCGCAACATGCCGGCCAAATTGTTTTCACACAACGACCAGCAGTCCACCTGGCAAACACTGTCGCCCGAGGGCGCCAGCATAGGCTGGGGTGGTCGGTTGGCCGACATGCTGATGGGATCGAACGGGCAAAGCATGTTCACAGCCATTTCGGCAGCGGGCAACGCGGTATGGCTTTCGGGCAAGAAGGTGCGGCAATACCAGGTTGCCCAAAGCGGTGCCATCCGCATGGGTGCCACCACCGATCCAAGCGGCATCGAACGCATTTACAACGTACCGCAAATGGCCGATGCCCTGCGCCGTGTGGCCACCGACAACCTCGCCACACATGTGATGGAAAGCGACGTGGCCGCAGTGGCCGCACGCAGCATTGCGGCGGAGAAAATCTTGGCCAACGCCTTGCCGGCAGCCAGTTCCACGCCGTTTTCGGCCCTTCCTGCCGGCAATCAGCTTGCCAGGCAGCTCCAGGTGGTGGCACGCTGCATTCAGGCGCAAGGCGCCCTGGGCATGCGCAGACAGGTTTTCTTTGTCAGCATGTTTGGGTTTGACACCCATGACAACCAGGCACAAGCCCATGCCAATGGTTTGCGCCAGCTGGATCAAGCCATGGGTTATTTCGACAGCACCTTGCAAGCCATGGGGGTGGCCCAACAAGTCACCACGTTCACGGCCTCTGATTTTGGGCGCACTTTCACGTCCAATGGCGATGGAACTGACCACGGCTGGGGGGGACACCACTTTGTGATGGGCGGGGCCGTGCAAGGCCGTCAGATTTGCGGCGCTTTGCCAATATATGGCCTGCGTTCAAACGCTGGCACCGACTTTGACGACACACCAGACCAGATTCACAACGGCATCTTGTTGCCTCGCTTGAGCGTGGACCAGTTTGGAACACGCCTGGGCCGCTGGTTTGGCCTGAGCCACAGTCAGCTATTGGACGTGTTTCCAAACCTGGCCCAGCAGGGCTTGGCAGCCCCTCTTGAGGGGCTCTTCAAAGCCTGAGGTCAATCAGAGGGTTTCGCCCTTGGCCGCCACGGGCAGGTTGCTTCCCTGTGGCGCAGCCTTGAGCGACCAACGCAGCAAGATGGGGTCTTTGGCCAAGCTGTGCTCGGCATAGGCACGCGCGCGCAAGCCCAGATCGGCACATGCCTGGGGCTGGTCGACCAGATCGAGCACCGCCTTGGCAAGCGAGTCCACCTGCCCAGGCTCAACCACGCGGCCACACTGAGACACCACATGACCAATTTCTGTCGTGGCGCGGCAGGTGGCCACAATGGGGCGCCCGCTGGACAGCATGCCGGTGAGCTTGGATGGCAGAACCAGGTCTTCCGCATCGGCACTTTGGGTCAGCAAATGCACATCGGCCATGCCCAGCAACTGGCCCAACCGCTCCTTGGGTTGAAGCGGCAGCAGATGCACATTCGCAAGCCCTTGGCTGGCGGCCTCGACCTGTGGGCGCATGACGCCATCACCGCAGATCACGAAAGCGATGTCTGAGCGGTGTTGCAGCTGACGCGCCACCTCGGGAATCAGCAGCAGATCTTGTTTGGCACCCCAGGTGCCTGAAAACAGAACGACCTTGCTATCAGCACGCAGGCCGAGCTCGGAGCGATAGTCGCTGGGAGCTTCCAGCGGGCGAACCGCATTGACATCGACCCAGTTGGGAAACAGTTCGATGGCATCGGCATCAATGCCTTTGGCATGGAGCTTGTCCACCATTTTTCCGGAGATGGTGGACACCTTGTCGAACGCACGCATGAGGCGTCGCTCGCACCACAGTGCAAACTGCTGAATGCGACGGCCCTTGAGCAGGTTCATCTGGAAGGCCACGTCGACTTCAAAGTCTTGCACGTGCAACCAGGCTGTGGCGCCACACAGGCGCGCAGTGAGCCACCCCATGGGGGCGCAGGCCATGGCGGGGGCCACGGTCAGCACCACATCAGGCGACCAGAACACCTGGCGCAGCATGACGGGGGCCGACGTTACAGCAAAGCTCAGCAGATGCAGTACACGCTTGAGGCCGCCGGGTGTTTTGGGAACCCACAGGGGCGCACGCCACACATCGACCCCATTGAGGGTTTCGCGCTGGTAGCCGTAGCCCACGTAGTTCGGGTCGACTTTCCACTGCGGGTAGTAAGGCGGTGCGGCCACAACGCGCACGTCATGTCCTTTAGCTGCCAACCACTCAGCCATCTCTCCGGAATATTTACCGATGCCTGTGGGCTCGGGCGCATAGTTGGCGCTGTAGATCAGAATTTTCATCACCGCTCCTCGACGGAAGGGATGATTCCGGGGCCCTGTAACGCCAGAAAGTCCTCGCGCGTAGTCCGTTCGACCCATGTGGGCAGCAGGCCTCAAGGCATAGTCCGTTCGGATCATGCTGAGGGACTTTGCGGTGTTACCCCCAGGGCTCACGATGTGCGCCGAAAGGAGTGCGCCGGTGATCTTGCAGGGAGTAGATTCGCGAACGGGCCCATCGTTCTCATTGAGCAACCGCGTGATGCGTGCTGTGTGGGGCGTGGTGTGGCTGTGCCTGTTCAGGCCAACCCCCAGGCCTTTGCATGCCTGGCGCGCTGCCCTGTTGCGGCTGTTCGGTGCGCGACTGGGACAGCACTTTCATGTGCATGCCAGTTGCCGTGTCTGGGCCCCTTGGCAATTGACGGTGGGCGACCATGTGGGCGTGGGCGAAGGCGTTCACTTCTACAACATGGCCCCCATCACAGTGGAAGACGAAGCCGTGATTTCGCAAGGCGCACACCTGTGTGCCGGCACGCACGACTACAACAGCCCCGACTTTCAGCTGATGGCACGCCCCATTCACATTGGCCGCAAGGCCTGGGTGTGCACCGAAGCCTTCATTGGCCCTGGGGTATCGATACCAGAAGGCAGCGTGGTGGGCGCACGCGCCGTGATGACCCGCACCCCCAAGAACGGCGCCTGGCGCGTGTTTGCCGGCAACCCGGCTGTTCCCATCAAGACGAGAGTGATTCGTGATTGACTCGACGATTCCGGTGTCGGTTCTGATTCTGACCAAGAATGAGGAGCACGACTTGCCCGGCTGCCTGCAAAGCGTGAGCTGGTGCGACGATGTGCATGTGTACGACTCGGGCAGCACCGACCAGACCTTGGCGATTGCCGAGCAGCATGGCGCTCGGGTCACACAACGCACGTACCCAAACAGCACCGCGCCATTTGGGGGAGACGAGTCGGCTCACAAAAACTGGGGCCTTCGACACATTGGCTTCAAACACCCCTGGGTGCTGATGCTGGATGCCGACGAGCGCACCACGCCCGAATTGTTGACAGCCATGCGCGAGCACTGCACATCGAACAGCCCGGCCGCGGCTTACCGCATTCACCGACGCGATCACTTCATGGGCACATGGATTCGGCATGTCACGCCCTCGCCATTCAACATTCGGTTGGTGCGCCCCGATGCCATTCACTTCGAACGCATCATCAACCCCATCACGGTGGTGCATGGCGACACCGTGGAGCTGAGCGCGCACTTCAACCACTTCCCGTTCAGCAAGGGCATGAGCCACTGGTTTGCCAAACACAATGGCTACAGCACCTACGAGGCCAAACACATTCTGGACACGCGCCAATCGCAGCCCAGCTACGAATGGGGCAAAGCCTTGTTCAGCAAGGATGCCAATGAGCGCCGGGTGCATCAGAAGGGGCTGTATTACCAACTGCCCTTGCGGCCCTTGGTGATGTTCATGGGCTTGTATGTGGGCAAGCGCGGCTTTCTGGATGGCCGCGCAGGCTTTGTCTACGCTGTGTTGCGCGCCATTTACGAGTACATGATTGTGCTCAAGGTGGAAGAGCTGGAGCACACCGCGCGGTAAACCCGTTCGTAGTCACGAATGGCGCCCTGCGCATCAAAGCGCTGGGCCCATTCGATGCGACGCCGCCGCGCTTGCGCCGCCCCCGCCTCGCCCTCTGCTTGCAGCAATTGGGCCAAGACCCCGGCACCACGGGCAGCCCATTCATCAATATTGTCGGTGGGCTTCAACAAGGGCAGATAGGCGGCTTCTGGCCCACCGATTTCGTTCATGGGGGCATCAGCCGTGGTAACAACGGGGCAACCACAAGCCTGCGCTTCCACAATAGGCCAGCCAAACCCTTCTGCCAGGCTGGGAAACAGCAAGGCCCCGGCAACCGAATAGGCCGCCTGCAAGGTTTGGTTGTCAATGCCTTGGCAGAACCGCACTTGCCCTTGGGGGGGCACGGTTTGCAAGGCGGCCAGCACATCGGGCCGACTGGGCTGGGGACTGACCATCCACAGCGGCGCGGGTGCGGCCTGCTGACTTGCATAGTGGGCATACAGCCGAATGACACCAGCCGTGTTTTTGTACCACTGGTCGCCCCCCACATGCAGAATGGGCGATTGATCGACCCCCTCCAACCCGGCTTGCTGCAACACAGCCAGGGCTTCGCCTCGCGCCATGGGTTGGTAGGGATGGTTCAGGCCATTGAAGACCACGGTCGATGTGTCTGGCTGGGCTTGACCGAAGGAGCGCAACTCGCGTTCGGTTCGTGTGGACACGGCGATGAAATGCCGAGCCTGGCTGAAGCCCCAGCGGATGTAGCGCTGATACAGGCGCCCGCTCCACGAGGTCGGGTTCTGCGGAATGAGCCCCAGGGCCGATCGCAGCGCCAACAGATCGTGCGCATGTACCACGTGCGGCCGATGTTTGACCAAGGGCACCCAGGGGCCCAAGGCCTGGTCGCAAAACACGAACAAGGTATCGGCGCTGGCGTGCTTGAGGCGGCGCTTCACCTCAAGCGGAAACAGCACATACTGGTCCACATAGCCGGCCCACTTTTCAAGGCGGGTGCCTTTGAAGCGAGCATGGCAACGGTCTTGCGGGGCCCAGTAGTCGACTTCATGCCCCATGTTGCGCATGGACTCGCCCACCATGCGTGCAAAGCGCGGCATGCTCTGTGAGCGCATGAAGGGGGGGTGGCAGAAAAAGACGAGTTTCATGCCTGGTGCCTCTTGGCTGTAAACAGCCTGAAGAAATGGAAGATGAGCAGATAGAGGACGACCTTCTGAGGCCAATCACGCATCAGGAAGGCCAGCTTGGTCGCCAGCGACTCGGCCCCCAGCCCGTACTCAAAAATGATGAAGGTGCTGCCCAACACAACCGGCGAGATCGAATACAGGTTGCCTTTCAAGGACAAGCTGTCGAAGGCGAGAAACACCAACAACAACAAGGCCACGGTGCAAAAGGGCAACCACACACCAAACAGCGAGTACATATCGGCCCACATGGACCCGGTGGCAAAGCCACCCAACGCGCCCTCACCTTCATTGAGGTAGCGGTAATAGTCGCCCATGGAATAGGTGTTGCGCCACTTGTCGATCTTGATCTTCAATGCATCCAGTACCGGCTGCGGCAACGCGAGCACGAGCTTTTCCAGCGTCACGTTCCAGACCTCGGATTGCTGGTCTTGCCCAAAGTTCTGGGCGTAATAGAGCATGTTGTCGTGAAACTTGGTTTCAGACAGGCGTGCCAGCAAGGGGTTTCGTAAATAGGCCTCGTCATAAACAGACAGCTTGGAGGCGAGTTCGATTTGAGTCCGATATCGGTCCAGCTTTTCAGGCTCTCGCAACAGTTCGAAGGTTTCTTCAATGAGCTGCATTTGCGATGAGGTTTCGCGCTTGTCACGCGCCACCGTCATGGCGGCCGACAGGTCTGCAAACAAGGTGATGCCGACCAGAAAGCTCACGGCCAGCACCCCGGCTTTGACCACAGTGCGTGCGGTGATGCGCGATTCCTGGTGGGCCACCCAAAGCAAGTAGGTCAACGCGGCTTGAAAAGGCCCGATGAGCATGAGCTGACGGGCATTGCGCGCCAGGCCGATGCCTGCCAAGACCAGCACGAAGGTAACCAGCAAGGGGAAATGCACGCGCATATCGCAGTAGGCCTTGCCCCAGCGTTGGTGGTACAGCGGAATGACAAAGGGCAACCACTGCAAGAAGCCCATGGCCTGGAAGAGCTTGCCATTGACGTCGCCAAATTCGGCATTGCCTCGCAATGTGGACACCGCCCCAAGCGCAGCCATGGCCCAGATGGCCCAGACATTGGGGGCCTCCAGCGCACCAAGAGGTTGAAACACACGACGGGCCAGCCATTCACGCAATGCCACCGTGGCCGCGAGATGGCGATAACACCAATGCACATCAATGGCCAGCAACAACAGCCCCGACATCAGGCTGAAGGTCAGAACGGGTGCCCGCAACAGGTGGGTGACGGCCAAGCCACTCAAAGTCTGAGCGAACAAGGCCACCAGTGTGGTGGTGGTATTGAAGCCCAGCAGCATCAAGGTTGAGATGGGCTGATCAAGAATGGCGCGGCTTCGAATCAAATACTCGTACAGCACCACGGTTGAGAAAACGATGAGCAGCGTCGCCAGCAGATTGTCAGCAGAGCCGTCGATCCACCACTGGAGCAGGCCACACAACACAGCCCCCCATTGAATACTGCGGGCCAGCAGATGCAGTTTGGTCACGCACAAGCCCTTTCAAAAGCACGACGCAGAATGGCCTGCATGACGGCCTCGTTCCGGTGGGGTTGCTGCAGATAGCGCTCACGCCCAGCCCGTGCTATTTGCGTGATGCGCTCGGGTTGTGTCAGCAGGTCCAGGCACTGATCCGCGCACTGGCTGGCATCTCGCCAAAACAGCGCATCAATGCCATCACGGTACAGCGCTTCATGCTCGCTGGTTCGCTCGGCGCACAGCAAACCGCCCAACGCGGGTACCTCCATGCTGCGGGTGGTGTGCAAATCTCGATTGCCTTTGGACAGCATGCCTATGTTGATTTGGGCGCACTGAATGGCCTTGGCATAGTCATCGCCCGCGATGGCGTCACCACGCCAATAGGGCTTGAGTTCGGCCCACTCGGGTGCCTTGGCCCAGTGCGATCCCTGGATGGTGAGGGGCACGCCCCGTCGAATCAATTCAAGCAGGAAGGGGCCGCGCTCGGGCATCCAGGTGCCCAGAAACAGAACTTGAGACTGCCATTTGGCTTGGTCTTGCGGGGTGATGACGCGTGGCGCATGGCTGACTTCGTCGGCCGACATGAAGACGCGCAAAACCTGTTTCGCCCCCAACTGGCGTACCTCTTGCACGTTGCGCTCGCGCATGACCACCACCAGGTCATAAAACGGCAGGGCACGTCGGTAAGCCGTGAAACGACGCGAGTCGCGCGGGCCAGTGGGGTCGTCAATGCAATAGCTGATGACATTGGTGGCGTAGCGCTTGAGCAGCTTCACCACGGAAGGGGTCATCCATTCGCCACTGTCCACAATGCACAGGTCGTAGGCGCAACCGTGCAAGGTCTTTGCCAGGGCTCGCTCCATCCATGGGCCAAAGTACTGCCCGCCGATGTGCCAGGTGACACGATCGGTCCACCCGGTTCGGGGCAGCATGAGACGAGGGTCAAAGTGCGTGACGGTGTGCCCCAGGCGTTCCAACGCACGGGCCCGGTCTAGACAGGTGCCACTGAGGACGCCCAGGTAAAGAATATTCAGGGCTTTCATGCCAATAGTTCTCGGTAGATTTGCTGAGCCCGTTCACCGTACTGGCGCCAGCCGCCGATTTGCACCACGCGCGCGCGCGCCCTCAGGCTCATGGCCTGACGCACCTGGGGCTGGTCGGCGAGCATTTGCAAATGGCTGGCAATGGCATCGGCATCTCGCTCAGCAGTGAGGTACCCCTCGCGCCCATGCTCGAACAGATCAGGCGCACCACTGGATTTGCTGGCAATGACCGGACACCCACAGGCCAACGCCTGCGCCATGACCATGCCGAATCCTTCCTGAATGCTGGGCAGAACCAGAACATGGCTGACGCTCATGATGCGCTTGAGCTCCGCCTGAGGCACATGCCCCCACACGCGAATGTCGTCAGACCAGAGCTGGCTTCGCTTCATGTGCTCGATCAATGGGGCCGATGGCGTACCCACAAAATGCAGTCGCTTGTGGGGGTGCTCAAGACGCTGAAAGGCTTGCAGCAAGTAGGGCACGCCTTTTTGCAGACTCATGTCGCCCACGAACAGCACATCAAACCGCAAAGGGTTGGGCGACCCCACTTGATTGAAGCGCTTGAGGTTGGTGCCATAGGGCAAAAGCCTCAGTTTGTGGAATGGCACACCTGCATCCAGAAAAGAACGCATGGCAAATTGCGAAGGCACGGTGATGCAGTCGGCTTCGTCGTACTCTGCGCACTCCAAATCAATGACGCGTGGATCAATGCCCTCGAATGGCAAGCCCCAGCGATCGTGCTCGGCCATGAGCAATTCGTTTTGAACTTGAATGTGCGCCGAACCTCGGTCGCACACATAGCGTGCGCCACGCAGACGCGCACGTCGACCACTTTCTAGCCCCGAGCCCGACAGGCCGACAAACACGTCGCATTCGGGCAGGTGACTGGCCACATAGCGATCCAGTGCCCGCTTGCCGAGGTATTCCATGACCCGGTTAGACAAGGGCCCCGCCACCCCCCATTTGTTCAAGGCCATGTAGGGCACGTGGATCCAGGGGAAGCTTTTGAGCCGCTCCGCTGGAATGCGTTCGTCATGCAATTTGAACTTGGGATAGCTGGTGAAGATGGCTTGCAGCATGCCGGCCGCATGCAGTTCGCGCGCCAGATCAAAGGTATGAAATTTGCCCGGTGTTGACAAGGCCACCTTCATGACTGGCTTACCTCGTGCCAAGACAGGTCGCGCATGAGTTCACCGGCCTGCTGCAAGCAGATTGCAGCAATGATGACCTCAGCGACCAACATGGCCAACGCCACACCCGCCAAACCCATGGCTTGCGCCAGGCCATAGGCCAGAACCAACATGAGGGTGGACAGCGCCAGGAACCAGGGTGCCAGCCCCATGTGTTGATTACAGGCCATGAGCAAAACACGCGGCACATTCCATATGCCCGCCACAGCGGCATACACCAGCAAACACCCCAGCAAGGCGGGTTGAATTTGAATGCGGCCATGCGTCCAGACCCCAATCAGCCACGGCGCCACCAAATACAGCACGGCACTGAAGCCTACGCACACCACCGTGCCGCTGCGAAGAGATCGCCCATACAAGGCCGATAGGCCCATGCGGTCACCCAGGCCATACAGGCGAGAAAACTCGGCCCAGATGGCATTGGAGAACACGCTGGTCACCTGCACCGCCACCCGCGCCAAAGTGCGGTGGGCATTGAACACGGTAACCAGTGCCGGACCAAAGACGTGCCCCACCAGCAAAGTGGCGCCTTGGAAGGTGAGTGCGTTGGACAGCGGGAACACCATGAAAGACATGGCAGGCCGAACCATGTCGAGCACGTCAGACCGGCGAGCATGCGCCATACCCCAATTCAAACCCGCTTGCTTGCGGGTGGCCAGGCACATGATCAGAGCCAAACCGGCCACCCGTGCCAGCAGCCCCCCCATGGCCACAGCCGGAAAGCTGCCCACGGTCAACAGGCCGATCAGCCCGCCCAGCCATTCGCTCAAGCGGATCAAGTGCCCCATGGAGGTACCCAGGGCGTAACGCCCTGTGGCCTTGAAGGCGGCTTCGCTCAAGCCGGTGAACAGGGCCGCTAACACGCTGAGCATGAGCAGCCACAAGGCTTGGGTCTGATCCACCGGCAAGGGCACCCAGCCACTCAGCAAGATCGCCGTGACCAAACAACCCGCGGTGCCACACACAGCCACCATGAACACGGTGGCGCTGTGAAAGATGCGGTTGGCGTACTCTGCCCGGCCACGCGCCATTTCCATGGTCATGCGGTTGCCGGCCGTGGCCACCATGCCCACGTCGGCCATGAGCAAGTAGGTGGGCACGGCAGACAGCATCAGCCAGGTGCCGTAGCGATTGGCATCCCAATGGAGCAGGAACAGCGGCAAGGACGCCACCTGAATCACGATGCTGATGACCTGCCCCAGGGCGCCTGCCCCCATGGCGGCCACAATGCGCGCAAACATCGGATTCATGCCTCAACCTCAGCCGGCTACACCCTGCATGGGTCGACCGATGAACTTGGCCCGATCGGCAGCGGAAAGCACCCCGAACAATTCATTGAGGAAGGCTTCCTGCTGGGCAAAGGCATCGTCACTGTTGGTGATTTCAGAAACACGGATGAGCAAGCCATCCATCTTGAACCCACGCACAGCCAAGCCCAGACGGGCCAAATTGCGAGGCAGTGAACCGTCGGTGACCACATCGCCGGTGCGGACCAGATAGGTCAAAGGCTCAATGCGTTGGCCCATGGCGGTACGCAGCTGCACTGCAGGCAAGTTGCCCCATGGGGTGTGGAGTTGGTGCTTGTTGCGCTCCATGACCCGAAAGCCCTGCGAGGGGTAGCACATGTCGGGTGTGTGCAATTGCGTGTCGGTTGACTGGTCACGGCCATAGGCCAGCGACAGCATCATGGCCCGACCTGTTTTGCGATTCACGTAGGCACGCGCTACCGTTTGGCTGTAGATGCGGTCAAGCATTTCGGTTTGAACGGGATTGACCACCGCAGCCGAGGCGTTGGGCAAGGTCACCCAGTCACCAAACTGTTCGGGCAACAGGTGTTCGTATTGCGGGTTGCCGATTTCATCGGCCCAAAAAGCACGAGGCCGGAAAAATTCACCTGCACCCAGTGCCATGGCCATGCAGCCCAGGGCCACGGCCACCGTGACCACTTTGATGCGAAGCGGTTTGAAGTAGGTGGTCTGGCTCATGCGACGGCCTTTGGGCTGGCAGAGGAATCGAAGCGGCGGGACACCACACGCAACAGGGTGTCAATGCCCATCATGAGGAACATGGCGCTGGTAAACAGCACGATGCCGGCAAAGCCGTGCAAGAAGCCCTGCCCTGCTTCATCACCGAAGTGAAAAGTGATGAGGGTGAGGAACAGCACCCGGATCATGTTGGCCACGAATGAGATGGGCACGATCAGCAGGGCCAGGCCCACGTTGCGAACCCAAGAGCTGTGACGGAACACATTCAGGTAAAAGATGCCCATGGCTTCGAGCATGAACAGGGTGCGCATGCCCGCGCAGGCATCAGCCACCAACAACTGATATGGCCCGATGTTGATGACGACACCCGTGTGGGTGATGGGGTAATTGAAGGCCCACAGCAACTCGCTGACCACAATGGAAATGCGCAGCTTGATGAAGTGGCTGATGGGGTCAAGCAGGAAGCCCGGCAGCGGAATCATGAAGATGGCGAAGAACACTGGGAACTTCAACTTCATGAGCAAAGGCGTGCCGCCGATCAGCAGCACCACCGAGGCCAACATGGGAATGAACGACCCTACCTCGAAATAGATGATGCCCAACGCACGACCACAGGCAAACAAGGCCATGCCCAGCGCCATGACCGGCCAGGCCCAGCCCTGCCCCTTGAGCGCCAACTCACCCGCCTCAGACTGTTCGCGCCAGCGGTTGAACAGCAGCCACAGCGACAAGGTCAGCATGATGGGGCCATGGCTGTGCTCGCCTTGGCTCCACAAGCCACCCGAGTCGTCTTGCAGCAGGCGGTAGACAGTCATGCCGTACAAGCCCAGCAGGCCCGCAAACAAGATGACCACATCCAGTGGCAGGGGCAACCAGCTACGGCTGTCGGCGCGTGTTGCCAGCGCGTCGTTGGCGGGAATGGCCATGGTGTTCAGAACTCGTTCATCAAGACGCCCGCCATCTTGACTTTGCTTTTATTCAGCAATTTGACAAGTGACTGCATGCGAGGAACGCGGCTCTTGTTGCGGCGCCCCACCAACAGGGCCGCACCACAGTGCACCGCGACGACACGGGCATCGGACCCGGTTGATGCCGCTGGGGTGTCTACCAGCACGTAGTCGAACCGACTGAGCAACTCTTTCAGGCACAGGCTGAAGGCCGGGCCTTGCAACAGTTCTGCTGGGTTCGGTGCGAGAACACCTGCCGGCATCATGTACAGATTGGGCAAGTGCTCAACCGGCTTGATCACGTTGGGCTGAGCGCGACCCGACAGCACGCCGGTCAGGCCCACATCCTGTTCGACACCGAAGACTTCATGCAAGCGAGGCTCACGCAAGTCGGCGTCGATGATGAGCGTGCGACCAGGCAATTGACTGAATGCGACTGCCAGATTGGCGGCCACAAAAGTTTTGCCGTCGCCTTCATCGGAACTGACAATGGCCAGTGCCTGGCGAGAGCCCGTTTCGCTGAACACCCCCATGAGCAATTGCGAGCGCAGATCGCGGAAGGACTCCACTTCGTCTTCGAAGGGGGAGTGCGCCACCACCAGCTCGGCGTGAATACGCGCATCAGATCGGGGCGAATAGGGGTAGCGAAACTGCTGCGACAAGGCCCAGACCACATCGTCGGGCACAGCAAACCCTAGGGCCACGGCGGCCTCACCAAAGCGCACGCCATGTTGCTGCTGGTAGTCGAGCGCGGACTGAACCTGCTCGGCTGTCAGGCCCTTGGTCTTTTGCAGAATGTGGCCCAAGGCGCCATCAGGCTGCGTGCTGCTGCCGGTGGAAGTAGAAGCGTTGTGCATCATGAAGCGACTTTGTGGGTCAAGGCCCGCAGGGGAGCGCGGCTCAAAGACAGACGGCGACCGGCATCAGAGACCTGCGCCAGTTTGCGAAAGGCAGGCACCGCGCCGAGGAGCGGCAACTGGAACAGGGCATCCAGGTCTTCACTGGCGCGCAGGCGACGGTCCAAGCGCTCCAGGATCAAGGCCACGGCCACAGCCAGAATCAAGCCGATCAAGAAGCCCAATGCGAAATTGGTCAACAAACGCGGGCTGGAATAGGTAGACGGTGCCTTGGCCATTTCCAGCGCACTGATGTTGGCTTGGTTGACCTGGCTTTCCAGGCTGGTGGTGCTCATGCGGGCCACCACGGCGTCATAGGCTCGCTGTGCGTTGTCCACATCGCGCTGCAGCAGGGTGGCCTCGTCACGCACAGCCTTCATCTTCAGCACTTTGGTGCGCTGTTCATCCAGAGCCAACTTGATCTGCGCAGAACGGTTGATGTTGACGCTGTTGCCCACCCCCACACTGCTGGTGACGCGACGCACTTCGGAGTCAAGTTTGCGGCGCAACTCGGCCACACCGCTGCGTGCCTCGATCACGGAGGGGTGTTGATCACCCAGCTTCGTGGTCAACTGCTCCAAGGCAGCTTCCTGACGGTTGATGTCCGACTTCAGGCCCGCCACGATGGGGTTGTTGAGCACATCTGGCGACTTGTCGCCTTGCGCATTGGCTGCGTTCTGACGGCTGCCCGAGTCTGCCACCGCAGCTTGCGTCATCACGTACTGAGAAGACAGTTCATTGAGTCGAGCGGTTTCCACGTCCAGTCGCTCGTCAGTCACAACCAAACCTTGGTTACGCTGAAATTCAGACAAACGCCCCTGGGCTCTTTCCAACTCAGCGCGCAAGGCACGGGCGTTGGCGTCAAAGAAATCGTTGTACTGCTTGGCTGGCGCCGTGCGCAATTCGAGCGTGGTGTCCAAATACGCTTTGACAAAGCCGTTGGCAACCACTGCAGCGAAGTTGGGGTCTGCCGCTTGGTAGGAAAGGTAGATGACGTTGGAGCCGCGCGAAGGCCGGGCTTCCAGATTGCTTTTGAGCAGCAGGGCCAACCAGGCCTCGAAATCGCCTGTGCTTTGAGTGGCGTTCTGCCACTTCTTGCGCAGGTCGGCCATTTCGTTGAGCTTGAGGTCGCGCACAACCTTGAGCGCCACCCGATTGCTGGTCACCACATCGACCTGGGTCATCAGGTAAGACGGCGCAGCCAGAGCCGGCGACACCATACCCGCGATCGGATCCTGACCCTTGATGTCGAGGATGATGGAGGCATTGGCGGTGTAGCTCTTGGGCATGAGCAGGGTGAAAGCCACCACCGCCGCAAACACCGTGGCAAACACACTGGTTGCCACGATCCATCGTGCCCGAACGATGGAAAAAATGAGCTGAAAGGTCATACGAGACTCGCGTTTTGCAGTACGCCGACCAGTCTAGGGATCGAGTATGACAAAACGTAGTCTGAGCCGAATGGCTCAAGCGAATCCCCTCAAAACGCCTGATTCAAGGGGAGTTGCTCAAGCTGTCATCACAGTGTCAACTTGATGAAGATGCCTTCTGGAATGTGCTTGATGATGAGCATGATGAAGCGCCAGAAGCCCGGGGTGTAAACCACCGTGCGGCCCTTATCGACCGCGCCCACAATGTCTTTGGCAACCTGATCGGGCTGCGCCCACAAGGCCCCCTTTTTGAAGGCGGCGGTCATGGGCGTGTCGACAAAGCCTGGCTTGATGGTGGTGACCGACACCCCCTTCTTGGCCAGCCGCTGGCGCAAGCCCGAGGCGAAGGCCGACACCAGCGCTTTGGCGCTGCCATACACGTAGTTGCTTTGGCGACCACGGTCACCCGCCACCGAAGAGATGACCGCAATGGCGCCCTTGCCTTGTCGCTCGAAGCGTTCGGCAGCCAGCGTCATGAGCGACACCACCGATGTGCCATTGGTGGCGATTTCAGCCAGGGCGTAATCGACTTCGGCTTGCGCCTTGGCCTGATCGGTCAAGGTGCCATGGGCGATCAGGATGGTGTCAAGCCCACCCAGGGCGCGGATGGCCTCGTCAAACAAGGCCGCATGGTCAGCCAACTGGTTGGCATCGAACACACGCGAGCCAATGCTGCGTGCGCCACGCACTTTCAGGTCATCCACCTGCGACTGCAGCGGTGCGGCACCACGCGCAGCGAGGAACACCGCATCGCCACGCTGAACCCAGCGACGCGCGCAGGCCTGGGCGATGGCCGAGTTGGCGCCCACGATCAGAATTTTTCTCATGCAATCTCCATGACCCGACGTGCGAAGCCGGAGCTGAGGCGCGGGTCGATATAGGGCAGGAACTGGCGCCACGTTGGGTAGCCGGCCTGGAACAAGGCGGCCGTCATCCGACCATCTTTGGCGGCATACAGACGCCCACCGTGGCGATGCACGATTTCATCCAGCCGACCAAAGAGGCGATGCAACTTGGGCCCCTGATTAGGAAAGTCCAGCGCCAGCGTGGTGCCTTCCATGGGGAACGACAACATGCCACGCGAGGGCACCGAACCGAACTGCTTCAGCACAGCGAGGAATGAACCCATACCACTGGCCGAAATGACTTCCAGCAGCTCTCGCGTGGCAGCCAGCGCACGCTCGGGCGGTATGGCGCACTGGTACTGGTAAAAACCGCGTGGACCATAGATGCGATTCCATTCCAGCAAGGCATCCAACGGGTAAAAGAAGGGCCGATAGTGCTGCAGGCTTCGCTGCACATCGCCACGCTGACGGTGGAAGTACAGCGTGTTGAACGCCTTGAGAGACAACTGGTTGATCAGTGAAACAGGCGGCGTCACCGGCACACGCCGCGCCTGATCTACCAGGCCCGCCGGCACATCCGTCTCCAGCCACTGCGGCTGGCACACCGCTGGCGCATGGTTGGCACGATTGAACAGCCCGCGCCCCAACCGCCGGCCGGTGAACGCGCAGTCGATCCACGACACGGTGTATTCGTAGTCCTTCTCGGACGCCTGGCTGATTTCAAAAAACTCATCGACGCTGCGAAAACGCAGGGTCTCGGAGTCCATCAAGGGGTTGGCAATGCGGCGCAACTGGATCTCGGCCCAGGTGATGACACCCGTAAGCCCCAAGCCCCCAATGGTGGCATCGAACCAGTCAACATGCTCGTGCGGCGAACAAACGCGGCGCGTGCCATCAGATCGTGTCAGCTCGAAACAAGTCACATGGTTGCCAAACGAACCCGCCACGTGGTGATTCTTGCCATGCACATCGTTGGCAATGGCGCCCCCTACCGTCACGAACTGCGTGCCCGGCGTGACGGGCAGGAACCAGCCCTGCGGCACCACCAGCCGCAAGATGTCGGACAGCAGCACCCCAGCCTCGCAACGCAGCAAGCCGGTGGCAGGATCGAAAGCGATGAACCGATCCAAATGCCGTGTTTGCAACAAGCCTTGCCCCGGATTGAGGTTGCTGTCGCCATAACTGCGGCCATTACCAAAAGGCAGCCAGGTATGCCGCTGCAAGGCGTCTTGACCCACCACTTCACCCCACGGGCGATGCCGATCCACCAGAGTCTGAACATGGTGTTCTGGCCACAGAACCCGGCCCCAAGACGTGATGGATCGGTTGCTGGTGTTCATGTTCGCCAGGCTCACATGGCCAGCCACATGACGGCCACCGCCGCACCACCTGTCAGCAGGCTGATGCGGTCTTTCATGGCATAGACGAGGGGATCGTCATGCATATTGCCGCGATGGGTTTCCATCCAGATGCGGCTGATCCAGTACAGCATGACCGGCACCAGCGCCCAGACCACTTTGGGATGACCATACATGACAGCAATGTCTGGCGAGTTCACATACAAGGCCAACACCAGAATGCTGATGTAGCCCGATGCCGTGCCCAGGTTTTGCAAGATGCTGAGGTCGGCCACCTGATAACCACGCCCCGATGCCGTGAGCTTGCCCTTTTCACGCATGACATAGAGCTCGGCGTAGCGCTTGACGATGGCCAGACTGAGGAAGATGAAGATGGAGAACATCAACAGCCAGAACGACAACGGAATGGCTGCCGCCGCCGCGCCGGCCACGATGCGCACGGTATAGAGCCCCGCCAACACCAGCACGTCGATCATGACCACGCGCTTGAGCTTGAAGCTGTACGCCAGGGTGACCACGTAGTACGCGGCCAGCACCCCCAGGAACTGCCAAGGCAACAAACTGGACAACGCAATGGCAGCCACGAGCAAGCCAGGCGCCATCACCAAGCCAAACAAGAGACTGATCTGGCCGGACGCAAAGGGCCGACGGCACTTGCTGTGATGCTGACGATCCGATTCCAGATCGAGCATATCGTTGAGCAAGTACACCGATGAAGCGCACAAACTGAACGCCAGGAAAGCCATCAGACTGTGGATCAGCGCACCGCCATCATTCATTCGGTGTGCTGTGGCCAAGGGCACGAAAATGAGCGCATTCTTGGCCCACTGGTGCACGCGCAAAGCTTTGGTCACCGCGCGAAGGCCTAATACCGGGGCCTCAAAAACCGGGCCCAGCGCAGCAACAGACTGCACCTGCTTGACCAGCCCCGCTGCCCCATTCACCACCACGGCCTGACGAGCATGCCCCCAGACTTTGAGGTCAACACGGTGGTTGCCACAGTAGTCAAACCCCTTTTCGCCAAAGCGAGCCACCAGGGCCTTGGCCTTGTTGCTGCCAGACAGATTGGTCTGCCCATCGCTGGCCAACACCCCATCGAAAATCTGGAGGTGATCGGCCACCGCCTGTGCCAGACGGTGGTCAGATGCCGTGCACAACCACAAGGCCCGGCCTTGCTGCTTTTGTTCGCGCAGCCACGCCACGAACGCCTGCGTGTAGGGCAAAGCGGCCCCATTGAGTTCCACCCGGGCGGCGATTTCCGCCTTGAGAACCGCCTTGCCGCGCAATAACCAAAAAGGGATCAACAGCAAATACAGCGGATTGCGCTTGATCAGCAACAGAAACGACTCAAGCAACAGGTCGCTGTGAATCAGCGATCCGTCCAGATCAACACAAATGGGAGTCTTATCGGACATGGAACCTCAACCCGGCAATTCGGTTGCGTGATGGCGCAAACGCCAGACACACAGCCAACCAATTACCACCGCCAACCACAGGGTCAGCAAACGACAGATCAGGGTGGTGAGAATGGCTTGCGGCACCGACATGCCGTGCGCCACCAACAAAGCCGACATCACAGCCTCGGTACTACCCAACCCTCCTGGCAAAAACGACAGCGCGCCGACGATTATCGCCAATGCATAAATGCCTACGGCAGACCCCAACGGAATGGACACGGAGGGGTCCAAATCAGCCAGCAGTTTCAAGCCGACGGCTTCTGCCAGCCAGGCAATCAGGCCGATCACCAGACCGCTGACGAGCACCCCTGGCGCCAGAAACTGGCGTGCATGCGCCAGCATGTTGATGCCCCCCTGCAAGAGGGGCACCTTCACACGCTGCCAAGGCACCACAGCCAGCATGACCAGCAAGCCCCCGACCAAGGCCACCGCGACCCAAAAAAAATAGCGATAGGCCTGCAGTTCTGCCAACACCACCGAGGCGAGGATGATCATGACCAGCAAGTCGAGCAAGCGCTCGACAAAAAAGGCCCCAGTCAAGCTGCTGGCGCTGATGCCGCGAGGCAGGTAGTACCTGGCGCGCACCATCTCACCCAGCTTGCCCGGCGAAAGGGTGAAGGCAAACCCCGACATGAAGGTCAATGCCGTGAACCCCCAGGGCAGACGCTGCCCCAGCTTGGCAAGATAAATGCGCCAACGCACCACCCGCAAAGCGTAGTTGAACAAGGACAGCCCACCGACCAACGCAATGGTTGGCCCGGCATGTCGCAATGTTTGGAGATCGATCTGCGCCAGGTCACGCTTGAAAGCATGCAGACACCACACCGCAAACACAGCAAACAAGGCGTAAGTACCCCATTTGCTTAAAAAGCGTCGCGCTTCAAAAGACATCAGCCAGCTTCAACAATTTGGCTTCCTGATCCTTCGCCGCCAACTGGGGTGTCAGCCCCGCCAAGGGCCAGTCAATGCCAATGGCAGGATCAGACCACAAAATGCTGCGCTCGCAATCACGTGCATAGACATCGGTGGTTTTATAGAGGAAGTGGGTGTCGTCTTGCAAAGTGAGGAAACCATGGGCAAAGCCCTCGGGAATCCAGAGCTGGCGGTGGTTCGCTGCAGTCAGCTCCACACCCACCCATTGACCAAAGGTGGGCGATGCCTTGCGAATGTCAACAGCCACATCAAAAGCTGCACCACGCACCACGCGCACGAGCTTGCCTTGGGGATGCGGGGGCAATTGATAGTGCAGCCCCCGCAACACACCTGCCCTGCTACAAGAATGATTGTCTTGCACAAAGGGGCGCGGTACAGGCAAACCCAAACGCGTCAGCTCCTGCTCGAAACGGGTCTGGTTGAAGCTTTCCATGAACCAGCCGCGATCGTCACCGAAAACAGCTGGCTCGACGATCACCACATCGGGAATGCGCGTGGGAATCAGTTTCATAAAAATTGCAAATCAGTAAATCTTGTCGTTGATGACCTTGAGCAGGTATTGGCCATAACCATTCTTCAGCATGGGCTGAGCCAGCTTTTCCACCTGCTCCGCCGTGATCCAGCCCCCGCGGTAGGCAATTTCTTCCAGGCAAGCAACCTTGAGGCCTTGCCGACGCTCAAGCGTGGCAATGAATTGCCCCGCCTCAAGAAGGCTATCGTGGGTGCCGGTGTCTAGCCAAGCATAACCGCGGCCCATGATTTCCACATTGAGCTGGCCTTGCTTCAGATAGAACGCGTTTACGTCGGTGATTTCGAGTTCACCACGTGGGCTGGGCTTGATGTCCGCAGCAATGTCGCACACTTGGTTGTCGTAGAAGTACAGGCCGGTGACCGCATAGTTGCTCAGCGGCTGTTTGGGCTTTTCTTCGATGCTCAATGCGCGTTGCTGACTGTCGAACTCGACCACGCCATAGCGTTCGGGGTCATGCACGTGGTAGGCAAACACACTGGCACCGGCACTGCGTTCGGTCGCGCTCTCGAGCAAACCCTGAAAGGCATGGCCGTAGTAAATGTTGTCGCCCAACACCAGGGCACTGGGGTCGTTGCCGATGAAGTCACGCCCCAATATAAAGGCTTGCGCCAGGCCGTCCGGGCTGGGTTGCACGCAGTAGCTCAGGTTGATGCCCCACTGGCTGCCATCGCCCAGCAAATGCTGAAAGCGTGGCGTGTCTTGCGGCGTGCTGATGAGCAAGATGTCGCGAATGCCCGCCAGCATCAAGGTGCTGAGCGGGTAGTACACCATGGGCTTGTCGTACACCGGCAGCAATTGCTTGCTGATGGCCAG
>CAYVOP010000006.1:0-47851 GCA_964453105.1 uncultured Aquabacterium sp. | reverse complement strand
GGGGGGCAGCCGGGATAAAGACAGAAATAGCACATAAGCGATAAACGAATCCTCATGCGCCTGCTTATTACTTAAACCGATAAGTCGTGACGCAATTGGCGCATCACACCCGCTGACCTTCTAAGCCCTGCTCCGCCGCTGCCCTTGCCCTTTGCGCTGCCTCTTGAAACCAGGCTTCTTTCAACCATGGCTCCCGAGCCCGCTTTAGATCAAGGTGGTAGCTGCCAAAGCGTTTGATCGACGTGGTCATGTACGGACTGAGGTACTCAACATCGGCCGGGTCGCCGTGTTCATTGGCGTCGTGTAGCCCCTGAAGGACACGCATCATGTCCACAGTGTTCTGCAAGATCACCGCCGAGGCAACCAGATCGATGTACCGCAGCCGCTTTTGCTGTTCGTTTGGATCGTTCTCGGTAATGACATCACCGCCGAAGTTCAGCCACTTCGTGAAGGCATGGTACGACTCGATTTTGTTGGTGGTGGCACTCACCTCTTGGCGCATCTCTTTGCTGGAGATCCATTTCAGCAGGTAGATGGTGCGCAGCACCCGGCCAAGCTCTCGGGCTGCGGCGAACAGCCGGTTGTGGCGGCCTTCATGGCTGAGCTTGCGCAGCAAAATAGGTGATGCGATACGGCCAGCCTGGATTGAGATCGCCACTTGCATTAGATCCTGCCAGTGGTCCTGAATGATCTTCCAGTTCACCGTCTCGCTGAAAAGCCGGTCGATGTGCTTGTAGCGTACCCCCTTGTTCGGACGATAGAAGTGCAAGCTCTTCCAATTGCGGATACGCGGCATCAACTGAATGCCAAGCAAATGCGTGAAGGCGAACACCGTCTCAGATTGCCCGTGCGTGTCTGAGTACACCGTGTCGGCCTCCACAGATAAGCCGGCCTTCATCAGGCCCTCGATGACATAGATGGCCTCCAACACGCCTGGCGGGATGAAGTGGCGGAACACCGCGATGTAGTTGTCGGCGACATGCCTGTAGGCCACCGCGCCCATCCGCTTGTAGCGAAAATGCATGCCGACTAACAGATTCTGGTCGTAGAAATCGTACTGTGTGCCATCGGCGGCCACCTTCTTGCCGTCGCCCCAAAGTTTGGGCAGATCGAGCCGCAGGTATAGCTCGGTCAAGTCACGACACGCGTTGTCGAGTTGATCCAGGCTGATGTGGCGCTGGTTAGCGTATGACAACTGGTGCGGCGTCACGCCGTTGGAAAGGTGGCGAGCCGCCTGTGTGGGCCCCAAATTGCAGCCCATCGCAAAGACGGTCAGCAGGTAGCGCTCACGGGCCTGCTTCAACTTCGGATCGTCACCTGAGAGCGAGCCGAAGTGACGGGTGAAGCCCGTCCAGTGCTCGATGTTGGCCAAGATGTCCAGCAAATTGCGTGTGGGGTTGCGGCTTTCAATGGTGGCCTGCAAGGCAACGGCCGAGGCGGGAACATCCCTGGCCATGACCTTGCGCAAGGTGGGCTCCCCATTGCTGCCAATGACGACATCACCCGCATGCTCTGGGAAGGCTTGGTCGACGCGCTGTGCGGTTTCCTCCAGCAGGGCTTTCAGGTCGCCAACAAAAGCCTGCGCGCTGGTGGCAAGATCCAACCTGTCGCAATACTCTGCAAGCCGCTCCTTGCACTGCTCCCAGGTCAGGAGTTGCTGGCGATAGTCGGCAAATGCTTCCGAGCCTTCGATGCAGATGTCACCACATCGCAGATCGCTGCTCAAGTGGCTGAAGACGCACACCTCCAGAAACCTGCGGTTTGTCGGGTTGCCCAGACCGTGTGACCGGCGCACAAGCTTGCGCCACCGCTCCGACGCAAACGACAGATCCACGTCATCCTCAACCCACTCGGCCTTCTTGTGCTCGTTGGCCAGCACAACAGCGAGCGCATTGAGCAGCCGCTTGTCCTGGGTTGCGGCCTCGAACTGCAACGCATTGGCCATCCGGAACATGGCGTGGCGCCAGGTGCTGAAAGGCTTCCAGATCAAGGGAAGATGGTTGTTCCCGCTCCAGACACGGATGGCTTCGCAATCAGCCCGCAGTTCGTCCACGGTTCCATCCGGGGCCAGCAACTGCCTAACCATCTGGCCAGTCGTGGCGCAGTCGTACTCTTGCGCCAAGATGTCCAGCACATCTTCCAGCGTGGCCACCAGGGCATCGCTGAGTTCGCGCTGACGCGCTTGAATGGACTGAAGCTCTTCACGTGCACGCTTGTGCACAGCGCCAATGCGCCGGATGAACATCTCTGCCACGTCATCTCGGGCCCGAATGCGCATTTGGCGAATCAACGCCAGGATGAGGGCGTGTCGCTTTGGCGCTGTGAAGTCCTTTAGATCGCCGGCATCCAGAACGGCAGCCCTTTCCGCCATGTGCTTAAGCTTGATCGCCGGCACCGTGCTGAGCAAGTCGTCGCACGCCGGCAGACCATCGAGCCACCTCACCTGGTCCAGCAGCATGTCCAGATGCTGACGAGAGGTCTTCTTGGCGGACTGCTTGAGCTGGTTATAGAGGGTGCGCCGCAAGGGCAGATCCGTCACCAGCAGCTTGTCGAGCCAGCGCCGCTGCGCATCGCTCAATTGGTCTTCAATCTGCACATGGAGGGCCGTCTGTGCATCGGCATGCACCTGCTCTGCAATGTCGTCCAAGGTGCGGAAAACAGGCAGTTCGTGACCTTGGCGAATCAGATCCTCAATCACGCAGTTGATGATGTCCACCCTTGTCTCCACCACGGCCGCTGCCTTGAGGGCCAAGGTAACGGCCAGCGGGCGAGTTTGCGCATCGGTGTAAGGCTCAACCCCCAGCAGGTCTCGGATGACCTTGTGGTGACGATACAGGGCGGTGGGATTGGCGTAGGAAATGGTCCGGATGGGCGCCATCCCTAAGGATGCGGAGACGTGCTCGACGATGTCCTCTGGTATCGACTCGACTGGCGGGAAATGCCTGAGGAAGAGAAAGCACTTCAACAGGACCAGCAAGGCCAGGCGGCTGTCTGTGCCGCGAGCGAATTTCGTGGCCCACTCGATCTCGTCTTGACGAGGCGTGAACGAAGTCTGCACGTCTTTGAGCGTCAGTACCCTGGGAAAGCGTGGATAGGCGGTTCTTTCTATCGAGGCCATCGTCAAGCTAGAGGTCGGCTACACAAGCGCCTGGCCGCGATCAGCGACGGCGTCCATGGGTTGAAGACACGTGCTGGTTGTGGGCGACCTGAGTGCCCGCACTGGCCTGGCTCAGGCCGCTCAGAATGCCGCAGTGGGCCACGTCGCGTTCTTGAGAGCATTGGCTTCGGAGCGCAACCAGTTGCTTTTGGAGCGCTTTGAGTTCCTGGATTCTGTGCGCCACATGCCCGATGTGCTCGTCCAGCACCTGGTTGACCGCTTCACAGCTTTTGCTGGGGTCTTCCTTGAGCCGCAAAAGCACCCTGATCTCGTCGAGCGCCATGTCCAATGACCGGCAATGCCGGATGAAAGCAAGCCGCTCGACGTGACCCGCATCGTAGATGCGGTAGTTGCCAGCCGTGCGGGCCGGCTCGGGCAGCAGTCCCTCACGCTCATAGAAGCGAATGGTCTCCACAGGCGTGTTCGCCTGAGTGGACAGGTCACCGATCTTCATGGCGAACTCCTGCTTGTGGAAAAAAGGGGCATTGCCGAGGTGCTTGACTCTACACCTACTACAGGGTTTTAAATATAGACATGACAACGCCAAATGCCTCAAGTACAAGCGCCTCGACAGGTCCCGCCTGCGAAAACCAAAGCTGTGGATGCTCGACATCAGAGTCGGCTGTAGTGCTCGGCCCTAACCCTGCCGCCACCGGCTGGGCGACGTTTCGCATTGCCACCATGGATTGTTCTGCCGAGGAGTCAGAGATCCGGCGCGCGCTAGACGGTGTTCCGAATATCAAAGCACTGCGGTTTCAACTCGGCGCGCGAACGCTTGGCATCAGCGCTTCCGCTGAAGCTCTGCCCCTGGCCTTGAAGGCGATCCGCAAGGCGGGCTTCGATCCGCAACCTGTGGCGGCGCCGAATGCAACTGAGGATGGGGCTGGAGACCACGGCGCGGAGTCCGACCATGCGCCCACTAGCACTGGATGGGTCAGGTACGCCCTGGCCTTGGGTCTGGCTGTCTTTGCCGAAGCTGTCGGGTTCTTTGCGCCTGATACCACCCCTTTCAAGGCGCTTGGTTTGGCACTTGCCGCAGCAGCCATTGGCTTGGCAGGGCTGGACACCTACCGTAAAGGCCTGTCAGCCCTGCGCCATGGCAAGCTGAACATCAATGCCCTGATGACGGTGGCAGTCACCGGTGCCTTTGTCATCGGTCAGTGGCCAGAAGCGGCCATGGTCATGGCGCTGTACGCCATCGCCGAATTGATCGAAGCCCGGTCAGTGGACAAGGCCCGCAATGCCATCAAGGGCTTGCTCGACCTGAGTCCCCAGGAGGCAACGGTTCAGCAAGCGGACGGCCAATGGGCCGTGGTCGCTGTACAGCAGATTGCACTTGGCAGCACGGTGCGCATTCGCCCTGGCGAGCGCGTCCCCTTGGATGGCACGGTCATGCAGGGCAATAGCGCCATCAACCAGGCGCCGGTCACCGGCGAGAGCATTCCCGTGGACAAGGCCGTGGGAGACCCCGTGTTCGCCGGCACGATCAACGAAACAGGTGAGTTGACATTCAAGGTCACCGCCATGGCGACCGACACCACTTTGGCGCGCATCATCGAAGCGGTCGAGCAGGCCCAGGGCACCCGGGCGCCCACCCAGCGGTTCGTTGATCGCTTCGCAGCGGTGTACACGCCGGCCGTTTTCCTGGTGGCCGTGGCCGTGGCCGTGCTGACGCCCTGGTTCATGGACTTGACCTGGCTACAGGCGCTCTACAAGGCCCTGGTGCTGCTGGTCATCGCGTGCCCCTGCGCTTTGGTGATCTCGACTCCGGTCACAGTCGTTAGCGCGCTCGCATCAGCCGCTCGTCGCGGCATCCTCATCAAGGGCGGCACATACCTGGAGGATGCCCGAAAGGTGCGCGTGATCGCGCTGGACAAGACGGGAACCATCACTGAGGGCAAGCCAAAACTGGTGGTTTGGGACGCGATCCAGGGCGAGCGCGAGCGTGTCGCCCAATTGGCTGGCAGCCTGGCGTCTAGATCCGACCACCCAGTGTCCCAGGCGATCTCCAAGGGTCTTGCCGTCCAGGCGCTGGAGCTTGAGTCCTTTGAGGCGCTGCCTGGCCGTGGCGTGCGCGCCGTGTGCCAAGGCCAGACCTACGTGCTGGGCAATCACCGTTTGATCGAAGAACGCGGCCAGTGCGACAGCGCGCTCGAAGCGAAGTTGTTGGAGCAAGAGCAGGCTGGACACAGTGTCACCCTGCTGGCCAGCGATCAGGGCGTACTCGCCTTGTTTGCGGTGGCCGACACGATCAAGGAATCTTCTCGTCAGGCCGTGGCAGAACTCAAAGCCCTGGGCGTGCGGCCTGTCATGCTCACAGGTGACAACAGCGCCACAGCCAAGACCATCGCCACCCAGGCCGGTATTGAGGAGGCCAGGGGCAATCTGCTGCCGCAAGACAAGCTCCAAGCCATCGAAAGCTTGCAACATGAGCACGGCATGACTGCCATGACGGGAGACGGCATCAACGACGCGCCTGCGCTGGCCAAAGCCGGCATCGGCATCGCCATGGGTGGTGCGGGCACCGATACCGCCATGGAGGCGGCCGACGTGGTGATCATGAACGACGATCTGCGCCGCATTCCGGAGTTGATCCGCCTGTCGCGCAAGACGCACGCGGTGCTGTGGCAGAACATCTCGCTTGCACTGGGCATCAAGGCCGTTTTCTTGGTCATGGCCGTTTTTGGCAACGCCTCGATGTGGATGGCGGTGTTCGCCGACATGGGGGCCAGTTTGCTCGTGGTCGCCAACGGCTTGCGCCTGCTCAAGGCCCGTGTGGATCGATGATTTCCCGCGTGCCACGTCAACCATCCATGTCCCTGAACAACTGACCCTATACTTCCCCCCATGCGCCGCTTGGTCTGTGTCTTCCTGCTGATTTGGTTTCCGTTCCAGATTTCCTGGGCTGCGGTGTCCAGCTATTGCCAGCACGAAAGCGGGGCCGGTGCCCAGCATTTTGGTCACCACTTCCATGTGCACCATGCATCGGCCGCAGATGATCAGGGCGGCTCGGATCAAAAGGGCAAAGGTGGCCATTCGCACAGTGGCCACGTCGATAACGATTGCGCATCGTGCCACTTGGCCGCCATGCAGCCGCTGACTTGTGATTCACGTCAGCCCACCATGGAAGCCAGCCAAGTGCTCGTGGAGCGCTTGGTGCAGGGGCACCCGTCGCACATTCCTGACGGACTAGAACGCCCCGACATACGCCTCGCCGCCTGATTCGGCGAGACGGCAGCTTTCCCTTTCTTCTGTCCACAGGATAGCCAGACCACGGCTTGTCCTCTCGCCGAATTCCCCCTCGTTGTTTTCACGACCCGGAGAATTCGATGCGCTACCTCATGGCACCGTTGGCGACGCTTGTTGCGTTGACCGCGGCAACACTACTTCCTTCTATATCCCTTGCCCAGGCCTTGCCTTTGGCTGCGGTGCCCGCGTCGGCTGCACCGGCACTGACATTGAACGAGGCCATTGAACTGGCCCTTCAGTTCAGTCCTCAGCTGGCGGCCAACCAGCACGAACTGGCGTCCGGCGAAGGCGCCGTTCTTCAGGCGGGCGCCCGCCCCAACCCCGAGATTCAGGCCCTGATCGAGGACACCCGGCGTGAGAGTCGAACGACCACGCTGCAATTGGCACAGCCCATCGAACTGGGCGGCAAGCGATCAGCCAGGGTGGCGGTCGCCGAACTGGGGCAGGCCCAGGCTTCGGTGGACATTCAGGCACGCCGCTCCCAGGTGCGCGCAGACGTGGCCGAAGCCTTCTACAACGCTGCCATCGCGCAGGAGCGGGTTCGGCTGGCCCAAACTTCGGCCGACCTGGCTGGGCGGGCCGCCGATGCGGTGACCAAGCGCGTCACGGCCGGCAAGGTCTCTCCAGTGGAAGAGACCCGCGTCAACGTCGCGCGCGCCGGGGTACGGGTCGAGTTGCTGCAGGCCGAAGGCGAGTTGAGATCGTCACGGCAACGTCTGGCCTTGCTGCTCGGACCAGCTGCCCCCCGTGCCCAAACACTGGACTGGCGGCCGGATACCGGCGCGGTGCAGGTTCAGGCCCTGCCCACCACCGACACACCTGTTGCATCGCAAGACGTTCCAGCACTTCGCCTGGCCCGCCTGGAGGTGGACCGTCGCCAGGCCATGGTGGATCTGGAACGTGCGAGGCGCGTCCCCGACCTGACGCTCACCCTGGGCGCCAAACGGGACGAGACCATGGGTCGAAATCAGACCATCATCGGCATCGCCATGCCGCTGCCGGTGTGGGACACCAACCGGGGCAATCTGCTCCAGGCCTTGAAGCTGCATGACAAGGCCGAGGCAGACCTGCAAGCCGCTCAGATCCGGGTGGAGACAGAGTGGGCTCAGTTGAACGAGCGATTGCGTTCAGCCCAGGCCGAAATCCAGGCCCTGCGATCCGAGATCCTGCCCGGCGCCGAAAGCGCCTGGCAGGCCGCCGTCACAGGTTTTGAGTTGGGCAAATTCAGCTTCCTGGAGACCCTGGATGCCCAACGCACCTTGCTGCAAGCGCGGGCCCAGTACCTCCGCGCGCTGAGCGACTTGTACCGCACCACATCAGACATCGACCGCTTGCTGGGCTCCAGCGCAGCGCCGTCCCAGCCATGAGAGAACATGCCATGACCTGTCCAAAAAACAACCGCCAAGCTGGGCGCATCAGCCGTCCCCAGCTTGTGGCCATCGCCGTCATCATCCTGCTTGGATTGGTGGCGGGTGCCTTCGTCCTCAAAAGCGCGCCATCCGCTCCGGCTGGAGAAGCCCAGGAAGAGCACGGCCATGGGCATGAAGAAGCCAAGGGCCACAGCGACGACGAACATCACGCAGAAAAAGGTAAGCCTGGCGAGGGCCATGAGGACGCCAAGGACCACAAGGACGAGGAACACCACGACAAGCCCGGCGAACACGCCGAAGGCGAAGAGGACGCTGTCAAGTTGAGCGCCGAGCAAATCAAGTCCGCCGGCATCAAGGTGGAGGCGGCCGGTCTAGGAAGCATCCACACGACGGTGGATTTGTCTGGCGAGATCAAGTTCAACGAGGACCGCACGGCGCACGTCGTGCCTCGGGTGGCTGGGGTTGTTGAGGGCGTCTCTGCAAACCTGGGTCAGCAAGTCAAGAAAGGCCAGGTTCTGGCCGTCGTCTCCAGCGTGCTGCTGTCCGAGCAGCGCAGCGAACTGCTGGCCGCGCAAAAGCGACTGGTGCTGGCTCGCACCACGCACGATCGGGAGAAGAAGCTTTTCGAGGACCGTATCTCGCCACAGATGGACTATCAGCAGGCCGTCCAGGCGCTGCGTGAAGCGGAAATTGCGGTGGATAACGCGAGCCAGAAGCTCAAGGCTCTGGGCGCCTCGCCCTCGGCCAGTGCACTGAACCGCTACGAGTTGCGGGCACCGTTCGACGGCATGATTGTGGAAAAGCACATCGCGCTCGGTGAGTCGATCAAGGAAGACGCCAACGTTTTCACCCTCTCAGACCTGTCCCTGGTCTGGGCAGAGGTGAGCGTGCCAGCGAAGGACCTCGCCCTGATCCGGGTGGGCGAGAAGGTCTCCATCCGCTCCAGCTCCTTCGACGATGTGGCCATGGGGACCGTCTCCTATGTCGGCGCCCTGATCGGTGAGGACACCAGAACCGCCAAAGCGCGCGTGGTACTCAGCAATCCCAAACTCGCCTGGCGGCCAGGCCTGTTCGTCAGCGTCGCAGTCACCTCCGGGGAAACCAACGCCCCGGTCACCGTGGCCACCAGCGCGGTGCAGATGCTGGAAGGAAAGCAAGTGGTCTTTGTCGAGGTGCCGGGCGGCTTCAAGGCAGTACCCGTTCAAGTGGGGCGTGGCGATGCCCAGCGCACCGAGATCGTCAAGGGCCTGGAAGCCGGGGCGCGCCATGTCTCGGCCAACAGCTTCCTCATCAAGGCAGAGATCGGCAAGGCTTCGGCCGAGCACGAACACTGAGCCGAAGGACGCCCATCATGTTTGAACGCATCATTCGCTTTGCCATCGAGCAGCGCTGGATTGTCATGTTGGCGGTCGTCGCCATGGCAGCCCTTGGCGTTTTCAGCTACCAAAAGCTGCCCATCGACGCGGTGCCTGACATCACCAATGTCCAGGTGCAGATCAACACGCAGACGCCCGGCTATTCGCCCCTGGAGACTGAGCAGCGGGTCACCTATCCCCTGGAAACCGTCATGGCGGGCCTGCCAGGGCTGGATCAGACGCGGTCCCTGTCACGCTATGGGCTGTCGCAGATCACCGTGATTTTCAAGGACGGGACGGACCTGTATTTCGCCCGCCAGTTGGTCAATGAGCGCCTGCAAGAGGCCAAGGAGCGCCTGCCCAGCGGGGTGACTCCAGCCATGGGGCCGATTTCCACCGGCCTGGGTGAGATCTACATGTGGACCGTCGAGGCCAAGGAAGGCGCCAAGAAGCCAGATGGCAGTGACTACACCCCAACCGACCTGCGCGAGATCCAGGACTGGATCATCAAGCCCCAGCTTCGCAATGTGGCCGGCGTCACCGAGATCAACTCCATCGGTGGCTATGCCAAAGAGTACCAGGTTGCTCCGTTCCCTGAAAAGCTGATGGCCCACGGCCTGACCCTGGCCGATGTGGTGACCGCGCTCGATCGCAACAACGGCAACGTCGGGGCCGGCTACATCGAGCGCGAGGGGGAGCAGTACCTGATTCGCGCGCCTGGCCAAGTCAGGGGCGTCCAGGACCTGGGCGGCATCATCGTCAAGCAAACGGAGGGCGCGCCCATCCGAATCCGCGATGTTGCCGATGTTGGCTTGGGCAAGGAGCTTCGCACGGGCGCAGCCACGGACAATGGACGTGAAGTGGTGTTGGGCACTGTCTTCATGCTGATCGGCGAGAACAGCAGAACGGTGTCCCAGGCCGTTGACAAGCAGATGGCGGAGATCAACAAGACCCTGCCCAGCGGCATCCATGCCGTGACCGTCTACGACCGCACCATCCTGGTTGACAAGGCCATCGCCACCGTCAAGAAGAACCTGCTGGAAGGCGCCGTGCTCGTCATCGCCGTACTTTTCCTGTTTTTGGGAAACCTGCGCGCGGCCCTGATCACCGCCATGGTGATCCCCTTGTCGATGTTGTTCACCTTCAGTGGCATGGTCAGCCAGAAGGTCAGCGCCAACCTCATGAGCCTGGGTGCTCTGGACTTCGGGATCATTGTGGACGGCGCGGTGGTGATTGTGGAAAATTGCGTCCGCCGCCTGGCACACGCACAAGCCCACCATGGGCGGCCACTCACGCTCAAAGAGCGCTTCCATGAGGTCTTTGCGGCCTCCCAGGAGGCCAGGCGGCCACTGTTGTTCGGCCAGCTGATCATCATGATCGTGTACCTGCCCATCTTTGCCCTGGCTGGCGTCGAAGGCAGGATGTTCCACCCCATGGCGTTCACGGTCGTGACGGCGCTGCTCGGGGCCATGATTCTGTCGATCACGTTCATTCCGGCTGCCGTGGCATTGTTCATCGGCAAGAAGGTGTCCGAGACTGAAAACGTGCTGGTGCGGGCGGCCAAGCGTGCTTATGAGCCCATGCTTACAGGTGTGATGCGGGCCAAGCCCGTCGTGCTGACCTTGGCGGCGGTGCTGATCCTGCTGTGCGGCCTGATCGCCTCACGCATGGGCAGCGAGTTTGTGCCCAGCCTTAACGAAGGCGACTTTGCCCTGCAGGCGTTGCGCATTCCTGGCACCAGCCTGACCCAGTCGGTGGCCATGCAGGCCCAGCTCGAAGCGCGGCTCAAGGCCAAGTTTCCGGAGATCGAGCGGGTCTTTGCAAGAACCGGCACCGCCGAGATCGCAGCCGACCCCATGCCGCCCAATATCTCGGATGGTTACGTGATGCTCAAGCCCTTGGACAAGTGGCCCGAGCCGCGCAAAACGCGTGACGAATTGATGGCCGCCGTTCAGGAGGAAGTCAGCAAGCTGCCTGGTCAAAACTACGAGTTCTCTCAGCCCATCCAGTTGCGCTTCAATGAGTTGATCTCAGGGGTGCGAAGCGACGTGGCCGTGAAACTGTTTGGCGACGACATGGAGGTGCTGAACAGCACCGCCAACCAGATTGCCGCAGTGCTTCAAACCATCTCTGGGGCGACCGAAGTAAAAGTTGAGCAGACCACTGGCCTGCCCATGCTCACGATCAACATTGATCGCGAGAAAGCCACACGCTACGGGCTCAACATCGGGGATATTCAAGACACCGTCGCCACGGCGATCGGGGGCCATGAAGCCGGCACGCTCTTCGAGGGTGATCGCCGCTTTGACATCGTGGTGAGGTTGCCAGAGAAGGTGCGAACGGACCTGGAGGCGATTCGGCGGCTGCCCATTCCATTGGCTGGCGGTGGTTCGCGCACCGGCGGATCGGAAGCTGCCAATGCCCGCTTCATCCCCCTGTCCGAGGTGGCCACCATCGACTCAGCGCCTGGCCCCAACCAGGTCAGCCGTGAAAACGGCAAACGCCGCATCGTGGTCAGCGCCAATGTGCGTGGGCGCGATCTGGGCTCGTTCGTGTCCGAAGCGGAAAAATCGCTGCAACAGGTCAAGATCCCGCCTGGCTACTGGACGGTCTGGGGCGGCCAGTTCGAGAACCTGCAATCTGCCACGCAGCGCCTCCAAGTCGTCGTTCCAGTCTCGCTGCTGCTGGTTTTTACGCTGCTGTTCGCAATGTTTGGCAATGTCAAAGACGGCCTGCTCGTGTTCACCGGCATTCCCTTCGCCCTGACGGGCGGCATCCTTGCGCTGTGGCTGCGCGACATTCCCATGTCGATCTCTGCGGCGGTGGGCTTCATCGCTCTGTCTGGGGTTGCCGTGCTCAATGGCCTGGTCATGATTGCCTTCATCCGCAGCTTGCGGGACAACGGCCTGGGCCTGGATGCGGCCATTCATGAAGGCGCGCTGACACGACTACGACCGGTGCTGATGACCGCCTTGGTTGCCTCGCTGGGCTTCATTCCGATGGCGCTGGCTACCGGGACCGGGGCTGAGGTTCAGCGGCCCCTGGCCACGGTGGTGATCGGCGGCATCTTGTCGTCCACGGTGCTTACCCTGTTGGTGTTACCCGTGCTGTACCGCTTGGTCCACCGCAAGGACGAGGACGAACCGCAGCAGGACGCCAACGACGATGCTCTCCTGCCGTTGGACCCGGTGAAAGGCAGGGGCCTTACATGAGCTTTGGGCACAACCACGCTCTGCCGTCCAGCACCAACGAGCGCAGTCTGCTGCGTTGGGCGCTGGGATTGGCTTTCACCTTCCCGCTGGCCGAGGTGGTGGGTGCCTGAGCATGGCGGCACGAGACTCTGTTTTGCAGTACATCTTGGTGCTCGGCGGGGTGGCCATGTGTATCGCCATTCCTTACGGGATTTACCTTGGATGGCGAGAAAGAACTGGCAGGCGACTTCGGCGCGAGCAACGTCGTAATGCTCGCAAGGCATTGCGGAAGAAAGGCGGGCGCTGAAGAGGCCTGGCTCATCTGGCCATAAATGCAGCGGAGCCTATGGGGACAGCTGAAGCGAGTCTTCAGGCAGCGCCACGCTTTGTCCGTACAGGTCTAGGTGTCGGCACGGGCTTGAACTGCTCGACAAGGCCGCGCAAGGTGTCGGCCTCGGCTTTGAATTGGGAGGCCTTCTGCTGGGCGTTTTGAAGATGCTGTGCCTGGTCGTCGGCGACCGCCGTGAGGGTCTTGACCGCCGCCTTGGCCGCCTCCAGTTCTGCGCTGATCCGAGTGTTCGCTGTGACGAACTCCAGCGCCTTGGTTTGGCTTTGCCGCTCAGTCTCGGCCAACTTGGAACGTACGCCGTCCAATTGCTTTTCAGCCGCAGCGCGGCTCGTCCGCTCTTGGTCGATCTCGCGCAGCGCCCGTCGCTCGGCACCGGCCGCCCGCTCATTGGCAGCTTCAATGGCCGTTCGCCCCTTCTCCAGCTCGGCGCCGAAGTCTGCTCGGATGCGCTCCTGCTGATCCTGCAACTCACCGACCTGGTCCTGCAGCACCTCCATGCGCGCCATGGTGGCTGCGTGCGCCCGATGCTCGCTCTCCAGTTCTGCGCCACGCGCCTGGAGTAGGGCAGACAGTTCTTCAAGGCGCCGCTGCAACTCATGCGTCCGGGCTTCTAGGCCGCTGGCGCGATCCTGCTCGGCCTGCAGATCAGCCAAGGCTTTGGCCGACTCAGCCTGGGCCTCCACGCGCAGACTGGCCAACTCTGTCCTGGCCAACTCGGTAGCTTGCCCCCAAAGTGTCTGCACGGCATCGGCTGTGGCCACTTTAAGTGCTTCCGGCAAATCCGGGTGGTCGATCTGCACCCTGGCCTTGCTTCGCAGTTCCTCCCAAAACTTGGTCAGCGCATCTGCCGGCGCGCTCATCGAACCCTTGCGCACGTACTGGTAGAGCTTGCTGGCCGTGGGCGTGATCCCGTGCCGAAAGAACAGCAACGCGCAGACCTCTCTGTACAGGGCTTTGGTTTCACTGAACCGTTCCTTGAGGGATTCGATCTCGGACTGGATTTCTGATTCGGTACTCATGCTTAAATATTACAACGTAAATCATTGAAATTAATGAATTTGCAGGGCATCTATGGACATAACCTTTCTTATGTCCATAAAATCCGGGTTACCCGCCGTTCGGAGATCATCGACACCGTGAATGCCATCGTCCCGCTTGATCAGTTGACGATTTCTCCGGTTCTCGCGGGGATGAATGGGCTCAATCGCGGACGTGGTGCCACACAGGTTGCGGCCGACGACGACCGCTCGGCGGTGCTGGCCTGGCTGGCGAGATACGCTGACACGCCCGCAACGCTGGCCAGCTACCGCAAAGAGGCGGAACGGCTCCTGCTGTGGTGCGTCCATCAGCGCGGCGTGGCCATGTCATCCCTGACGCACGAAGATCTGCTGCTGTACGAGCGCTTCTTGGGCGACCCTCAACCGGCCGAACGTTGGGTCATGACCGTGCGACAACGTCCAGGGCGTGATTCACCACATTGGCGGCCATTTGCGGGGCCGTTGTCTACCTCCAGCCAGCGTCATGCACTGTCCATCATCAATGCCTTGTTTTCTTGGCTGGTGGAGGCAGGCTACCTCGCAGGCAACCCGCTTTCGCTTGGCCGACGAAGGCGCCGTGTCGGCCCGAGGCAGACGAGCCGCTTCTTGCCGCATGAACATTGGGAAGAGGTCAAGGCAACGATCCTGGCCATGCCCACGAACACGCCGCGAGAAGCAGCCCATGCCGCGCGCTGCCGGTGGCTGTTTTCGCTTCTGTACATTGGTGGGCTGCGGGTCTCAGAGGTCAACTCCAGCACGATGGGCGGCTTTTACAGCCAGCGTGATCGAGCCGGCATCGAGCGCTGGTGGCTTGAAGTCACTGGCAAGGGCAACAAGACACGGATCGTTCCGGCCACGGCCGAGCTGATGGCCGAACTCATGACTTACCGCAAATCAAATGGCCTGTCGGCGCTGCCTGCCAGCGGGGAAGGCAGCCCATTGGTGATGCCCATCATTGGCGTCCAGAAGCCGCTGGCCCGCAGCGCCATCCACGAAATTGTCAAAGGGGTCATGCACGCGACAGCCGCTCGTCTACGCGCCAAAGGTGAAGGCTGGGAGGCGGCAGCAGCGCATATTGAGGAAGCGTCCACCCACTGGCTAAGGCACACCGCTGGAACTCATATGACTGACGCTGGCCTGGACGTCAAAGCGGTGCGGGACAACTTCGGGCACGCAACCATCAGTACAACCAGCATCTACGTTCATAGCGAGCATGACGCACGTCACGACGCCACACAGGCGGTGCACAAGATCAAATGGGATGGGGGGCGCGACTTGTAGGGCATAAGCAAGGCTTTCTTAATTACTTTTTCGCTTATGTGCTATTTCTGCCCTTATCCCGGCTGGGCCCCCTGATGTCAGCGTAATAGCGCCGGAACACAACCCACATCTGGGCAATGGTGTCGGGCTCCAAGTCGCCAACGGCCACGCGGCGTGCGCCGAGTTTGCCGTTGGGGCGTGCGAGGAGGGAGGTTTCGGGGAGCAGGCTGTCTACCGACGCTGCGACCACTTTGCGTTGACCGGGTTTCAAACCTTGCACTGCCCAACTCCTGGCGCCGATTTCGCGCATAAAACAAACAAACCGAACTTGCGTGAATGCATCACGAATCGCTTGTGTGCGTATTGCGAAAAAGACATTTCAACAATTGGAACCGTCTCGAAACGCAACGGGACGGATGATGCACGCCTGCCGGCCTAGGCATCAACCCTTGAATGAGGGTAAATGCTGATTGGCTGATGCATTTTTATTTTCGTTTCAATACACTGCGAATCCATTCGAGTAGGTGATTCGACTTGTTCGTATTGATTCGTTTAGGATTGTTTGGAGGCGCTCTCTCATGTCCGCATCGTCTGTCACGGTCAGCAATGACGACCTGCATCTCGTCGATAACCTCGAGTCAGCCCTGCTGGCGGCAGGTTCCAGCCAAAAGAGCCTGGATCGGCGCAATGTTCCGGCCGAACTACTGGGGCGAGCCAACAACAATCGTCTGGCGGCCTACACCGTGCTGGATTGGTTGTGGATCGTGGCCTGCTGGGTGGCCATGGCCTATGCCCCTGCGTGGACCTATCCCTTGTGGGTGGTGCTGATCGCTGGGCGTATTCACTCGTTCGGGGTCATCCTGCATGACGCCACACACCAGTCGATTCGGCGCAAAAGCTGGCAGATCCGGTTTGTGGAGATCTTTGCTGGCTATCCCATGGCCTCGACGCTCAATGCCATGCGCTATCACCACATTCGCCATCATCGCGATAGCGGCATGACCACCGACCCCTATTTCAAGCCGACCGTGGCGGGGAGTCCCATCATCTTTTTGCTGATCTGGTTGCGCCACATCTTGCTGATTCCTTTGTGGATGATCCGCGGCCCTTACGGCTTGTTGGCCTATGCCATTCCAGGCATGCGCAACAGCTACGCCAAGGTTTTCCTGCAAGACAAGTCGGGCAAGGACGTCACCCATCTGCCCGAGTTGATCGACTGCTGCAAGGCCGAGTTGGGCCAAGTCATTGTGCATGCAGGCCTGTTCACCTTCACCTATTTCCAGCCTGAAACAGCGTGGTTCCACTATTTCGTGCCAGCGTTTGTGGCGGCCTTGTTTGCTGGGCATCGCGTGCTGGTCGAGCATAACTATCAGCCCGTGGTTGATCGGAAGATGGACACCATCATGAAGACCACGGTGGACCACAACCTGAACTGGTTGGGGCAGTTGTTCTTCGCCCCGCGAAACATCGGCTTCCACATCGTTCACCACCTGCATCCGCAAGTGGCCCTGGAAAACCTGCCCAAATTGCGCCAGTGGTATCTGGAGCAGCATCCAGAGGTGTACCCATCGGTACGCCAGGGGCAAGGTTGGTAATCAAGGTGGCGAAGTCAGGAGCCCTCATGCGTGCAGAATTCCAAGTTGAACCCCGCCGTTTTGCCATTCCCGATCGGCTGAACCTGTGTGTGACGCTGTTGCAGTTGTTCGTGTCCGTGGCCTTGCTGTGGGGCGCATCTTTGGCGTGGCATGGTGATCTGTTGCTTTGGGCTTGCGCGGTGGCCTTGGTTTTTTCGTTCGTGATGCAAACCGGCTTTTCCTTGCTCCACGAAGCTGAGCACCGCAAGCTTCACTCGAATCGCAAGGTCAACGACCTACTGGGCTTTTTCTGCGCAGCCATGTTTCCCGGTAGCTATCAGCTGCTCACGGTGGCGCATCTCAACCATCACAAAGTCAACCGATCTGATGCGGAACTGGTTGACTACATTCGCCCAGGCGAGGTCCCTTGGGTGAAACACCTTCAGTTTTACGCTCTGATCACCGGCTTGATCTGGTTGAGCGCACCGGTGGTGACACTGGTTGTTTGTTTGACCCCGTCGACCTGGCTGAGTCGGGCATTTGCCTCGGGCGAGCACACCTCGGTGGCTCGCTACCTGGCCTTCATTCAGCGGGCAGGCGCGGGCAAGGTTCGCATGGAAACCTTATGTGTACTGGCCTTGTGGGCCGTGCTTTGGGCTGCACTGCGGCTCGATTGGCAGGCTGTTGCCTTGTGCTACGCCGCTTTTGCCTTTTCATGGTCCAGCCAGCAATACATCTACCACGTGCGCACGCCCCGGCACTTGATCGAAGGGGCGTACGACTTGAAGCTTTGGGGCCCTATGCAGTGGCTGTACCTGAACTTCAACTTTCACCTCAGCCATCATCGCTTGCCCAACGTGCCCTGGTTGTACATGCCGCAGGTGGTGCGTAGTCAGCCCACGCAAGGCTATTGGAATACCTACCTGGCATTGTGGGCGCCACCCCAACCCGTTGAGCAAGCTTGGCCAGTAACGCACCAAGTGCGAGGCCCATTGCTGTCGCGTGAGCAGGCGGCATGAGTCGCTTGCTTTGGGGGCTGCAGTCAGCCCATGTCTGGTCGCTGGGTGCGGCGGCGCGTGCACAATGCGCCGCGTTTCAGAATCCGGCCTTGGCCCAGCACGACCGCTGGCAACGCTTGATTCGCGCCAACGCCGCCTCGGCATACGGTCGCCAGCATGGCTTCGAGCACATTCGCACCATCGCCGACTACCAGCGCTGCGTTCCCTTGGTGGACTACGACGCCGTCCGCCCCTGGATCGACCGCATTGCCCAAGGCGAGCAGGGCGTGCTGACGGTGGCCCCGGTTCGCATGCTGGAGCCCTCAGGCGGGTCAACCTCGACCAATAAATTCATTCCCTACACCGACGACCTTCTGGCCGATTTTTCTCGGGCGACGAACCCCTGGCTGCATGATCTCTACACGCGCATGCCTGGTTTGAAAGGCACGCAAAGCTACTGGTCGATCTCGCTGGCCAAACAAGGCGTGAGACAAACCGAAGGCGGTGTGGCGATTGGCTTTGATGACGATACCGAGTACTTCAGCCCCCTGATGCGCTGGGCCTTGAACCGCATGATGGCGGTACCCAACTCAGTGGCCCGTGCTGCTGACATGGATTCCTGGCGCCTGCAAACAGCCATGCATTTGCTGGCAGCGGAAGAGCTGGGCCTCATCTCGGTGTGGAGCCCCACTTATCTGTCGTTGTTGATGGCCTATATCGCCTCCAACTTGGATGCGCTACTGGCAACTTTGCCTGTGGCCCGTGCTGCGCGCATTCGGCGGCGAGTCGAAGAGCAGGGTAGGGTGACAGGGGAAGTGATCTGGCCCCATCTGAAATTGATCTCCTGCTGGACGGACAGCATTGCGGCACAGTTCCTGCCCGAATTGAAGCGCTGGTTCCCCCAAACACCGATGCAGGGCAAAGGGCTCTTGGCGACGGAGGGGGTTGTGTCCGCCCCATTGTTGCCGCAAACCGATGCGGGCTGCCCATTGGCGGTAAACAGCCATTTTCTGGAATTCATCAACCTCGACCACCCTAGCCAAACGCCATGTCTGGCGCATGAATTGAGGGAAGGGGGGGCATACAGCCCCATTCTGAGCACAGGCGGCGGCCTGTATCGCTATCACCTCAAAGACGTGATCGAGTGCGTGGGCCATACAGCCGGCACTCCTCGCGTTCGCTTCGCAGGCAAACTGGACCGAGTCAGTGACCTGTTCGGAGAAAAGATTCATGCCAACCAGGTGGAAGTCGGACTGGATCAGGCCCGTATCCAACTGGGCCTTGACTGGCGCTTTGCCATGCTGGCCCCAGCTCACGGCGCCTCACCGCATTACCGGCTTTACATAGACGCGGACCTGAATGCCGGGCAACTGCATCGAATCGGGCAGGTGCTGGAATCGCATCTGGCAACCGGTCACCATTACGCCACCTGCCGTCGGCTGGGGCAATTGGGCGCCCTGCAGGTTCAGCACGTTCGACACGGTTGGCAGGTTTTTCAGCGCACCTTGGTCGACGCTGGCCAGCGGGCGGGCGATATCAAACCGACGGCATTGGATGCACGTCATGACTGGGGCAGGGCATTTTTGCTAAATTCGGTTCCATGATTCTTCATGACACCGACGACTCCGGTCTGGGCCAGATTTTTAAAAACAACCAGGCTTGGGCAGCCCGCATGCGGGAACGCGATGCGGATTTCTTCAACCGCCTTGCTGAACAACAGTCCCCCCAATACCTCTGGATCGGGTGCTCGGACAGCCGCGTGCCCGCCAATGAAATCATCGGATTGGACCCTGGCGAAGTCTTTGTGCACCGGAATGTGGCCAATCTGGTGCTGCACACCGACATGAACTGCTTGTCGGTGATTCAGTTTGCCGTCGAGGTCCTGAAGGTGCGCCACGTCATGGTGGTGGGGCACTATGGCTGCGGTGGCGTTCAGGCTGTACTAGATCGCAAAGAGCTGGGGTTGGTCGATGGTTGGTTGCGACACGTGGAAGACCTGCGCTATATCCATGCCAAGCGCATCGACTCATTGGCAGATCCCCGGCAACGGGCCGATCGGCTATGCGAAATCAATGTCATTGAACAGGTTGTGCAAGTCAGCCGTTTGACCAGTGTGTTGCAAGCCTGGCGTCGTGGTCAGCCGTTGTCCGTGCATGGCTTGATTTATGGCGTGCACGATGGCCTGTTGCGCAATCTGGGGTCGACCATCTCCAGCGATGTAGACCGCCCTGCGTGGCGCAAGGCGGCGCTGCAGACCTTATGGGCTGGTGCCAGCCGCCGGGGCCGACGCTGACGGTGTTGACGCTGCAACTTCTACGCGATGCCACAGTTGAGTGCGTCCGAACATGGGTGAGCCTTTATAGCCTCGCACCTCCAGGGTCTTACCATCGTCCACCAGACGAATACGGACCTTGTAGACCTTGCCATTCTTGGGGTCCAGGATGTCTCCGCCGTCCCAGGTCAGCGGGGAGTCGTCTTTCACCTTGACGTTGTTGAAGATCACCAAACCCAGGATGGGTTGGTCCTTGCGTTCATCTTCGCAATGGTTGCATTTGGCATCAGCTTTGGCTGGGTCAAGAATTTTCTCGATTGCACCGCTCAGTGAGCCATCCACTTCGCTGACTCGCACATGCGAGGTTGGCTCGCCGGTTTTGTCGTCGTAGGTCAGCCAAGAGCCTGCAGGCGATGCCTGAGCCCATAAGGCAGATGAGAGAGTCAGCCCGGAAAGGGCTAGCGCAAAGCGAGTCAGCACCATGAGAGTGATACTTTGTTAAGTGGTTGGGAAAGTGTCGACGAACATTGTTTGAGCCTGCGCCAAGCAGCGTGGCAGCCCCAAGTAGCGCAAATAAGCCTGCTGCGATGCCGTGAACCAATTTCATCGGTATCTTCGATGTGAGCTTGTCGCCGATTTCGGCAAGGGCCACAACGCCAGTCGAGACGAGGAGGGATTCCATGACTTATTCCATGGCTGCTCCCATTAAGGAGTGTATCGCTCGTCAAACTCTCTGCGTGCGCGGATATGGTCATTTGCACATTGAGTGAACGTCGCGTTGTCTATGGGGTTGTTGTCGCACGCAGGTGGGCGTGTATAGAACGCCTTCCACGCGGCTTCTCTGCGTGCTGCAGCATCTTTTTTGGCTTGCTCTGCCTGCTGTGCCGCTAGCCGTTGGGCCTGAATTTGTTTTTGAAGGTTTTCTTGTTGGCGCAGTGCTGCGTCTCTAGCCGCGTGAATGGCACGTTGATTCTGGTCAGCCGCCTGTTGCATTTGATAAGTGGCATATTGCAACTGAATGCTGGCAATGGCCGCACCGGCAATCAATTCGATCATGTGAGCCAGCAGTGTGCCCAACATGACCGCGCCAACAATTGTCCAGTAAGTGATGGGGGGTGGTTTGCTTCCAAAGCTCATGCTGTAACTATCGGACGTTGTCGGTTCAGATTGAACGTGGGGCTCGTCGTCTCATGATTGGTGTCCAATATGGTTGACATAATATACATCGTGGCAAATACGATTGCGGTTTATCGCTGTGCAGCGACATCTCGCAATCAGCACGTCACCTTCGATGCCAGAACGCTGATCAAGGCTTGAGAAAGCCAAACTTGGCCAGGATGCCTTGTCCGTCATCCGACAGGACGAAGTTGATAAATCGCTTTGCTTCGGCTGAATTTGCAGAATGGCTCAATGGTGCGATTGGATAGCTGATCGCTTCTTGCAGTGGAACCTTGTAGCTGACCTTAACCTTGTCTTTCATGGCCGCGGCATCTGTGGCATAGACAAAGCCTGCGTCCACTTCGCCTCTGGCTACGTAGTCGAGAGACTGCCGTACGTTTTGCGTGTTAACCGTCTTGGGTTGCAGCACGGCCCAAAGCTTCGCGGCTTTCAGCGCATGCTGCGTGTAGCGACCAACAGGCACACTGGCTGGATTGCCAATAGCGATTCTGCGCACGCCAGGTTGAGCAAGGTCTTTCAGATGGGTCAGAGCCAGTGTGCCGTCGATGGGTTGAACCACGACCAGCGTATTGCTGACGAAGTTGCGTCGACCGCTAGACAGAATCAAGCCCTCTTGTTCGGCTTGGTCCATCGTGACCTGATCTGCTGAAGCAAACACATCAACAGGCGCGCCTTTGGCCATTTGTTGCAACAAGGCGCCCGAAGCACCAAAGTTCAGCAAAACCTTGGTGCCCGGGGCGCGTTGTTCAAAACTCTGGGCGATCTCTTTGAATGCATTGGTCAGGCTGGCTGCAGCGGATACGGTCAGATCTCCTGCGAAAGACAAGCTCTGTGCCATCAAGCACGCTGCGCCCAGCAGCACCCGTCGGAAGTTTGGTGTAAGTTGAAGCATGGTTCCGTGTACCCGATTTGTTGTCTGGTATCGAAATATACTCAACTACATAGCGATGAGGAATACTCCTAAGTAGATAGGCGGTTGCAGCGACTGAGGTGACCTTGCCAACTCAGTTTTCCGGCGGCACAGGCAGCCCCAACTGAAGGATGCTGGTGGAGTGTTGGTAGAAACTCTTGGGCAAGTTGCGAACCATATCCAGACGGGCGCCCTTCAAGTACGCATTCTTCAGTGCAGCATCTTCGATGTCGGCTCTGACGAGTGAGGCCTGGCACAAATCAGCGTCCACCAGTTTGGCCTTGGCCAGATTGGCTGAGGTGAGGTCGGCTTTGCTCAAGTTGGCCCCAACCAGTTCGGCCTTGTATAGCGACGCGCCACGAAGCGAGGCGCCAGAAAGGTCGGTACCGTTTAGTTCCGCGCCTTTCAGGTCTACGTAATCCAAGTTGATGCCAGACAAGGTGAAGCCATTCAATTCGGCGCCCTGAAGATCAACCAAGCCATCACTGGTTTTGGTTAGCTTGTCGCGGCCGGAAATCAGAATGTCTTTGGCCGTTTTGGGATCTTTGCCAAGCAAAACCACAAATTGGCCCTTGGTGTAGCTGGCGCCCTTTTCGGCCTTGTCGTGCTCAGTCTTTTTTTGCAGTTTGTCGAGCGCTTTGGCATCGACCCAAACGCTGGCTTTCCATTCGCCGCATTGGCTGGAGACGGGCGACGCATCTTGTGCACATGCATGCCCGACCAAAAGGCCACACAAAGACAGAGCCAGAACGTGTTGATGCATCTGAATATTTCCGTTTGACTGTTGGGAAGCAACTCTCATGATAGTGCGGCGCCTGACCCTGTTAAAGTTAAATTGATGGTTAGGCAGTTCGGGGGTGTCAGGTGAAAATTGGCGAATTGGCCAAGCGCACGGGTTTGGCGCCCTCCACCATTCGTTTTTACGAATCAAAAGGGTTGCTGCAGGCCGTGTCGCGGCAATTGAATGGCTACCGCGAGTACCCGCCTGAGGCGGTGATGGTGCTGGGCATCATCAACAGTGCTCAGCAAACGGTTTTTTCTCTGGACGAGATCAAGCAGATCTTGCCTGCCGACTTGTCTAACTGGCAGCACGATCAGTTGATTTCCGCTCTAGAGAAGAAGGTGGCTGACATCGAGGCCATGGAAGCTCGCTTGAAAGAAAGCAAGACACAACTGGTCGAGTTGATCCACTACATCAACAATAAGCCAGAGGGCATGGATTGCGCAGACAACGCCAAGCGCCTACTTGAAGAGTTTGGCAGAGATCTGTGAGCACCTTGGCGCCCTTGCCCATTCTTTACTCGTTTCGCCGCTGCCCCTATGCCATGCGGGCGCGCATGGCACTGGACTATGCAGGCGTGCCGGTGCGTTTGCGCGAGGTGGTACTGCGAGCCAAACCCGCACATTTGCTAGAAATTTCGCCCAAGGGCACGGTGCCTGTACTGGCGCTGCCCGATGGCCGTGTGCTCGATCAAAGCCTAGACATCATGCGTTGGGCGTGCGAGCAGGCTGACCCAGAAAATTGGGCACCCCCTGCTTCTACCGAGGCGGGGCAGCATTGGTTGAGCCTGAACGATGGCCCCTTCAAGCAATGGCTTGATCGGTATAAGTACCCTGAGCGTCACCCGGATTGGCCGCTTCAGCATTACCGCGAGCAGGGTGTGCAAACCCTGCTGCAGCCCATGGAAGCGCAATTGCAAAAGGCGCCCTACTTGATGGGGGATGTGGCGTCCTTGGTTGACGTGGCCCTGATGCCCTTCGTTCGGCAGTTCGTACAAGTCGATGCCGTCTGGTTTGCCTCTGCGCCCTTCCCTCTGCTCAAGGTATGGCTGGATCGCTGGGTGGCTTCGTCTCGATTCGAGCGCGTGATGCAAAAGTTCGAGCCGTGGGCGCCAGGCCACGCTGACACGCATTTCTAAGGTCTAAGGCGCTCTCGCGCTATGCTGGCGTCGGTTGTCTTGCCCAGCTCTCCTCTTCAATCAGTCGAGTTTTCACATGCTTTTGGTCAAACCCATGGTTATACGCAGTTTGGCGCTTGCAGGGCTGGCCCTGTTGGGGCAATCGGCTTGGGCCGGAAAAACGCTGGAGGCCATCAAACAGCGTGGTGCCGTTCAGTGCGGGGTCAGCGCGGGGGTGGCGGGCTTTTCCGCACCTGATAGCCATGGCCGCTGGTCGGGCTTGGATGTGGACGTGTGCCGGGCCGTAGCCGCAGCTGTGCTGGGTGACCCGGAAAAAGTGAAGTTCACACCCTTGAATGCGCAACAGCGCTTTGCGTCGCTGCAATCGGGGCAGGTGGATTTGTTGTCACGCAATACCTCGTGGACCTTGACCCGCGATGCCTCTCTGGGGTTTCACTTTGCCGCCATCACTTACTACGATGGACAAGGTTTTCTGGTTCCCAAGAAGTTCAAGGTGACTTCGGCCAAGCAACTCAAGGGCGCGCAGGTGTGTGTGCAAGCAGGCACCACCACAGAGAAGAACCTGGCAGATTTTTCGCGAGCCAACGGCCTGGGCATCAAGCCCGTGGTGTTTGATACCTTCGAGGCGGCGTTCAAGGCACTGTTTTCGGGCCGTTGCCAAGCCTACACCACCGATGCTTCGGGGCTAGCCAGTGTCCGCAACAAGGAAGCGCCCAACCCTGATGACTACCTGATCTTGCCTGAGCTGATTTCCAAAGAGCCTCTGGGCCCCTTGGTGCGCCGCGGTGACGACGATTGGTTTGCCATCGTGAAGTGGACGGTGTTTGCCTTGCAGGAAGCAGAAGAATTGGGCCTGACGCAAGCCAATGTGGACCAAGGCGCGAGGAGCACCGACCCAGCTGTGTTGCGCTTTGTGGGCGCCAGTGAAGACACAGGCAAACTACTGGGGCTGGATAAGGCCTGGGCGCAGCGTGCAGTGAAAGCCGTGGGCAACTACGGCGAGGTTTTCGAGCGCAACGTGGGCGCCAAATCGTTGCTCAAGCTGCCCCGTGGCTTGAATAAGCAGTGGAACCAGGGCGGATTGGTGTATGCCCCTCCCATTCGCTGACTTTCTTTGGCAGCCTGCCGGGTTCGATATTGGCGAAACCGGTCTGGTCTTGTTCGACTCGGCTCAGCCGCTTTGGCGCGCCATGCTGGTGGGCTTGGGCAACACCTTGCGAGTGTCTTTACCCGCTTTGCTTGTGGCTACAGCATTAGGGGCGGCGGTGGCGCTGGCGCGTCGGTCATCGTCGCGAGCCTGGCAGCGTGTGGGGCTGGTCTATACCGATGCCATTCGCAATGTGCCTTTGCTCGTGCAGTTGCTGCTGTGGTACTTCCTGTTGGTTGAATGGTTGCCCGATACCACTGCCGCATGGCATGTGCTACCCGGTGTCTGGTTAAGCAAAGGCGGGCTGGCATTTCCATGGTGGGATGGTGCTGCAGGTCAATGGTCGTGGCCGGTGCAAGAGGCTTTCAATGTGAGTGGTGGCGCTGCGGTCACGCCGGAATACCTGGCCGTGGCCCTGGCGTTGAGCCTGTACACCTCGGCCTTTCTGGCTGAAGTCATTCGCGGCGGCTTGGAATCGGTTCAAGCCAGCTTGGCTGAGGCGGCGCAAACCTTGGGCGCCACCCGGTGGCAAACGATTCGATTGGTGGTGGTGCCCCAAGCGTTGCGCACCATCATTCCTGCTACGACGAATCAGTATCTGAATCTGATCAAGAACTCATCGCTGGCGGTGGCTGTGGGGTATCCGGATCTGGTCTCGGTGTCCAACACGGCCGCCAATCAAACTGGGCGAGCGCTGGAGTGCGTGCTGGTGATGATGGTGGTCTACCTTACCTTGTCACTACTGACGTCTGCTTTGATGAATGGGTTCAACGCGCGTCATGCCGCAAGGGGGGCGCCATGAAGCGAGCGATGACAGCGGCCCTGCTCGGCGTTGTGTCCAGGCCGGTCAGTTTGCTGATGAGCCTGTTGGGTGCCTGGCTCTTGTATCTGGTGTTGAACTGGGCCGTCTTTCAGGCCGTGTTCAGGCCCGATGCCCAGGCGTGTCAGGCCATTGGCCACGCAGGGGCTTGCTGGGGTGTGGTGGTCGAGAAGGCTCGCCCAATTCTGCTGGGATTGGACCCGGCAGACCATCTGGGGGGCTTGCCTCTGACTTTGCTGCTTGCTGTGGGGAGTTGGGTTGCCTCCTGGCCAATGGCGCTGGCCCTGGCGCATGGCCGTCGCTCACATCGTATGTGGCTGTCGGCTTTGTGTCGTACATGGATCGAATGTGTGCGAGGCGTGCCCTTGATCGCCCTGCTCTTTCTGGCTGCTTATCTATTGCCTGCCGTGCTGCCGCCAGACTGGCAAATGCCACTGGCCTGGCGTGCGGGGATAGCATTGACCTTATTTTCTGCGGCCTACCTGTCGGAGATCATTCGGTCAGGCCTGCAATCGGTGCCCGCTGAACAGATCGAGGTGGCGGAAGTGTTGGGCCTGGGCTTTTTGGGGACGCAGTGGCGCGTGGTGTGGCCCCAAGCCTTGCGAGCGGTATTACCCGCCTTGGTTAGCCATGCCATTGGGCTGCTCAAGGACACCTCTCTGGTCATGGTCATAGGCCTGCACGAATTGACCGGTGGTCTGTCATTGGGCTTGGGGGGCGACCCGGTTTGGCGCCCCTTCTATCTGGAAGCCTATTTGTTTGTGGCTGCCGTGTATGCCTGCTTGTGCCTGGGTTTGGCGTGGGTTGGCCGGCGCCTGGAAGCGAACTGGCAGCGCGGATAAAAAAAAAGCCCACCTTGCGGTGGGCATCAAAAGCACGCTTTGTCGCAAACTGCTGTGTCAACTCATTCCGAGTCAGACACGTCATCAAGGTCCTGGTCGGCTTCGCCATTGACCAGAGGAATCAGGGGCTTGTCCAGAGGACGGCAGACACGGCTCTGCAGACGGTTCAGGCGCTCCGAGCGCTCCATGGCTTCCAGAACACCCTTGGGGTCCATCATCAGAGCAAATGGATTCGCGTAAAGACCTTGGTTCTGCATAGTGCCTCCGGTGTGAAAAAGTTACGTCGTGATGGGTTCACTGTAGGCTTCACAGGCCGGGGCGCATAGTCACCGCACAACCAAACCGCCTGTCAGAAATTGTCTGACAGGGTGTTGTTTTTGAGGGTGCTTAGCCAATCAAGTAGCGGCTGGAACTGAGAACAATTGCTCGAAGTTGCGGCTGGTTGCCAGGCCTATTTCCTCGGGGGAAACCCTTTTGATCTCGGCCAGTTGCTTGGCCACATAAGGCACGTAGGCCGGGCTGTTGGTTTTGCCGCGATACGGGGCGGGGGCCAAATAAGGGCTGTCGGTTTCGATCAGGCAGCGGTCCAGCGGCACGAAGGCGGCCACTTCGCGAAGGTCTGCGGCGTTCTTGAAGGTGAGGATGCCGGAAAAGGAGATCAGGAAGCCCAGGTCCAACGCTGCCTTGGCCACAGCCTGGGTTTCGGTGAAGCAGTGAAACACCCCCCGCGCTTTGCCTTGTCCGGCCTCTTTGAGGATGGCAATGGTGTCTTCGCTGGACGAGCGGGTGTGAATCACCATAGGCAGATCGGTTTCAAGTGCGGCTTGAATGTGCACGCGAAAGCGGTTGCGCTGCCATTCCATGTCGGCCACCGAGCGGCCTTCGAGGCGGTAGTAATCCAGGCCGGTTTCGCCAATGCCCACCACTTTGGGAAGCTTGGCGCGGTCCAGCAGGTCTTGCAGGGTGGGTTCCTGAATACCCTCGTTGTCTGGGTGCACGCCAACCGTGGCCCAGAAGTTGTCGAACCGGGTGGCCAAGGCATGAACCTGAGGGAACTCTTCCAGCGTGGTGCTGATGCACAGGGCGCGGTCAACCTGTGCCTGCGCCATCTCGGCACGAATCTGATCGAGCTGATCAGCGTATTGGGGGAAATTGAGATGGCAGTGCGAATCGACAAACATGGGCAAAACCGCGGTTAACTGGCGAACCGCGAATCTTGCCTCAAAGTGTTTGCGTTGGCTTGTGCGAGGAAATGGCGGTGCCGAGGATTTCTTCGATTTTCAGGCGCAACAGACGGGTTTTTTCGTCTGCGGGGAAGCGCACGCCCACCCCTTGGGTGCGACCACCCGAGGCGTTGGCCGGGGTGATCCAGGCGATCTTGCCCTGCACGGGGTAACGCTGATTGTCCTCAGGTAGCGACAACAACAGGTAAATGTCATCACCCAGCACGTATTCGCGTGTGGTGGGCACGAACAAGCCGCCGTCGGTCAGTGCCGGCATGTAGGCAGCGTAAAGCGCACCCTTTTCCCGGAACACCAACTGGATCACACTGGGCCGGTTGGGCGCAGCGGCTGCCGATCCCGCCATGCTGCCGGCAGAGGTCATGGTTCTACCTGGCCCACCGGGGGCAAAGGCAGAAGGCATTGCAGTGGTTTGGAATTCGCTCATCGTGGGAAAAGTGTAACGCTGTCATCCCAAGAGATGGTGTGAATTAGCCCCGCTATTTGGGCCACCTTACGGATTGACACAGACGAAACAAATCAGCGCGTGCGCAAAACGGCTTTGGCCTGCTGCATCAAGGCTTCAGACTTCAGGCTCGCGTTCCACGGGTGGTCTGCGTGCCGTTGTGCCTTTTTCAATTCCCCGGCCCACAGGGTCAAGCGCGAGAGCGCCGGCGCCTTGGGCAAGCTGGGGGCGGGAAAATAGCGTGGGGCTGCGCCTGCGGCGACACAAGCCAGATCGTGACAGAGCTTTTGCAGGGTTTCAACTTGTAGGGGCAAAGGCCAAGTGGTCCATTTGCTGGGCTGGCCCTGGGCCACGTCTTGCGGCAGTTGTTGCCAGTAGGCGGCGTCAATGCCTTGGGTGTGTCGCTCCAGTGCGGTCAAGGGCTGTTGCCCGGCTGCTTGCAACAGCAGCAAGGCGTCTTCCGGCTTCATGCCGGGAATCTCGCTTTGCAGCCAAGCGCTGGCCTGTTCAGCTTCAGGCAGAGGCAGGCGCCAAGCTTGGCAGCGGCTGCGAACGGTGGGCAGCAAACTGTCAAGTGCCGAACCACTCATCACGAAGCGAACCATGCCAGGGGGTTCTTCCAGGGTTTTGAGCAAGGTGTTGGCTGCCACCAGGTTCAAATTTTCTGCCGGGTGAATCAAAACCACCTTGGCCCGACCGCGAGAGGCAGTGGTTTGGGCAAACTGCACCACGGCCCGAACTGCATCGACCTTGATTTCCTGGCTCAGCTTCTTGGTTTTGCCGCCCTTTTCTGTAGCGGCCTCGGCATCGTCTGCTGCATCGCTGCCCCAGCCTAACTGGGCTTGAAGGGCCTCGGGCAGGATGACTTGCAGATCTGGATGGGAACCGGCTTCGATCAGGCGGCAGCTGACGCATGCTCCGCAGGCAGGGGCATGAGCCGCACCTGCTTCGCGGGCTTCGCAAAGCCATGCACGGGCCAGGCCCAGTGCAAATTCAAATTGGCCAATGCCCGGCACGCCGTGCAGCAGAACCGCGTGGCTGTTGAGCTGCTGCAGGGCCGTTTGCAATGGTCCTTGTTGCCAAGGCCAGATGTCGGTGTGCCGTTCGCTCATGCCCATCCCTTGGCTTGAATGACCTGGGCAATTTGCTGTGCCACAGCGCTTTGTGCCGCGTCGGCCTGGATCAGTGCAAAGCGAGCAGGTTGTTGGGCTTGCCTGGCCAGATAGGCTTGGCGCACTCGCGTGAAAAACGCGGTGTCTTGGGCTTCAAACCGGTCTGGTTGGCGGGCTGCACTCAAGCGTGCTGCAGCCACTTCCGGCGGCAGGTCGAATAGGAAAGTCAAATCAGGCTGGCGCTGCTCTTGTACCCAGTTCTCCAGGGTTTGAAGTACCTGTTTGTCAAAGCCGCGGCCGCCGCCTTGATAGGCAAAGGTAGCATCGGTGAACCGATCGCACATGACCCAGGCGCCACGGGCCAAGGCCGGCAGAATGACTTGAGTCAGGTGATCGCGGCGGGCGGCGAAAACCAGCAAGGTTTCAGTCAGCGCATCCATGCTGTCATGCAGAAACAAAGCCCGCAGCTTTTCGGCCAATGGCGTTCCGCCAGGCTCGCGGGTGCGCACCACTTCCCTGCCCTGGCTGCGTAACAGCGCTTCCAGCGTGTCCATGTGGGTGGTTTTGCCCGCCCCATCAATGCCTTCAAATGTGATGAAGACACCAGGGGGGATCTGGTTCGACTCAGCAGGCAAACTCATGGGCGCTTTCTCTGGTACTGGTTGACCGCCCGATTATGCTCAGACAGTGTGGCGCTGAACGCGCTGGTGCCGTCACCCTTGGCCACGAAATACAGGGCCTTGGTCGGGTTGGGTTGAACGGCTGCCATCAGGGCGGCTTTTCCAGGCATGGCAATGGGTGTGGGCGGCAGCCCTCGGCGGGTGTAGGTGTTGAAGGCTGTGTCGGTTTGCAGATCGATCTTGCGAAGGTTGCCGTCGAAGCGATCACCCAGGCCGTAGATGACCGACGGGTCGGTCTGCAAAGGCATGCCAATTCGCAAGCGATTGGAAAACACCCCGGCGATCAAGCCACGGTCGGCCTCATGACCGGTCTCCTTTTCCACGATGGAGGCCAGAATCAAAGCTTCCTGAGGCGATTTCAGCGTGACCTCGGCACCGCGAGCGGCCCAGGCTGCGTTCAGTTGGCGGTCCATGGCCCGCAAAGCCCGGCGCAGCACGGCAATGTCAGTGCTGCCTTTGGCGTAAGAGTAGGTGTCGGGAAAGAAGCGCCCCTCGGCTGGCACTCCGGGCATACCCAGCTCCAGCATCACAGCGTCGTCACTCAGAGTGGGAATGGTTTGCTTCAAGCCGTCGGCAGCGGCCAGTTCCTGGCGGAAACGCTTGAAGGTCCAGCCCTCAATTAGTTTTACCGTGGCCAGACTTTCGTCGCCACGCACCAGCATGCGCAGCAAATCTTGCGGCGTGGAGCCCGTACGCAGCTCGTAGCTGCCGGCGCGAATTTGTTTGGACTGACCAGACCAGCGGAACCATTGGTAGAGCAACCAGGGTGAAGTTTGCACGCCTGCGTTGACCCACTCGCGCGCCACTTCGCGCGGGGTTTGTCCTGCTTCGACCGACACCTCCACCACATCGGCGCGCATGGCCAGCGGCTGTTGAACCCACCACCAACCGGAGCCCCCCAAGGCCAGCGCCGCCACAGCCACAAGCAGAATCAGGGCGCGCCCCAAGCGAACAATTGATTTCAATGACATCCTTGAATTATCCGGGGATAAAGGCGCGTGATCATAATGAGCACCATGCAAGCAATTCAACTTCCTGACACTTCTTCATGGGACGGCGCCGTGGCGTTGTCGAATCTGGGTGTGATCGTGGCCCAAGGCGAAGAGAGCGGCACGTTCCTTCACGGCCAACTCAGCCAGGACATGCTGAACCACCCTGCCGATCAAGCCCGTCTGGCGGCCTACTGTTCGCCCAAGGGGCGCATGTTGGCCAGCTTTCAGACCTTTCGCCCCCAGCCTGATACCTATTGGCTGATGGTGGATGCGGGGGTGCTGCCAGGCGCGCTGAAGCGGCTGTCGATGTTCGTGCTGCGTGCAAAGTGCAAGCTGCGCGATGCCAGCGCTGAGTTGAAGGCCGTTGGCGTCGTGGGGCCATCGGCTGAACGCGTGGGCCAAGGGCATACACCTGGGCAGGCCTGGGCTGACGGCCAAGGCGGCCAATGGTTGCGTTTGCCCGATGTGCTGGGCGTGGTCCGTTGCCTGTGGGTGGGGCCTGAGCAGCAAGCACATGCAGTGCTGCAGGCTTCCCCGGCTCAGCCGGAAGGCGCATGGGCCTGGCTGGACGTGATGAGCGGTGTGGCGCGAATTGAGACGGCCGGGGTGGATCAGTTCGTACCCCAAATGGTGAATTTCGAGTTGGTCGGGGGCGTGAACTTCGCCAAGGGCTGCTACCCGGGGCAGGAAATTGTGGCTCGCAGCCAATACCGAGGCACGCTCAAACGACGCGCTTTCGTGGTGCATGGCGCGCAGGCCATGGCTGCAGGGCAAGAGGTCTTTGCCAGCACCGATCCTGGTCAGCCGGCTGGCATGGTGGTCAATGCAGCCCCCGCTCCTGGGGGTAATGCGTGGTCGGCGGTGGTCGAGCTCAAATTGAACGCACTGGAATCCGAACTGCACATCGGCTCAGCCGATGGGGCTGTATTGGCTCTGGGGCAGCAGCCCTACCCTCTGCCCTCTGCGGGTGAAGACGACTGATCTGCAAGCTGCCTGTGAATTTGTTCACGGTAGATTGACGCGATTGGACAAAATCTGCACCTGGGGCGGGTTGTCGAGGCACCTGCCCCGCTTTAACCTTGCGAGACGCCTGTCTTGTTTCGCCCATGGGATACGTGTCATGAGTCCTTCCTCGCTGTTTATTTATTACAAGGTCGAATCGGCACAGGCCGAGTCGCTGAGGCCACGTATTCGTGCCATGCAAGACGGCTTGCGACAGCGGCACCCTGAGCTCAATGCCCAGTTGCTTGTCAGGGTCGACGCCCACCCCCATCAGACCTGGATGGAGGTATATCAGCACGCGTCAGGCGTCGCCCCCATTGTTCAGAAGGATATTGAGCGCTCCGCGCTAGCCATGCAGGCCGAATCTTGCGGGCAGTTGGGGCCGCGCCATACCGAGGTATTTGCCCCATGTGTTTAGTGGCCGTGGCGCTCGATCAGAGCAGCCGGTTTCCCTTTGTAGTCGCGGCCAATCGCGACGAGTTTTTTGATCGCCCTGCCGCTCGTCTAGGCTGGTGGGAGCCAGCGCCCGGCGAGTTGCCCATTTTGGGTGGGCGAGATCTGCACGCAGGCGGCACGTGGCTGGGCCTGACTGCGCAGGGGCGACTGGGGCTGTTGACCAATGTACGTGACCCCAGCGCGGTGGATCCCAAAGCAGCCTCGCGCGGTGAAATCGTTCAGCGCTGGCTCAAAGGCGATCTGCCCATGTACCGCCTGTGGCCCCAACTGGCACTGCATGGGTACAACGGGTTCAATCTGCTGGCGCTCGACTTTTCTCAAGGGGAGTGCTTCTGGGCCAGCAATGTGAACCAGACCATGCCCACCCGGCTGGAAAAAGGTATTTTTGGCTTGTCGAACGCCGGCCTGGACACCCCTTGGCCCAAGGTTTCGCAGCTCAAGGATGACTTGAAAACCGCGATCAATGGGGCGCAAGACGCAGAACACTTGGCGATGACTTTGTTTGAAGCCTTGTCAGATCCAACTCAGTACCCTGACGAGGTGCTGCCCCATACAGGTGTGACTCAGGAGTGGGAACGCATGCTGTCGCCGGCCTTCATTCGTTCGCCCGATGGTAGCTATGGCACGCGGTGTTCCACGGTCATCGTGACGGAGCGCGTTCACAAGCGATTGGTGACTCACGTGCTGGAACGCACCTTCAGTCCGCAGTCGTCCATGGCCTTGCTGCGGCGCGTGACCTTGAAGAACTGGCCTCCGCGGCACACTGCAGATGCGATGGAATTGGCCAAGCTCAATGCTACCCTGCCCCCCGCCAATGTGGTGAGCCTGGTGGGCGACGAGCATTTCGAGAGCAGTGATGTGTCCGAACACCATAACCACGACCTGCCAGAAGGCAGTGCAGGCCGACGGAGCCGGGCGCGCTACCTGATCAAACTCAGTGGCAGCGGCGCGCGGATCAGCAAGCAGGCCTGAAGTCCATCCGAGACCTTTGAATCAGAGCACTTTGGTCATGCGCTGGTGGGCAATGCCCACTTCGTCATATACAGGGCCTTCGGCCACAAAGCCAGCGCGTTCGTAAAGCGTTTGCGCGGCCACCTGCGCGCTGATCTCAATCTGTTGGTAGCCCTTGGTGCGCGCGCAATCAATGAGGTGGTCCAGCATACGTTGGCCCAACCCGGCTTGTCGCGATGGCTTGAGCACGGCCATGCGCCCAATTTTGGCCACCCCGGGCAGTCCATTCGTTGGAGGGATCAAGCGCCCGGTCGCCAAGGCCATGCCAGCGCGCGTTTGCACCACAACATGATGGGCCACAGCGTCATCGGCGTCCAATTCCTCTGCTGCGTCAATGCCTTGCTCTTTGATGAAAACCGCCTCACGAACGGCGTAGGCCGGGCCTTGCAGCTCACTCCAGTTGCCCTCAATCAGCTCGAATGAGTCTTCACCGCGAGCCTGGCGTTCGATCTGTTGGCGCAAGCCTGCAGGAACGGCCGCCGGCCGCCCCGTGTCCAGTGCTGTATAGACGTAAATGCTCTCGCCGGTGGCAACCAGGCGGCCTTGCGTCCATATGGCCCAGGCCATGGTGATGGAACTGTTGCCCAAGCGTTCACAGCGCAGGCCAATATCCAGCCAGTCGTGCAGACGTGCGGGCGAATGGTATTCAATGATGTTGCGGCGAATGAAAACCTCGCCCCCGAAAAAGTTGAACCCCTCTGGGTATGGGTGCCCCACAGCCCGCCAGTACTCCGACATGGATGTGTCGAAGTAGGTCAGGTAATAGCCATTGAAAACAACCTGTTGTGGGTCGACTTCAACCCAGCGAACCTTCATGCGGTTGATAAATGAGTAATCGCGTGGGGCAGTCATGTTGTTCGCCAGCTGATGAAAGTAAAAAGCCCGCACGGTGGAACCGGCGGGCTTGTCGGGAATGCGCCAGGGGCCAGGCCCTGGGGCGCATCACTTGCCGTCGCGCAGTTCGCGGCGCAGAATTTTGCCCACGTTGGTTTTGGGCAGTTCGGTGTCGCGGAACTCGACGATACGAGGAATCTTGTAGCCGGTCAGGTTCTTGCGGCAGTGCTCCAGCACCGACTCTTTGGTCAGGCCAGGGTTGCGAGGCACGATGATGACCTTGACGCGTTCGCCAGCGACTTCATCTGGCACACCAATGGCAGCCACTTCCTTGACGTCAGGGTGCATGGCGATCACGTCTTCGATTTCGTTCGGATAGACGTTGAAGCCCGACACCAGGATCATGTCCTTCTTGCGGTCCACGATCTTGACGAAGCCCTTTTCGTCCATCACTGCCACGTCGCCTGTTGCCAGCCAGCCTTCGCTGTCGATGACCTTGGCGGTTTCGTCAGGACGCTGCCAGTAACCCTTCATGACTTGAGGGCCGCGCACGCACAGCTCACCTGGTTCGCCCACGTTGGCCCAAGAGCCATCTTCGTTGCGGATGCGAACTTCGGTGGAAGGGGCTGGCAGACCGATCGAGCCGGTGAACACAGGCATGGGCTTGCTCACGTCAACAGGGTTCATGGTGACGATGGGCGAGCATTCGGTCAGGCCATAGCCTTCCACGATGGAGTTGCCGGTGACTTCCTTCCAGCGTTCGGCCACGGCGCGTTGCAGGGCCATCCCGCCAGCCAAGGTCAACTTCAAGCCGGAGAAGTTGCGCTTTTGGAATTCAGGATCATCCAGGAACGATGCGAACAAAGTGTTCACGCAGCTGATGGCACTGAAGTTCTCGTTCTTGAGGATCATCATCACGCGCTTTGTGTCGCGTGGGTTGGCGATCAACACGTTACGACCACCCAGACCCAGGAAGATCAGGCAGTTCACGGTCAACGAGTAGATGTGATACAGCGGCAGCGGTGTCACGATGGTTTCGACTTCACCGGTCATCTGGTTGCCAACCCAGGCGAACGCTTGCTGGCAGTTGGCCAGTACGTTGGCATGAGTCAACATGGCGCCCTTGGCGACACCGGTGGTGCCACCGGTGTATTGCAAGAAGGCCAGGTCTTCAGGCTTGACATCGGCGGGTTTGACCTTGACCTTGGCGCCAGCTTTCAGGGCATCACGGATCCAGATGGCCTTGGGCAGGCTGTAGGCCGGAACCATCTTTTGAACCTTGCGCATCACAAAGTTCAGGGCTTTGCCCTTGAGGTTGATGCCGTCAGACAGCAAATCGCCCAATTGGGTCAGGACAATGCGCTTGACATGCGTGCCAGCCAGTGCGTCTTGCACGGTCTTGGCGAAGTTCTCCATCACGATGATGGTTTCTGCGCCAGAGTCCTTCAACTGGTGGTTCAGCTCGCGAACGGTGTACAGCGGGTTCACGTTCACCACGGTGGCGCCAACGCGCAAGATGGCGAACAAGCAAACGGGGTACTGGAACAGGTTGGGCGACATGATCGCAACGCGATCGCCCTTTTTGATGCCCTGGCTCTGCAGCCAGCCAGCAAATGCGTTGACCAGCGTGTCCAGTCGGCCATACGACATCTCAGTGCCGATGCTGACGAAAGCGGTACGGTCACGGTACTTGGCGATGCACTCGTCAAAGTACTGGTTCATCGACTTGTACTTGTTCACGTCGATGTCAGCGGACACACCCTGCACATAGGATGACAACCAAATACGGTTGGTGGTGCCATCGGGGTTGACGATGGATGTGGGCTGGGAAGCCGCTGCAGCTGCTTGGGACATCAAGTTCTCCTCGGTTGCCTGCCGTTTACTGTCTGGCAGAACATGGTGATCCCTTCTGGATCTCAGATGAGGGTCACCTTTGTGAAGTGGGCGAGTTTACCAAGCCCGATGCGGTTTTCGCGGGTTCCCCCGGATATTGGGTACCCCCGCGAATGCGCCCTTTTTAACGCTCCAGGATGGCGACGACACCCTGCCCACCTGCTGCGCAGATGGAGATCAGGCCTCGACCGGATCCTTTTTGGGCCAGCATTTTGGCCAAAGAGGCCACGATGCGGCCACCCGTGGCGGCAAAGGGGTGGCCAGCCGCCAGCGAGCTGCCATTGATGTTGAGCTTGCTGCGGTCGATCGAGCCCAGGGGCTTGTCGAGGCCCAGGCGTTCACGGCAGTACTTGGGGTCTTCCCACGCCTTGAGGGTGCACAGCACTTGCGCGGCAAAGGCTTCGTGAATTTCATAGAAATCGAAGTCTTGCAGTGTCAGTCCGGCGCGTTGCAGCATGCGGGGCACAGCGTAGGCCGGTGCCATCAGCAAGCCTTCCTTCTTGTTGAAGAAGTCAACCGCAGCCACTTCGCTGAAGGTGATGTAGGCCTGCACAGGCAGATTGTGAGCCTTGGCCCATTCCTCGCTGCCCAGCAACACGGCAGAGGCGCCATCGGTCAGCGGGGTCGAGTTGCCTGGGGTCAGCGTGCCGCGACCTGGGGCCACCTTTTTGTCGAAACAGGGCTTGAGCGAGCGCAGCTTTTCAATGCTGAGCTCTGGGCGCATGTTGTTGTCCTTGGTCACGCCCTTGAAGGGGGTGATCAGGTCGGCCAGGAAACCGCGTTCGTAAGCGGCTGCCAGATTTTTGTGGCTGGCCAGGGCCAGTTGGTCTTGGTCTTCACGGCTGATGCCCCACTCCTGCGCCATTTGCTCGCAGTGTTCGCCCATGGACAAGCCGGTGCGAGGTTCGCCGTTGCGGGGCACGGTGGGCTTGACCAACATGCTGGGTCGAATCTTCGACAGCAGGCTCAAGCGTTGGCCGGTGGTCTTGGCGCGGTTGACCTCCAGCAGGATCTTGCGCATTTTTTCGTTGATGCCAATGGGGGCATCGGACGTGGTGTCTACCCCGCCGCCAATGCCGCATTCAATGTGGCCCAGCGCAATTTTGTTGGCCACCAGCATGATGGCTTCCAGGCCCGTGCCGCAGGCTTGTTGCAGGTCGTAGGCTGGGGTTTCGGGCGACAGCGTGGTCGACAGCACGCATTCACGCACGAGGTTGAAGTCGCGCGAGTGTTTCATCACCGCGCCAGCGGCCACGTCGCCCAGGCGCTGGCCGTGCAGATTGAATCGGTCGACCAAACCTTGCAGCGATGCGGTGAGCATGTCTTGGTTGGATACGTCTGAATACACCGTGTTGGAACGGGCAAACGGAATGCGGTTGCCGCCAATGATGGCGACGCGACGGACGGTGGTGTTCATGAAGCGGATGTCCTGAGTGCTAGGGGCTGAGGTTGAGTGGGGCTGCGGGTGAACCGGTCAATCGATCAATAAGTCACGCGGCCACGTAAATGGGGTTTGTCGCCTTTGGCATTGCGCACCTCGAACAAGGTGCTGGCATCGGTGCGATTGGTCCACAGCGAGGTGCGGGCGGGCAGATACAAGGGGGTTTTGAATTCAGCCGTCACGCTGGCTTGTTCTGCGGGCTCACGTGGCATGAGGGTGGACAGCGCGCGCGCCGTGGTCCACATGCCGTGCGCGATGGCACGTTTGAACCCGAGGATTCGGGCCGTGAGCGCTGACAAGTGGATGGGGTTCACGTCGCCCGAGACCAGCGCGTACCGACGGCCAATGCCCGCGCCTGCGTAAAAGTCGGCCTGATGCGACAGCGGTGCCGGATCGATCAACTCGCTCTCGAAAGGCGAACCCGATACGGCCGACACCCCCATGCGGAGAAAGTGCCCGGTGCTTTCCCACACCAACGTGTTGCGTCGAATGGCACGCGAATGCAGGGTGAAGATCTGCCCCTTCTCGTGGGCCAGCAATTCACCGGTCTGCATTTCAATGCGCAATTCATCGCCCACATCGATGCGGTGGAGCTGCCGCGCCTGATTGGCCAGATGCACTGTGCCCATGGCGGGCCACGGGTAGTACTTTGAGCCGAACAACATCATCGACAAGGGGAACGCCAGCATGTGGGGGAACAGCAAGGGCACGCCATGTGCCTGCTTGAAGCCACACACTTTGGCGTAAGCAGCCACAGCGCGCGCATCAACCAGCGCCTTGGGTCTCACATAGGTGACTTCGGGCAATGCCTCGACACGGTCAGGCCGCTTGCTGCTGGCGCGTAGCGCCCCCAGGTTCAGCGCAACCTGCCCGGGCAGCTTGTTGATCTCGATGGTTTTCATGTGGCCGCTGGGCTTTAGGCACCAATCAGACTTTGGCCGCATACGCGAACCACATTGCCCGTGATACCGCTGGACGCGGGACTGGCGAACCAGCAGATGGCTTCGGCTACATCGACCGGCTGGCCGCCCTGGCTCATGGAGTTCATGCGGCGCCCTGCTTCGCGAATGGCAAAGGGAATGGCTGCGGTCATCTGCGTTTCAATGAAACCGGGGGCCACGGCGTTGATGGTGATGCCCTTTTCGGCAAACACAGGGGCGCTGCTTTGCACCATGCCGATCACGCCGGCTTTGGACACGGCATAGTTGGTTTGCCCCATGTTGCCCGCAATGCCGGAGATGGACGAAACGCACACAATGCGGCCGCCTGCCTTCAGTGCGCCGGAAGCCACTAGGGCTTCGTTTATGCGCTCCTGGGTAGACAGATTCACATTGACCACCTGCGTCCACAGGTGCTCCTTCATGTTGGCAATGGTCTTGTCGCGGGTGATGCCGGCGTTATGCACGATGACATCCCAGCCACCCTGCGCTTGCGCGGCATTGACCAGTTTCTGAGGGGCGTCTTCAGCGCCAATGTCCATGGCCAGTGCGGTGCCGCCAATTTTCTTGGCGACCTCGTCGAGGCCAGCCTGGGCTTGAGGCACATCCAGAGCAATGACTTGAGCGCCTTCACGTGCCATTACCTCGGCAATGGCCGCGCCAATGCCACGCGATGCGCCGGTCACCAGCACCTTTTTGCCAGCCAAGGCTTGCGCCCAATCAGCAGGCACAGTGTTCTGACCGACGGGCTTGCGAACTCGGATAACTTGAGCCGAGACATAGGCCGAGCGAGGCGACAACAGGAAGCGCAGGGTGGATTCGAGCTGGTCTTCCGCGCCTTGCGACACGTAGACCAGTTGCGAGTTGCTGCCCTTCTTCAACTCTTTGCCCAAAGAACGGGTCAAGCCTTCCAGTGCGCGTTGAATGGCGGCTTGGCGAGGCGATGTGCATTCTTCTGGGGGGCGCCCCAGAATCACGACGCGGCCGCAGTTTTGCAATGAGCGTGCGGCATCGTGGAAGAACCAGTAAAGGCTGTCGGATTGCGTGCTGTCATTCAGGCCGGTGGCGTCGAACACCAAGGCCTTAACCTTCTCACCCTTTTCGCCGTTCATGCCCCAGCGACCGGTGGTCAGGCCAACCTGGTTGGCTGCGGCCACCCATTGGGGCAAGCGTTCGTGCGCCAGTGTTTGCGCTGAAACCGCCTTGAAAAGCTGGGCCAGCGTAGGCAGCAATTGAGGCTCGCCGCCGCCCCCAACCAACACGGGTCCGGTGATAACCGCTTGCCCAGGCTGGTAACGCTCCAGCGGCAGCGGTGTGGGCAGACCGAGGGCCTTGATCAGCTTGGAGCCCATGGGCGAGTTGGCGAAATCGAGGTAGCCGTCTTTCATGTTGATGTGCTTGAGAGGGTGAATCTGAGGATGTGGGTCAAAGCAGTTTGACCACGCTGTCAAACATGCTGGTGTCTGTGGGGCCCGGGAGCGGAGCTCGCAGGGCCGCAGTCATCAGCGTGATCAGTCGGGTTAGCAAAAAGGATTCCTGATCGCCCTGCCCTTGGGTGAATTCGGTGAGCAGTCTTTGCGTGTCGCCACCCGCCAGAATGCCGGACAAGGCACCCATGGCGAAGTGCAGACGAAATGCCAGGTCGTCAATCGTTAGCTCAGGTAGCGTTAATTGGAATGCCTGGAAAAAGCGCGCCAGCGTGTGCAGGTAGTGCCCGTCGATGAACTCTCGCACCACCGGTGATGGGTCGGTATATGCCCGTCCGAGGAACTGCAGATACCGGTCGGCGTTGGGGGCGCCACTTCGGGATAGGCGAACGGCAGGCAAGAACATGGCCACCAACACGTGCTCGCACTGAAGCTTGGGCCCCAGGGTTGATTCCAGCTTGTTGAGCATGGCGATGCGCGCTTCGTGCAGGGTATCCAGTTGTCTGGACAGCACGGCCTGTATCAGCGCATCTTTGCTGCCGAAGTGGTAGTTCACCGCTGCCAGGTTGACTTGCGCCGCCGCAGTGATCTGCCGCATGGAGAGCGCGTCAAAGCCGCCCGAAATGAACAGGGCTTCAGCGGCATCCAGGATGCGGGTTTTGGTATCTGCCACAGCAGGGCGCGGCGACAGCTCAGGGCGATTCATCAGTACGCTCGTTTCAAACGGTCGTTTAATTCGAGCGCGTATGTTAGGTCACCTGCCTGTCGCAGGCTGCTTCGCACCGGGCGAAAAGACGAAAGCCCCCCATGACTGGGGGGCTTCGTTAGGAGGCCGCTGTGAGGCTGGTTTGGTCAGAGTGAATGCACTTGGTCAAGTGGGCAGCCTGCCTGCAGCCATTGCCGCCATTCATCGGCCATTTGCTCACTGCGGGCCACGGCTTGTGTCCATCTGGGAATGCGTTCGTGAGCCGTCAAAGCAGTGAAGTCAGTTCGGTCGGGCAGTTTGCCTCCCGGCAGCGTGGCCACCCAGTCCGGGTTAGGGGCCAGCAAAATCATGTTGCTCAGCGCAGGCGTGGCGGCATGGCGCCATTTGAGGGTTTTGTCGAGCCAGCCGGGAATGACCTGCTTTTGGAAATGCGGGTACAGAACCAGCCCCGATTTCATGGAGGCATAGGGCCAATGCAGGTGGTAGTCGACCAAGCCACCATCCCAATGGGCACCAGGTATGGCGCCGGGAATGTCGCGCACGGGTTCCAACCAGAATGGAATGGTGCAAGACGCTTGAACGGCTTCTCGGAAGTTTTCTTCGGTTAGTTGTACGTGGCGCGTTGGCTGGTCATGCAATTGAAGGGGTAAGTCAGGGCCCGGGCTGGAAAACACGGTGCGCTCAAGAAACAAGCCGACCGAGCGGCGGCTTAGGACATTGCTCAACGCCAGCCCCGACATGCCCACCGCCGTGCGAATGCGCCCTGCACGGCGCAAAATTTGCCGCCCGCGTGAGGTCAACACATGCAGGCGATAACGCGGGTGTTGCAATAGGGTAGGCAATTCTGGCCCGAACATGCCTTCCAGCGCCTGCGAAAAGCCTTCGCTGACCTTGCGTGCCGATGGTAGTTTTCGTCCGGGTTCTGGCTCGTAGTGTTGATGGATGTAGCCCTGGGCAAACAAATCAAAGCCTTTTTGCGGGTCAGCCATCAGTGCGGTGGCCATGCGCCACGCGCCGATCGAGGCCCCGACCAGGTGAACGGCGTGCTGGCCCTGGGGCAGCCATTCGCCAAACAACTGTCGGTCCAGATGATGCAGGATCAAGCCCTTGGGGCCGCCTGCCGCAGCCGGAATCAGCTGAACATCCTGAGGCTTCAAGCCGTGTTCCTGCAGGTGTTGTAGGGCTTTTTCCCCTGCGTAGATGCGTAAAGCCTTCATGTTTGTATGTTCAGAAATTCGGAAATTGGGACAAGTTGATGGGTGACCGTTTTCTGTCATCCATTCGGTATCAAAGTGTGTTGCAATCGGACACCCTTGCCGTACGCCCTGACAGATCGCCCATGACCGCCGTCCTCAAAAAGAACCTCAAGCCAGTCGGCGATCCCAGTGCCCATGCCAGTTGGAATTTTCGACGCGGTAATGCCAGTGTGCGATTGTTGGTGCAATTGGGGGTGGAACATGGGCTGTCGCCTCAACAGTTGCTCATGGACAGTTCTTTGACGCCTTCCGATCTGGAAGACCTCAAAGGCGAAATCGAGGCCTCAGATGAATTGGCAGTCATCGTCAATTTGATCCGATTGTTGCCCAATGTGCCGGGCTTGGGCTTGGAGGCAGGGTCGCGATATCGTCTGACCACGTACGGCATCTGGGGCTATGCCCTGATCAGCAGCCCCACCCTGCACAGCGCCGCGCTACTGGCCTTGCGCTATTTGAACCTGACCTACGCGTTCACCCATTTCAGCATGCACTCGGCCAATGGGATCACGTCGTTCACCTTGGGTGACTTGGAAGTGCCGGCAGAAGTTCGACGCTTTGTGGTCGAACGCGATGCCGTGGCCATGCGGGTTCTGCAGCGTGATGTGTTCCAGGCTGAATTGCCCTTGTTGAAGGTGTCGTTCAAGGGCCCGCCTCCGCCCTACGCGGGGCTGTACGGCAAGTACTTTGGTGTTGAGCCAGAGTTTCACGCGCAGTACAACCGGGCTGAGTTTCCTTCGCACTACATGGATTTGCCTTTGCCGCAAGCCAACGAAACCACGGTGGCCATGTGCGAAGACATTTGCCGCGAACTGCTCAACCAGCGCCGCTCACGCCATGGTTGCGCAGCGGTGGTGCGCAACCGCCTGCTGCACACGCCAGGCAAATTGCCAGACATGGAAACCATCGCAGCCGAGCTGTGCATGACCAGTCGCACCCTGCGGCGCCACTTGGTGGCCGAGGGCACCACCTTTCGCGACCTGGTCGACGAAGTGCGCTTGATTTTGGCGCTGGAACTGATTGAAACCGCGCATATGGGTCACAAAGAAATCGCCCTGCGATTGGGCTTCCATGATCTGTCCAGCTTCATTCAGGCCTTCCGTCGCTGGAAGGGGGTGACCCCGTCGGTGTATCGCAGCCAACTGGGCTTGCCGGTACGCGTGACGCGGGGGGCCCGGGTTCAACGCGTCGCCTGATTGCTGGTTTGGGCCAACCAGGCCCGCGCAGCGTGCGACAAGTAGCGGTCAGGCATCCAGATTTGCCCCACCTGCCACATCAGGTCGGGTGCGCGCAGCGGGCGCACCACCACCTCGCTGGGCAGTTGTAGTCGCGCCAGCAATGGGCTCGGGAGCAAGGCCGTTCCCATTCCAGCCATGGCCATGGACAACAGAAAGTCCCACTGGCCACTTTGTGCCACCACCTGAGGCACCACGCCAGCCTCGTCAAACGCAGTTCGCAGACGCCGGGTAAGCGAAAAGTCGCTTTGCAGCATCACCACGGGCTGTTGATGCAAAGTAGCCAAGCCAGGGTGTTTGAGTCGCGCCCAAGGCGACTGTTGCGTGCCAACCAGGCACAGAGGAAACCGTCCCAGTTCGCGGAAAACCAAAGGGCTGTTTTCGGCCAGAGGCAGAACGGTCACACCCACCTCCAGTTCGCCTGACATCACGCGCTGCTCGATGACTTGTCCGCCCGCTTCTTCAATGGTCAGCGCAATGTGGGGGTGCTGCGCCTTGAAGCGTTGAATCAGTGCGGGGAAGAACAGATTGACCATGGGGGGAATGCCCACGGTGAGCTCCCCTCGGGTTAGTTCGGCCAGATCAGCCACATCGCGCTTGAGCCGTTGCATGACCCCCATGGCCTCTTGCCCATGCTCGAACACGATTCGCCCCGCATCGGTCAGGCGCACACGGCGCCCCTCCCGAATCAGCAGGGCTTGCCCGATCTCGTCTTCCAGCTGCCGAACCATTTTGCTGACGGTCGACTGGGTGACGAACAGGTGCGCCGCTGCCTGGGTGAAGCTGCCCTGTCGAGCCGTCTCAACGAAGTAGCGCAGCGCTTTGAGATCCATCCGGGTGCCTTTCTTGCTATTCCATTTTGAAATGCAATGCATGAATATAAGTCGCAACACGAATGGGTGCCGATTTTTATACTGATCTTCGAAGAACGTTTGCCGTCATGAACGCGCGGCGCACCGGCACCAGCTGGCCGATTTTGGAGACACCATGTACGAAGACCGCATCCGTTTGGCGCGATTGCGCGACAAGATCATGTCGGCCCAAGATGCCGCCACCTTGTTCAAGGACGGCATGACAGTGGGCATGAGCGGCTTCACCCGCGCCGGCGATTGCAAGGCTGTGCCTTTGGCATTGGCTGACCGCGCACGCCAAGAGCCTTTGCAGATCACCCTGATGACCGGTGCCTCGCTGGGCAACGACACCGACAAGATACTGGTCGAAGCCAATGCCATCGCGCGGCGTCTACCTTTTCAGGTAGACGCCACTTTGAGAGGCAAGATCAACAAAGGCGACGTGATGTTTCTGGACCAGCATTTGTCTGAAACGGTTGAGCAATTGCGGTCAGGGCAGTTGGCGCCGGTGGACATTGCGGTGATCGAGGCCACCGCCATCACCGAAACCGGCGCCATCGTGCCCACGACCTCGGTGGGCAATTCGGCCAGTTTCGCGATCTTGGCTAAGCAGGTGATCGTTGAGATCAACCTGACCATGCCTCTGGCCATGGAAGGCCTGCACGACATCTTCATTCCCACCTATCGCCCCCACCGCCAGCCCATTCCACTGATCTCGCCCGAGCAGCGCATCGGTACGCCCTTCATCAGCATTGACCCGTCGAAGATCGCGGCGATCGTCATCACCGAAAAGGCCGACAGCCCTTCCAATGTGTTGCCGCCCGATGCGGAGACCAACGCCATCGCCGGACACCTGGATGAATTTTTGCGCCACGAAGTGAAGGTGGGCCGCTTGTCGGCCTCATTGCAACCGCTGCAATCGGGCATTGGCACCATCTCTAACGCCGTGTTGCATGGCTTGATCGACTCGCCTTTCAAAGACTTGAAGATGTATTCCGAGGTGCTGCAAGACAGCGCCATCGAGTTGCTCGACAGCGGCCGGGTGAGCTTTGCCTCGGCCTCGTCGATCACCTTGTCCAAGCCCACGTATGAACACGTGTTGGCTCACATCAACAACTACAAGTCGCGCCTGGTGCTGCGCCCGCAAGAGATCAGCAACCACCCCGAAGTGATCCGTCGCCTGGGGTTGATCACCATCAACACGGCCTTGGAGTGCGACATCTACGGCAACATCAACTCCACCCACGTGGGCGGCACGCACATGATGAATGGCATCGGTGGCTCGGGTGACTTTGCCCGCAATGCCCACCTGTCAGTGTTCGTGACCAAGTCGATTGCCAAGCAAGGCGCGATTTCGAGCATCGTGCCCATGGTGACCCATGTGGACCACACGGAGCACGATGTCGACGTGATCGTGACCGAGCATGGCTTGGCTGATTTGCGCGGACTGGCGCCACGAGAGCGGGCGCTGCTCATCATTCGCAATTGTGTGGACCCCCTGTACCAAGGCCCACTGCAGGACTATTTCAACGAGGCTTGTCGGCGCGGAGGCCACACGCCCCATTTGCTGGAACAAACCTTCGCCTGGCACACCCGCTATCAAGAAACCGGCGCCATGCTGTGATGGGCATACCTGCTTCGGATTGGAGTGGCGCCACAAGTGCCTCTCCGGGTCACTCGGGGCCGCGACTCGAAAACCCAAGAGGTTGACGAGCGCGGCCTTTTTTTTGCCCTTAAGCGCCGCTTTAGCGCTTGGTCTGCAGCTTGGCAAAAGCGGCAGCCATGGCCGACTGCCCCTGCCCAGCCTGAGGCGCAGCACCCCGCCCTGCTCCACTCACGCGCTCATTGCGAGCTGCGGGGCGGAAGCCGTTGTCGCGCGCGGCACCGGCACCCTTGGGGCCCGTGGCGGCATCCAGCTTCATGGTCAGCGAAATGCGCTGACGAGCCAGATCCACTTCGATGACCTTGACCTTGACGATGTCGCCGGTCTTGACCACTTCGCGGGCGTCGTTGACGAACTTGTTGGACAACTGGCTGACGTGGACCAGGCCATCCTGATGCACGCCCAGGTCCACAAAGGCGCCGAACTGGGCCACGTTGGACACGGTGCCTTCCAGCACCATGCCTTCCTTCAGGTCCTTGATGTCTTCCACGCCGTCGTTGAAGCGGGCTACCTTGAAGTCAGGGCGCGGATCGCGGCCCGGCTTTTCCAGCTCGCCGATGATGTCTTTGACGGTGATGACACCAAACTTGTCATCGGCAAACAATTCGGGCTTGAGGGTGCGCAGTACATCGCTCTTGCCGATCAGCTCGCCAATGGCTTTGCCGGTCTGGGCCAGCATCTTTTCCACCACTGGGTAGGTTTCTGGGTGCACGCCCGAAATGTCCAGCGGGTTGTCGCCTTCGCGAATGCGCAAGAAGCCAGCGGCTTGCTCAAAGGTTTTGGCGCCCAGGCCGGCCACGTCCATCAGCTGCTTGCGGTTTTTGAACGCGCCGTTGGCATCACGCCAGCGCACGATGCTGTTGGCCACGGCCGTGCTCAGGCCCGACACGCGCGACAGTAGCGGGGCCGATGCCGTGTTCAGGTCCACGCCCACCGAGTTCACGCAGTCTTCCACCACGGCGTCCAGCGTGCGGGCCAGCTCGCTTTGGTTGACGTCGTGCTGGTATTGGCCCACGCCAATGCTCTTGGGGTCAATCTTGACCAGTTCGGCCAGCGGGTCTTGCAAGCGGCGGGCAATGGACACGGCGCCGCGCAGGCTCACGTCCAGCTCTGGCAGCTCTTTCGAGGCGAATTCAGATGCCGAATACACCGACGCTCCGGCTTCAGACACCACCACCTTTTCAATGGGCGTGCCCGGTGCCAATTGTTCAATGCGCTTGATCAGGTCAGCGGCCAGCTTGTCGGTTTCGCGGCTGGCGGTGCCGTTGCCAATGGCAATCAGGTTGACACCGTGGGCGGCGCACAAGCGGCCCAGTGTGTGGATGGAGCCTTCCCAGTCCTTGCGCGGCTCATGTGGGTACACGGTGGAGGTGTCCAACACCTTACCGGTGTCGCTCACCACGGCGACCTTCACGCCAGTGCGAATGCCGGGGTCCAGCCCCATCACCACGCGCTTGCCAGCGGGCGCCGCCAACAACAGGTCGCGCAGGTTTTCAGCAAACACCTTGATGGCGGTCGCTTCTGCGCCTTCGCGCAGTCGAGCGAACAGGTCCCGCTCCAGGCTCAGAGACAGCTTGACCTTCCAGGTCCAGGCAATGCACTTGCGGATCAAGTCGTCTGACGGGCGCTTGCTGTGGCTCCAGCCCAGGTGCACCGCAATGCGGCCTTCGGCCAAAGTGGGTTTGCCGGGGATGACTTCCTCGTCTAGCACCAGCTTGGCGTCCAGGAACTCTTGCGTGCGGCCACGGAACACGGCCAGCGCGCGGTGCGAGGGCACGGTGCGAATGGGCTCGTCGTAGTCAAAGTAGTCTCGGAACTTGGCCACGTCGGGGTTGTTCTCGTCCTTGCCATCCATCAGCTTGGACTTGAACAGGCCTTCTGACCATAGCCAGTCGCGCATCTTGCCGATCAGGGTGGCGTCTTCGGCCCAGCGCTCAGACAGGATGTCGCGCACGCCGTCCAGCACGGCAAAGGTGTCGGCAAAGCCACCATCGGCGTTGATGAAAGCTGCGGCTTCGGTTTGCGGATCGAGTGTGGCGTCT
>CAYVOP010000005.1:0-49153 GCA_964453105.1 uncultured Aquabacterium sp. | reverse complement strand
TCTTTGAACGGCAGGAAGCCGTGACGTTCTTCGCCGTAATCGACGAAGCAGGCTTCAAGCGAGGGCTCAACGCGGGTGACAACGGCCTTGTAAATGTTGCCCTTGCGTTGTTCGCGGCCTTCGATTTCGGTTTCGAAGTCGAGCAGTTTTTGTCCGTCAACAATAGCCAGGCGCCGTTCTTCCGGCTGCGTGGCGTTGATCAGCATGCGCTTCATAGTGTCTCCACAGTTCATTCGAGGCCGCACCTGGATGGCGCAGGCGCAGCCTCAAATCACCCCAGACTTTTCAGCCTGAGGCAGCTTCATGCACGAGCAACGAAGTTGAACCGGGAAGGAATTGCCGTAAATGCACCAGACCTGATGGGGTCAATGGCACAGGGGCGCGCGCATCGAGACTTGAACACGGGGCTGTTGCCGCCCCATACGCAACGGCCGCCCGAAAACAATTGGGGCGGCCGATTTGGCGTAAGAGACGGAAGAAGCGGGCGCATCAATCAGATCCAATCCAGAGACGCTATAGCCAGCGCTGCGTGACACCTTCTGGGTGGCAGGGCGCGCCAAGCTTGGCAGATTTGGATACAGGATGGGCCGTTGCACGTGGGCAGTCACTCGACACAGAAACCAGCGCTAGGCACGCTGGCTTCAGAAAAACCTTGATTCGTGGTTCGATCTACGTTGGCTCTGACAAGCATCGCAAGAAGGCAAGTCCACACCTTGGGTGGAATTCTCCGACTCGGCAATTCTTGTTGCATCACCATCGATTTTGGCGGGGCACCCCGCCGGGCCTTGTCATGGATGCACTGCCAGACCATCTCAAAAGGTAAACTCTGGTCTGGCTTTGCCATTTCTTGCTGCCGATATCGCGCAGGCAATATCAACAAACAATACATTTCATAACGTGGCTCAGCCCATTATAGGTGCGAAATCCGCACTTTCTCGCGCCAAAAAAACCGGGAAATCCCAGCCTGGCCCGGTCGTTAAGGCGGCCCCGACGCAGATTTCTGCGGCGGTACAGCATCTCTCGGTGGACGAGGGGGGCGCTGGGCAGCGTCTGGACAATTTTCTTATCAAGGTACTCAAAGGCGCCCCCAAAACCCTGGTCTACCGAATCATTCGCAGTGGCGAGGTTCGGGTCAACAAAGGGCGTGCATCGGCCGATACCCGGCTGGAATTGGGCGACGAGGTTCGTGTGCCGCCTTTGCGTCTGGCAGAAAAGTCCGACACCACGGCCGCGCCTGCGCGCGAATTTCCTGTTTTGTTCGAAGACGAGCACCTACTGGCGATCAACAAGCCTTCTGGGGTAGCGGTGCATGGCGGCAGTGGCGTCAGCTATGGTGTGATCGAGCAACTGCGTCGCGCTCGTCCGCAGGCGAAATTCCTGGAACTGGTGCATCGACTGGATAAGGAAACGTCCGGCATCCTGCTGATTGCCAAAAAGCGCAGTGCTTTGGTGGCGCTGCAAGACTATTTCCGCCACCGGCAGGCCCACAAGACCTATGCCGCGCTGGTCATTGGCGCCTGGCCGGAGCAAAAAAAGGTCATTGATGTAGCCCTGCATAAGTTTCTGACCGCCGATGGCGAACGCAGAGTCAAGGCCGTGGCTCAGGACGACGATGCCGGCCGGCGCTCCATTTCGCTGGTTCGGGTGGTGCAGCGGTTTCAAGACTATTCCCTGTTGGACGTCACCATCAAGACCGGGCGAACGCATCAAATTCGAGTGCATTTGTCGCACGAGGGGCATCCCATCGTGGGGGATGAAAAATACGGTGACTTTGCGCTCAACAAGCAGTTGGCCAAAAGCGAAGCCCGTTTTGACCGTATGTTTCTTCATGCGCGGTATCTTCGCTTGCCCCATCCCGTAACGGGCGAAGATTTGGTTCTCGAGGCGCCCATTCCTCCAGATTGCCAGGTTCTACTTGACGCACTATCTTGACTGACCCCATTTCACGCACGCCATGAATACCGCAAATATCGATGTTCTGCGCCCTCGCCAATATGATTTGGTGGTGTTCGATTGGGACGGCACGCTCTATGACTCGACGGCCTTGATCGTGAAAGCCATTCAAGCGGCTTGCGCAGATCTCGGTCTGCCCGTCCCGGCACGATCTGAGGCAGCCTACGTGATTGGCTTGGGTTTGCACGATGCTTTGGCGTATGTGGCCCCCACCTTGCCACCCGAGCGCGTGCCGGAGTTGGGCTTGCGCTACCGTCATCACTACTTTGCCAGCCAGCATGAGTTGAGCTTGTTCGAAGGTACGCTGGAGTTGTTGGCTGAACTCAAGGCGCGCAATCACTGGTTGGCAGTGGCCACAGGGAAATCGCGCCAAGGCTTGAATGAGGCCCTGACCCATGTGGAGCTGCGTGGCATGTTTGATGGAACGCGGACTGCTGACGAGACTGCGTCGAAGCCGCATCCATTGATGTTGCAGGAATTGATGGCTGAGTTTGGTGTGGACCCGGAGCGCACCCTCATGATTGGCGACACCACTCACGATTTGCAGTTGGCGGCCAATGCAGGCACTCACAGCGTGGCCGTGAGCTATGGTGCGCACGAGCCCGATGCGTTTGCAGCCTATGAGCCGCGCCACATTGCGCACTCCATGGCCGACTTGCGCCAGTGGTTGATGCAGCATGCCTGAGTCGAATGTGGTCTGGCAGTCGCTTTGCCAATCGATTGACTTGGAAGAGGCTGGGCGAGCCGTTTTGTTTGATGTGATGGAGTTTGGTCATACGGTACAGGCCTTTGCTGTGAGGCATGACAATGTGGCCGTGGCCTATCTGAACCGGTGTGCCCACGTTCCCACGGCCATGGACTGGCAAGAGGGCCAGTTTTTTGACATGGACAAGCAATACATCATTTGCGCCATACACGGTGCGATGTACGAGCCTTCCAACGGACAATGCGTGGCGGGTCCATGCCCTGGGGCTCGGTTGCTGGCCATTGAATTGAAAGAAGAGGGGGGCGAGGTGTTCTGGCGTCCCACGGATCGTTTTCAACCCATTTTTTGAATACCTGCCGAACTAGAGTCATCTGATGAGCGATCAAGATTCCAAAGCCGTCGATCTGTCTGCGACGCAAAATGCCTTGCTGTCCCAGTTCGCCAGGGCCTATCTCGACCAACAGCGCCGAGAGCAGCGCTGGCGTTGGTTCTGGCGTGTGGTTTGGCTGTTTGTGGCCGCCAGCATGGTGTGGGCCACGATTGAAAGCGTGCCATCGGCAACTGCGCCCGTGAAGCCCCATACCGCCTTGGTGGAAATTCGAGGAGAAATCGCCTCCGAGACCGATGCCAGTGCCGACAGCCTGACCACTGCCCTGCGTAGTGCATTTGAAGACGCTGGTGCCCGTGCCGTGGTACTGCGGATTAACTCGCCTGGTGGCAGTCCTGTTCAGGCGGGTCTGGTCAATGACGAAATTCGTCGTTTGAAGGCCTTGCACAAGAAAAAGGTTTATGCCGTTTGCGAGGAAATGTGCGCTTCTGCGGCGTACTACATCGCGGTGGCTGCCGATCAAATCTATGTCGACAAAGCGTCGCTTGTGGGCTCCATCGGCGTGCTGATGGATGGTTTTGGTTTCGTGGGCATCATGGACAAGCTGGGCATTGAGCGCCGCTTGATGACCGCTGGCGAGAACAAGGGCATGCTGGACCCGTTTTCTCCTCGCAATACTCGCCAGGACGGTTTTGCCCAAAGCATGCTCGACCAAATCCACCAACAGTTCATTCAGGTTGTGCGCTCAGGGCGGGGCAAGCGTTTAAAGGAAACACCAGAAACATTCTCGGGCTTGTTCTGGAACGGCCAAAAAGCCGTGGAGTTAGGGGTGGCTGACGGTTTGGGGAGCCTCGATCAGGTTGCTCGCGACATTGTCAAGGCCGAAGACATTGTTGACTACACGCTGAAAGAGAACCTGGCCGAGCGTTTGGCCAAGCGTTTTGGTGCTGCGATTGGCGCAGGGGCTGTTCAGGCCGCTCGCTCATCCGTGTCGATTCACTGAGGCGAGGGTGGCTGTTCAGTAATCTGGACATTGTCCACCCCCTCAATGAGGCGGCGCGCCGCGTCGTTTGACAGGGTGAGAAGTTGGGCAATGTCGGCAATGTCGTCTGGCAGAGCCGCCAGGGCGTGTGGGTCTTGCCAGCCATACTGCGTGTGTCGAGCCAGTCGAACCGCCAGCATCACGGTGCGCACCTTGGGGTGATGGGCGTTGTGATCGTCGGTGGTTTGCCGCAGCAATTCAGGCAGGCGCCAGTTCTGCATCAGCGACTGCCCCAGATCGACCAGTTCAATGCCGAGTACTTCATTTTGAATGTCGGCCGAACGGACGTGGAAGTCGGCCTTTTGCCGGCGGGCCATTTCAAGCGCCAGCTTGGGGGCATGGCACCACAGCAGCATCTCGGCGAAATCATGCAGCAAGGCGGCCTCTTGAACGACCATGACATCTTCGTCCTGGCGATGCAGGGCAAATCGCAATGCGAAATTCGAGGCGCGACGGGCTCGGGTGATGACTTTCAGCAGCCCGCTCAATGCTTCGGGCTGTGGCCGTAACCAGGTCAGAACATCCGGGGTTCCGGTGAAGGCCCTGAAAAACGGGCCAATGCCCTGCATGACGATGGCGCCCACCAGCGTTTCGGGGGGCTCAATATTCTGGCGCGTGCACATGCGCGAGACATGCACCAACACCTTCAGGGTCATCAGGGGGTCGTTGCCGAAGCTGTCGGCCAACGTGTGCGCATCGACAGAGCCATTGGCCTCCTCGATGGCATGCAATTGCCCTAGTTCCGCAACGGAGCCGGGCAGCACAGGAATTTCAGCGTCCGACAACGCCTGGGTCCAGGCTCGTAACGATGAAAGGGGTGATTCGATCATGGGCTGCAAAAGGGTGCGCCTGTCATGATCTGTTTATCGGCACAAACCGCGATGTGACAAATCGGTGCACACCCGCAGTTTGTGCTCTGCTGCCAGAAAATGCCAACTTTTCACGAAACGTCGCATCAAGTTGGCGACAGCTCAGGCCTCAGGCCGATCAGTTGCCACCCAGCAGGGCCGACTTCAGATCGGAGTCAACAGGCTTCTCACCCAACCAGATCTTCAGCATGGCTTTGTAGAAGTCATCGCCAGTGATTTCGCTGCCCTTTTGTTGGCCATTGACGGAGACACGCAGACCAGCACCAGGCACACTGGTCATGTGGATCACGGTACCTTCCTTGACGGTGCCGAAAGTCAGCATCAGGCTACGCAGTTGGTCCAGCTTGGGTTGGAACTTGGCGATGTCGGCATCGCTGTTGTTGGCCTTGAAGCCGTCAATCATGGCTTCGGCGAACTTTTCACCAGTCAGTTCACGCAGCAAAACGATCTGCATGCTCTTGGCGCCAGCAGTGTTCAGGGCCTTGCCTTCGGAAGACACCTTGCTAGGCAGATACAGGCCCGCAGCGTAGACGTCAACGATGATCTTGACGCGAACGCCTGCACCGTTGAGGACCAGGTTCTGGCCGGCGACTTGCAGGTTGTCTTCAAACTTGGCGCTCTTGACTTGAACGGCGGCCAGAGCGGGCATGGCGGCAACGGCGGCGGCCAGGATCAACGAGCGTGCGAACGATTTCATTGCTTTCTCTCCGAAAAAAAGGGACAGGCAGGTTTATTAACGTGGCGACCTGCTTCGAGTTGACGACCTTAACGCAAAATTCACCTTCTCCAAGTGGGGCAACCCTAGGGGAAGCCCTTCGCTTGAGGGGCTGAATGGCAACGGATCCCGCGTTTGGGTGCTCGCTTGCAGGCAGAATCACGGAACCGTTAGAAAGAGCACTGCATGGCATTCTTGGTCATCGATATTGGCAACACCCGCCTGAAGTGGGGTCTCTACGAAAAAGCCCAGCCTGGCGCCACCTTGATGGCCCACGGAGCGGTGGTCCTTGAGGACATTGACCACCTTTGGGAAACGGCTTGGAAAAACTTGCCGCGACCGCAGTCGATGCTGGGTTGCGTGGTGGCCGGAGAGGTCATCAAGCGTCGTGTAGAAGAGCAACTCTCGGTTTGGGACCTCAAGCCGCGTTGGCTGGTCTCAGGGGCCAATGCGGGTGGCGTGGTCAACGGGTACGAGCATCCGCAGCGCCTGGGGTCTGATCGCTGGGCAGCCATCATCGGAGCTCGCCAACACGCGATGTCCAGTGACCCCAGCGCCCCCCCTCCGGTTCTGGCTGTCATGGTGGGAACCGCTGTGACGGTCGACGCCATTGATCAAGATGGGCGGTTTCTGGGCGGGCTGATCATGCCGGGCTTCGGGTTGATGTACCGTGCCTTGGAAAGCGGCACAGCCGGCCTGAAGGTGCCGACTGGCGAGGTGCGTGACTTCCCCACCAATACGAGTGACGCTTTGATGAGCGGTGGCACCGATGCGATTGCTGGTGCCATCGAGCGCAGTTTGCGTCGCCTTGCGACCAAGACTGGGCGTCAGCCATTGCTGATCATGTCGGGTGGCGCTGTGTCGCGCCTGTCTCATGTTGACGAATTGCCAGCCAGCATCGTCGAGAACCTCATTTTCGAGGGCCTTCTGACGCTGGCGGCTACGGCTGTTACAGAATAAACCGCGAGAGGTCTTCGTTGTGAGCCAGCTCGGCCAGGCGACGGTCGACCTCCGTCGCGTCCACCTCGTGGGCCTGTCCGCTCAGCTTGGGGGCGTCGAACGACAGCTCTTCCAATAGCCGCTCCATCACGGTCGACAAGCGCCGGGCGCCGATGTTTTCGGTGCGCTCGTTGACCTCGAAGGCAATTTGGGCCAAACGCTTGATGGCTTCGGGTGTGAAGCTCAGGGTCACGCCCTCGGCGGAGAGCAGAGCCTGATACTGCTTGATCAGACTGGCGGTGGGTTGGGTCAGGATGGCTTCGAAATCGTCCACCGACAGAGACGACAGCTCGACTCGGATAGGGAAGCGCCCCTGCAGTTCAGGAATGAGGTCGCTGGGCTTGTTCAGATGGAATGCACCAGACGCAATGAACAGAATGTGATCGGTCTTGACCATGCCGTATTTGGTACTGACCGTGGTGCCCTCCACCAAGGGGAGCAGATCGCGTTGAACACCCTGACGAGACACCTCGGCGGTTTGCCCTTCTGAGCGGCTGGCCACCTTGTCTATTTCGTCAATGAACACGATGCCGTTTTGCTCTGTGCGTTCCAATGCGCGTGTTCGAACATCGTCCTCGTTGAGTAGCTTGGCCGACTCTTCTTCGATGAGTTGAGCGCGGGCCTCGGCCACCGTCACTTTGCGGGTTTTGCGCTGGTTCTGGCCCATTTGCGAAAACATGCCACGCAGTTGCTCGGCCATGTCTTCCATGCCGGCTGGGCTGACGATCTCGACCGCAGGTGAGCGGTTCTCCGCCAGGTCGATTTCGATTTCCTTGTCATCCAAGGCGCCTTCTCGCAAACGCTTGCGCATGACCTGGCGTGCCGTGCTGTCGGTAGAGTTGGTAGTCGGGGCCAGGCCGAATTCACTGCGTGGAGGGGGAACCAGCACGTCCAGCAGGCGCTCTTCGGCGGCGTCTTCTGCTTTGGCCCGTTGCAGGGTCATTTGGCGGGTGCGCTCTTGCTTGATGGCCGACTCGACCAGATCGCGGATGATGGTGTCAACATCTTTGCCCACATAGCCCACCTCGGTGAACTTTGTTGCTTCGACCTTGATGAAGGGGGCGTCGGCCAATTTGGCCAGGCGTCGGGCTATTTCAGTCTTGCCAACTCCGGTGGGGCCAATCATCAGGATGTTCTTGGGTGTGATTTCTCCGCGTAGCTGAGAATCAACCTGCTGGCGACGCCACCGGTTGCGCAACGCAATGGCTACGGCACGTTTTGCTTGCTTCTGGCCAATGATGTGTTGGTCCAGTTCAATGACGATTTCCTGGGGAGTCATGCTCATGACAGGGTCTCGATGAGATGGTTCTGGTTGGTGTAGATGCACAGGTCGCCCGCAATTTCCAGCGACTTCTTGACCATTTGAGCCGCGCTGAGGTCCGTATTGGCCTGCAGTGCTCGGGCCGCAGCTTGCGCGTAGGCGCCACCCGACCCGATGGCAATGATGCCGTGCTCCGGTTCCAGAACATCACCATTGCCGGTGATGATGAGCGAGGTTTCCCGATCGGCCACGGCCAGCATGGCCTCCAGTCGGCGCAAAACGCGATCAGTCCGCCAGTCGCGGGTTAGCTCAACGGCGGCTCTGGCCAGATGGCCCTGGTGTTTCTCCAGTTTGGCTTCAAAGCGTTCGAACAGGGTAAAAGCGTCAGCCGTGGCGCCAGCAAACCCGGCCAGAACCTGTTCCCGATACAGCTTGCGTACCTTGCGCGCACTGGCCTTGACGACGATGTGGCCCAGTGTGACTTGGCCATCGCCGCCCATGGCGACTTCCCAGCCGGTGGGCGTTTGCCGGCGAACGCTGACGATCGTCGTGCCGTGGTATGAGTCCATGTGTGGAACCCCGTTGAGTCAGGGGTGGCAGTTGAGTTTGCTGCCAGATGAGGTCTGGCAGCGGGGTTTCAAGCCCCTCAAACCAACTGCAATTTGACGCGTGCGTGCTCGTTGATGCCCATGGCACCAAAGAACAGCGCCACCAGTCGATGGGGGTTGATGAAATTCACACCCCGGTCTTCGGCGCGACGCGCCAGAACCCAATTCAGAAGGTCGCCAGCAGCAATGAAATCGACTCGCAGCAAATAGGTGCAGTCAATGTCGAGCGACACGCTTTCGCCCAACTGTCCATCCAGTTCGGTCAGGGTGTTGCCGATGTCCCCAATCAATTGGCCGGACAGTTCAAGCGATGCCACCTGAACGAACTCGACTTCGTTGTGCAGTTGTGACTCAACAAAACTGGTCGAAATTTCGCTGACATGGGACAGCGGGCGCGACAGTGGACTGACTGCGTCGTCCAGAACGCGCACCCGTGCCTGAGCAGCTTCCCATGAAGGAGGGGACAGTTCGTAGGTCACGCAGTAATCGATCGCGACTTCGTCGAAATCGATGGGCCGATTGCACAGTCGCAGCACTTCAAGGCGCAGCATCCAGCAAGCCGGGTCTGCGTCGCGCACGCCTGTGGGGGCGGTGTCGGCCAGAATGTGAAGCAAATTCTCGACACCAATCCAGTTGATGTCGTGCTTTTCCTTGGCCCATTGCTGCATCAATTGCGTCAGGCCGCCAGCGCCTTCAGGGCTGACGCGAACGACATCGCTCCAGTCCATGGTCCAGGGGCGGGGCATCTGCAAGATTTCAACGCGCAGTTGCGATAAGGCCTCGGAGTCGAGTAAACGGGGGGCGATCCAGCCCTCCAGCGTTTTGACGGTTTGCCCTTCGTCTTCTTGGGTCTCGAGCGCAGGGGTGTCCGCTGGCTGTTCTGGCTCGGCAGGGCTTGGGCTTTGGGCGGCTTTGGCGGCCAGATGGTCTGCTACACGTTGCGGCAGCGAATACCATTGCGGCGCCGATAACCCAAACTTGTGAACGAATGAGACCGCCAGGTTTTCGAATGGCTCAGGCAGGTCGAGTGAGCGGTAGAAATCAAACAGAACCATCCAGGTTTCTGTTTGATCATGCCTTGGGCCACCTGGATTCACCAAGTCGAGCAAGCAGCGTTCGCACAGGTCGAAGTCGGCATTGGCAAACGCAATGACGGCCTCGTCCAACTCGGGGTCATGCACCACCTCGGCCACGTCGAACGCGTTGGGATTCATGAACCCTGACGGCGCGGCCATAGGGACTGCGGGAGCGGCTGGCGTTACTGCTGCGGCAGTAGGTGCCGGCTGAGAGGGAATGTCGAAATCGAGTGGTTCGTTGACCGACTGTGTGACCCGAGGAATCGAGTCCATTGTCGATGGCAGAACGGACGGCTGCGTGGGCGCGACCGGAGACACGGTGGGTTTGGCTTGCCGGAGTTCGGTCAAGCGCCCATGGCCGGAAACCACGGCCGCAGGGGGGCGCATCATGCGGGCGGCTGGGTCGCCAACCATCTGCATTTCGATCTCGTCGATCTTGGCTTTGACGGCAATGTCAGAGCGTGCGCCGTTTTGAGGGCGCGAATCGGGATCGAGTCGGGATGCCGACCCCAATAGCAGCGCGTTGTCTTGACTCAATCCCTCTCGGCGAATTTTGCGGAGCATGTCGAGTTCGCGCTTGCGTACGAAGTCGTTGCGCCGCTTACGCTCGATCATGGCCTTGATTTCACTCTTGGCGTATTCGCTTTCGCGGTCTTCTTCTGACGCAGGGGCATCCAATTCGGTCCAATCCGTGGTCGGATTGGCGACGAATCGCACGACTTTGCGCAAAAAGCTGCCGGAGTCCTTGCTCATGATTCCAGTTGGCAGAGGGGATGGGTCAAGCGTGGGTCCTCAGCGGTTGAATCAATCGCCAAACATCTTTTGCTTCAATTCGCGGCGTTGCTGGGCTTCCAGCGACAACGTGGCGGTGGGGCGCGCGATCAGGCGACCCAAGCCAATGGGTTCACCAGTTTCGTCGCAAAAGCCGTATTCGCCCGAATCGATGCGAGCCAATGCCTGAGAGATCTTCTTGAGCAGTTTGCGCTCGCGGTCGCGAGTGCGCAACTCAAGGGCATGCTCTTCTTCGATGGTGGCGCGGTCTGCGGGGTCAGGCACGATAGAGGTGTCTTCGCGCAGGTGCTCAGTGGTTTCGCCAGCGTTGGACAGCAAGTCGTCCTTCTGGGCTTCCAGTTGGGCGCGGAAGAAGTCCAATTGCTTGTCGCTCATGTACTCGGCATCTGGCATGGCCAGCAGTTCTGCCTCGGACAGTTCGCGACCGGATTTGGTCTTCCAGGCGTTGGCGAGTTTGGGGTCAACCTTGGTTGCGGGGGTAGGCATGTTGTCTTGGGTACTGATGGGAGACGACGATCGTGCTGGAGCCGCTGATTTGGCCGATACGACAGCTTCGGCAGTCTTGGCTGAAGCTTGAGTCTTGGTCGCTGCGGGCTTACGGGTTTCAGCGGTGGAACTGGTTGAGGCGGTTGCCTTTTTAGTGGCCGGTTTGGCGGATTTGGTTGCAGGAGCGGCCGCTTTGGCGAGGGTCGGAGACTTGGTCACAGGATCCTCCTTCATTCAGTGCGAGATCCACAGACAGGTTGTCGATATGTTGACGCATGGCCTGGTACTGCACCATCGCCGTCCTTCCAGATTCTGTTCTTGAATTTCGGGGCAGAGCTCACGCCCTGTGCCGAAGCGCGCGGATTGTAGCCACGCTTGCAGTCAAATTTCAGGCCCGAGGCTCGGGGGTAACCATTGGTTTCACCCCAAACATTGTTCCAGTCCAGCTTTGAACAGGTCCTGTGGCAAGTCAATGCCAATGAACACCATTTTGCTGGTCTTGGTCTCGCCAGCGGCCCATTTGGGGCCGACATCGCTGCCCATCAGTTGATGGACGCCCTGGAAGACGACCTTGCGATCCATGCCCGAAACGTACAAGACGCCTTTGTAACGCAACATTTTGGGGCCGTAGATCTGGACGATGGAGCCCAGGAAATCTTCCAGCTTTGTGGCGTTAAACGGACGGTTTGACTTGAAAACGAACGACTTCACATCGTCGTCGTGGGCGTGATGGTGCGGATGGTGGCAGTGCTCACCGTGCTCGTGATCGTGTCCGCAATCATGGTCGTGATGATGGTGATCGTGCCCATGGCCACCTTCGTTGAGGAAGTCGGGATCGATATCGAGTTTGGCGTTGAGGTTGAATCCTTTCAGATCCAGCACTTCCTGCAGCGGCACCTCGCCGAAGTGAACCCGCTTTTGGGGTGCACGGGGGTTCATGTGCTTGAGGCGGTGCGCCAGCGCATCGGCTTCGCCCTGGGTCACCAGGTCAGTTTTGCTGATGAAGATCTGGTCAGCAAACCCGACCTGACGGCGCGCTTCCTGCCGATCATCGAGTTGCTTGTCGGCGTGCTTTGCGTCAACCAGGGTGACGATGGCATCGAGCAGGTATAGCTCGGCGATTTCGTCGTCCATGAAAAAGGTCTGGGCTACGGGGCCAGGGTCCGCTACGCCCGTGGTTTCGATGATGACGCGATCAAATTTGAGGGCGCCAGCACGTTTTTGTTTGGCCAGGTCAGCCAGCGTTTCGCGAAGGTCTTCCCGAATGGTGCAGCAGACGCACCCATTGCTCATCTGGATGATCTGCTCTTCGGTGTCGGCAACGAGGATGTCGTTGTCGATGTTTTCTTCACCGAATTCATTTTCGATCACGGCAATTTTCTGGCCGTGGGCTTCTGTCAGGACGCGCTTGAGCAGGGTGGTTTTGCCGCTGCCGAGGAATCCGGTAAGGATGGTGACTGGAATCTGGCTCATGCCTTGAGTGTAGCCCCGTAAACGCGGGCGTCGGGTGCCTGTGTGACGGAATTGACATGGGTATGGGGTATTCTTGGGGCATCGTAACCAAGGCACCCCTGCTGTGTCCGAACCTTCCCCTAGTCGCCCCAAGCCGACCGAAAAAAGTGGCGCTGCCTCAGCGCGTGAGCGCGACCAGCGCAGTCTGTTTGAACGAGTGGTCGAATTTCTTTCGCCTGGTCCTGATTCGACAGATGAACTCATTGAAACCCTGGCTGAGGCTGAACACCGGGAGTTGATTGAACCCGAGTCCCGCGTGATGCTGGAAGGGGTTATTCGCATGGCCGATATGACGGCTGGCGATGTGATGGTGGCGGTCAAGCGCATGGATCTGCTTGACATTGACGCCCCCTACGAGCAACTCCTGCAGCAGGTCATCAACACGGGACATTCACGGTTTCCGGTGTTTGAGGGCTCGCGCGACAACATCATTGGCATCTTGCTGGCCAAGGATTTGCTGAAACTGCAGCGCGCTCCTGAGTTGAATTTGCGCACCTTGTTGCGAGCGCCCGAATTTGTGCCTGAATCGAAGGGCTTGAACGAACTGTTGCGCGAATTCCGATCCAATCGCAGTCATTTGGCCATCGTCATAGACGAATTTGGCAAGACAGCGGGTCTTCTGACGATTGAAGACGTGCTGGAAGAGATCGTGGGCGAAATTGAGGATGAATTCGATGCCGAAGATGCTCAGTCCAGCATTTTTACGCTGGCCGATGGCAGCAAGCGTGTGGCAGGTGATGCGACCATTGACGATGTGAACGAGGCATTTGGCGCCCAACTGCCGACCGATGATTTCGACACCATTGGTGGGCTGGTTGCTCACGAACTCGGGCGAGTGCCGCGCCGAGGTGAGGCGGTCGAGGTGGGGGGCTTGACCTTGACCGTCATGCTGGGCCGTGGCGGCGCGGTTCGCTGGTTCAAGGTAACGCGTGCGACGGCACCGGCTGACGCCGCCGAATCGTGATGTCTTTCCGCTGATTGAGCATGAGTTGGGTCGATAAGCTGGGAGGCAAGGAGTCTGCCGTCGTGCTGGTGGCAGGGGCAATGCATGCATTGGCGTTGACCCCTTGGGTGGCGCAAGTTTGGGCGCCTTTGTCAGCCTGGATGCAAACAGCTGGGATTTTGGTGCTGTTTTGGATTTTGTCCGGCGTGACCCGTGCCTGTCAGGCAGCCTGGCTGGGCTGGCTATACGGTGGCATGTGGCTCATCGGTGGCACGGGGTGGACCTATGTCAGCCTGCATCGATTCGGTGGCTTGCCGTCTTGGTTGGCGGGCCTTTCTGTGCTGCTGCTTTCCTTGTTCCTGTCGGTGTATCTGGCCTTGGCTGCCGGCTGCTGGGTGCATTGGCGGCGGCAAATCTGGTGGCGCGACGCCATCGCGTTGGGGGGCTTGTGGCTCTTGGCTGAATTGGCTCGCGCCATGGTTTTGACCGGCTTCCCTTGGGCGGCCAGCGGTTATGGCTTGGTTGATGTGTCCTGGCGCTGGTGGGCGCCGCTGGTGGGTGTATACGGTGTGGGGGGCTTGTGGGCTTGCGCGGCCGCGTGTGGGGTATTGCTGTGGCGCCAAGGTCAGAGAGCCGGGGCTCTGGCGGCGGCTTTGCTGCTGGTACTTTCAGTTTCTTATCAACCTGTGCGGCCATTGGCGGCATTTACAAAGCCTGTCGATCGACCGTTGACGGTGAGCTTGCTGCAGGGGAATGTTCCGCAAGACGAAAAGTTTGTGCCTGAATTGCAGGTGCCCATGCTCATGTGGCACGGTCGCGAATTGCTTGCCTCTTCTTCTGATTTGGTGGTGGCGCCTGAAACTGCGGTGCCGCTATTGCCGTCCCAGTTGCCTGAAGCATTTTGGGAGGGCTTGTTGGACGGTTTTCGCCAGGGTGAGCGGTATGCCTTATTTGGGGTCCCTTTGGGCAGCTTCGAGCGCGGGTACACCAATTCAGTTGTGGGTCTGTCTCCGGTTGCGGCGACCAGCCCACAAGGCTTTTATCAGTACGACAAACATCACCTTGTGCCGTTCGGCGAATTCATTCCTTTTGGGTTTCATTGGTTCGTTCAATTAATGAACATTCCTTTGGGCGACTTCTCGCGCGGCCCCTTGGCTGCGCCTTCATTTGCAGTGAAGGGACAGAGAGTGGCACCCACCATTTGCTATGAAGACTTGTACGGCGAGGAAATCGCCACGCGGTTTGTTGATGCGGCCCGATCGCCCACCATTTTGGCCAATGTGAGTAACTTGGCCTGGTTTGGCGAAGACTTGGCCATCTTCCAGCACCACCAGATTGCCCGGATGCGCTCGCTGGAGTTTCAGGTTCCCACCATTCGGGCCACGAACACCGGCGCCACCATGATCGTGGATGCCGATGGCCGTGTGACCCACCAACTGGCGTCCAATCAGCGTGGTGTATTGGTCGGGGCGGTGCAAGGTTTTTCGGGGGTGACACCCTATGCCTGGTGGGCGGGGCGCTTTGGTTTGTGGCCCCTGGTCGCATTTGCGCTGCTGGTGTCGATCCCATTTAATAGAATCGGTGTTTTGCGTCGGTAAACAATCGGCGCGAGCAATACAACAAAGGCAACAACATGCTGACTTTCCAGCAACTCATCTTGCGTTTGCAAAGCTACTGGGATGCCCAGGGCTGCGCGCTGCTGCAACCCTATGACATGGAAGTGGGCGCCGGCACCAGCCACACCGCTACCTTCCTGCGTGCATTGGGCCCTGAGCCGTGGAAAGCCGCTTATGTGCAGCCGAGTCGCCGCCCCAAAGATGGTCGTTACGGTGAAAACCCGAATCGTTTGCAGCACTATTACCAGTATCAAGTGGTGTTGAAGCCGGCACCAGCCAACATTCTGGAGTTGTATCTGGGCTCGTTGGAAGCGCTTGGTTTCGATCTGAAAAAGAACGACATTCGCTTCGTGGAAGACGATTGGGAGAACCCAACGCTGGGCGCCTGGGGTTTGGGATGGGAAGTCTGGCTCAACGGCATGGAGGTGACGCAGTTCACCTACTTCCAGCAAGTTGGCGGCATTGATTGCAAACCCATTACCGGCGAGATCACCTACGGTCTGGAACGCCTGGCCATGTATCTGCAGGGCGTCGAGAGTGTTTACGATCTGGTCTATTCGAAGGATCCGGCTGGGAACATCGTGAAATATGGTGACGTATTCCACCAAAACGAGGTGGAGCAGTCGACCTACAACTTCGAGCACAGCAACGTGGAGTTCTTGCTAGGCGCGTTCACGAACTACGAAACGCAAGCCAAGTACCTGATGGAGCAGCAACTGGCCTTGCCCGCCTATGAACAGGTTCTCAAGGCAGCCCATACCTTCAACCTGCTGGACGCCCGCGGTGCGATTTCGGTGACCGAGCGTGCGGCTTACATTGGCCGTATCCGCAATCTGGCTCGCAGCGTGGCGGCCAGCTACCTCGATAGCCGGGCTCGCTTGGGCTTCCCCATGGCGCCTAAAGCCTGGGCTGATGAAGTCATCGAACAACTCAATAACAAAAAGGCTGCCTGAGCATGAGCACCGCCAATCTCCTCGTAGAACTGTTTGTTGAAGAACTGCCACCCAAGGCGCTGAAGAAGCTGGGCGAGTCGTTTGCTGGCGTTTTGGCCGATAGCCTGAAGGCCCATGGCCTGGTTGGCGCAGAGGCCGTTGTCACGCCCTACGCCTCGCCTCGTCGCCTGGCTGTGCATGTGACCGGTGTGGCTGCGAAGGCGGTGGATCAGGCTGTGCAGCAAAAGCTGATGCCCGTCGCTGTGGCTTTGGATGCCAATGGCCAACCCACCCCCGCGCTGCTGAAAAAGTTGGCTTCGCTTGGTGTGGGCCCGGAGGTGGTGCCTCAACTCAAGCGTGCGCTTGATGGCAAAGCAGAAGCCTTGTTCCTTGACAGCGTGAAGGCTGGCGCCACCTTGGCCGAAGGTCTTCAAAAGGCCTTCGACGAGTCTTTGGCCAAGCTGCCCATTCCCAAGGTCATGACCTATCAGCTGGAGCAGGGCGAAGGCGATGGCTTCCAGCCAGGTTGGACGAGCGTGAATTTCGTGCGCCCAGCACATGGCCTAGTGGCCTTGCATGGCGATCAAATTGTGCCGATTTCTGCCTTGGGCCTGAAGTCGGGTCGCGAAACACAAGGGCATCGTTTCGAGGCCAAGGTGTCGCCGGTGGTGTTGCGTAATGCGGATGGCTATGCCGCGCAGTTACTGGAAGAGGGGGCAGTCATCGCCAGCTTCAACCAGCGCCGTCAGGAAATTTCGCAGCAACTGGCTGCGGCCGCCGGCCGAGCCGGCCATGACCTCAAACCCATTGATGACGACGCCCTGCTGGATGAAGTCACGGCACTGGTCGAGCGCCCCAATGTGTTGATCGGTCGCTTTGAAGCCGCCTTCCTGGAGGTGCCTCAGGAGTGTCTGATCCTGACCATGAAGGCCAACCAGAAGTACTTCCCTCTGCTGGATGCCGCGGGCAAGTTGACCAACCAATTCCTCGTTGTCAGCAACATTCAACCCGTGGACCCCAGCGCGATCATTGAGGGCAATGAGCGCGTGGTGCGTCCCCGCTTGGCTGACGCCAAGTTCTTCTTCGATCAGGATCGGAAGAAGACGCTTGAATCTCGTGTAGCCGGCCTGGGTAAGGTGGTTTATCACGGCAAGCTGGGGACCCAAGGCGAGCGTGCCGAGCGTGTGCGTGCCATTGCGCACGCCATCGTCAATCAGCTGCGCCTGGGCACCATGCCGTACACAGTCGATGACAAAAATCACTTCGATGTGCTCGACAGCAAGGCGCAAGAGGCGGCACGTTTGGCCAAGACCGACTTGCTGACTGACATGGTGGGTGAATTTCCCGAGCTGCAAGGCATCATGGGCGGCTACTACGCCCGCCACGAGGGTTTGCGCGACGGGGTGGCCATCGCCATTGAAGATCACTACAAGCCGCGTTTTGCGGGCGATGCGCTGCCGCGTAATCACACGGGTGAGGTTGTGGCCCTGGCCGATAAGCTCGAGACCCTGGTCGGCTTGTTCGGGATTGGCCAACTACCCACCGGTGACAAGGACCCCTTCGCCTTGCGCCGCCATGCCCTGGGCGTGATTCGTATCTTGGTTGAAAAGAATTTGCCTCTGGATTTGCCCTCCGTGATTGAGGCGGTGCTGCCAGCCTTCGGTGAGCTCATCAACAACCCCGCAGAGCACTTGCTGGCGTTCTTCTCTGACCGCCTGGCTGTGTCTTTGCGCGAGCAGGGTTACAGCACCTTGGAAGTCGATGCGGTTCTGGCGCTGCAACCCACTCGCCTGGGGCAGGTGCCTCGCCGCTTGGCGGCGGTGCGTGCATTTGCCGCGCTTCCGGAGGCTGCCTCGCTGGCGGCAGCCAACAAGCGTGTGGGCAACATCTTGAAAAAGGCCGATACTGCGGTGGAGGCTCGCGTCGATACAGCTTTGCTCAAAGAGTCGGCCGAAGTGGCTTTGTATGCTGCTCTGCAGGCGGCTGCGCCCAAAGCGCAGCAGGCCTTTGAGCAGGGCGATTACACAGCTTCCTTGCAGGCTCTGGCTGTGCTGAAGGGGCCGGTCGATGCATTCTTTGACAGCGTCATGGTGAATGCGGATGATGCTGCCTTGAAGGCCAACCGCCTGGGCCTACTTGCCTCGCTGCATCAGGCCATGAATCAGGTCGCAGACATTTCCAGACTGGCGGCTTGATCTGTTTTCCGCACGTTCATCCGGAGAGGGCATGAAGCTGGTCATCCTCGATCGAGACGGCACCATCAACCACGAGCGCGAGGACTACATCAAGTCCAGCGACGAGTGGGTGCCGTTGCCGGGGGCGCTGGAGGCCATTGCGCGCCTCAATCATGCGGGGTGGCATGTAGTGGTGGCCACCAACCAATCTGGTATCGGGCGGGGGTTGTTTGACATGGTGGCGTTGAACGCCATGCATGCCAAGATGAACCAGATGCTGGCTCGCGTGGGTGGGCGTGTGGAGGCCGTGTTTTTCTGCCCCCATACGCCGGAAGACCTGTGCACCTGCCGCAAGCCTTTGCCGGGCCTGTTTCAGGCCATCGGGCAGCGCTTTGGCGTCGCTCTGACAGGGGTGCCCATGGTAGGGGATTTGCCGCGTGACGTGCTGGCCGCTCAGTCTGTGGGGTGTGAGCCGCATCTCGTGCGTACGGGACAGGCCGCCACCATGCAAGATGCCGAGTTGGTCGAGTTGCGTCAGCGTGTGCCGGATCTGACCATTCACCCTGATCTGTCAGCATTTGCCGATTTTCTGATTTTGCGAGGGCGTCGCGATATTGGCGAAGACAGCCCTGTGGCCACGCACATGGGTGAGATCACTTGAGCATGGATCAGTCGCAGTCTGAGTTAGATCTTCAGTTGGGCTTGCCTTGGGATGATGAGTCCTCGAGTGCGGGCCAAGTGGTTTCGACGGAGCCTCAGGCGCGTCTGCAGGCGTCGTTGGTGGCCGAGTCGATTCGGTCCGAGATGCCTCGAGCTGCGTTCCGCCACCCGCAGGCGCAGCATGAAATCCGGCTGGGGCAAGCGCTGGTCGCCTATGAATTCAAGCGAGCTCGGCGGCGCAGCATTGGCATGGTGGTCACGGTAGACGGCCTGAGTGTGCGTGCCCCGAAATGGGCCTCTTGGTCAGACATCGAGACGGCTTTGCGCAGCAAGGAGCGCTGGATTTGCGCGAAGTTGGTCGATCAACGCGAGCGCGCGCAGAAGCTGGAAGCCTCACGCATTGAGTGGAAGGAAGGCGCGTTGGTGCCCTTCCTGGGGGAGCACCTCGCTCTGGTTCTGGACCCCAGGGTGTCGGGTGCGCAGTTGAAAGCGGGCGAGCCCAATTTGCCTGGCGTTGTGCGGCAGGCATTGCATTTGGGTTTGCCTCAGCACGCCACAACCGAACAAATTCGCGATGCGGTTCAATCTTGGTTGCAACGCGAGGCGCGGCGTGTGTTTCACGACAGGGTGCAGCATTTCGCTGAGCAGTTGCAGGTCAAAGTCAACAAGATTGGGCTGTCGTCGGCGCGCACGCGTTGGGGCAGTGCCAGTGCCGATGGCTCCATTCGACTCCATTGGCGCCTGGTGCACTTCAGTGTCAGCATCATCGACTACGTGGTCGCCCACGAGTTGGCCCACTTGCGAGAAATGAATCACAGCCCCCGATTCTGGGATGTGGTGCGCTCGGTCATGCCCGAATATGCGGACATGCGCGAGCAACTCAAATACGTCACGATTCCAGACTGATTCAGCGTTGGGTGCGAAAACGCCATACGCCGTCGGTACCTTGGTCGCGATTCAACTCGCCGGTCAGCCAAAGGTGGTTCAGGTGCGCGATGGCTTCCCCCATTGCGAAGGTGGTTTGGTGCAGATCCAGAGGACGGTTGAACAACACCGACAACAATTCCGCTGCACTGTGTGGCGCGGCCAGGCAAGCCAGGCGGATGTCCTCTAGTCTGGCGTCGTGGTGGGCCAGCAATTGATCCACACGTGCATGCAGCCCCACAAACGGCAGGCCATGTGACGGCAGGATCAAGGTGTCAGCGGGCAATACGGTCAATCGCTTCAGTGAGGCCAGAAACAACCCCAGCGGGTCAGCCTCTGGTTCGCTGTTGATAACGCTGATGTTGGTGGAAATGCGGGGCAGCAGCATGTCCCCGGAAATCAGCGTGTGGTCAGACTCATCGAACAGAGAAATGTGCTCAGGCGAATGCCCGTAGCCGGCCAGGCAGCGCCATTCGCGTTGCCCGATCGTGATGGACATGCCATCCATTAGCCTGGCATAGACACGGGGTACCGACGGCACCATGGACGCGTAATACCCGTTGCGTTGCTTGATTTTTTCAAGCGAGTCAAGATCTTGCAACCCATGCGAGGCGAAGAACTGCACGGCATGTTCACCTCCGTAGCCGGTGGCTTCCCGGCAAGACAACTGCGCAGCCAAATGATCGGTGGCGCTCATGTGCAGGCGGGCAGGGTGACTGGCTGGGCTGAACTGTTCAATCAACCATTGCGCATTGCCTATGTGGTCTGGGTGCATGTGAGTGACCACCATGCGTACCAAGGGTGCGGCGGCTGAATCGTCCGCCCAGATGGTCTGCCAGGCTTGGCGAATGGCCTCGGTGGCCACCCCTGCGTCGACGACGCACCAGCCCGATTGACCCTCTCGCTGATCGGTCAGCATCCACAGATTGATGTGGTTCAGTGCGAAAGGCAAGGGCATGCGCACCCAATGAATGCCAGGACGCAAGAGCATGCGCGAGCCAGTTGCGGGAAGGGTGTCTTGCCAGGGGTAATGCAATTCGGTTGGCATCTTGTCTCGGTAGGTCTGCCTGACAGGCATTGTGCCTGTCTCAACGGGGCTGCAGGCTCGTTACACTGTGTGTCATGAAACTGGATACCTTGTTCGAGAAAAACCGCCAATGGGCACGTGACATCGAGGCGCGCACCCCGGGCTTTTTCAGCCGATTGCAGCAGCAGCAGTCGCCGCAATACCTCTGGATTGGCTGCAGCGATAGCCGTGTGCCCGCCAATGAGATCGTCGGCCTGTTGCCTGGCGAGTTGTTCGTGCACCGGAACGTGGCCAATGTGGTGGTGCATTCCGATTTGAATTGCCTGTCGGTGATGGAGTTTGCAATTGATTCGCTTCAAGTCAAACACATCATGGTCGTAGGCCACTATGGTTGCAGTGGTGTGGCTGCGGCCATGCAAAACCAGCGCATTGGCATTGCTGACAACTGGCTGCGCCATGTGCAAGATGTGCGTAACCAGCATCGTGAATGGCTGTACAGCTTGCCGGAAGGTCAGACGCGTCTAGACGCCCTGTGCGAGTTGAATGTGTTGGAGCAAAGTCTGAATGTTTGCCAGACCACAGTGGTGCAAGACGCCTGGGCGCGTGGGCAGGAGGTGGTCGTGCACGGTTGGGTATACGGCTTGCATAACGGTTTGATCAATGACATGCGCATGTCGGTGAAGTCGCCCGACGCTTTGGCCGGGGCTTACGCTCAGGCCCTGGCAGACTTGCATGGGCGTTATGCCCTGGGCAGTGGGCAGGCTTGAGTCTTCATCAATAGGTCAAAACAGGTAGAACCATGTTTCCTCAACAGCTAACCGATCCTCGTGTTTTTGAAATCGCTCGTGCTTTGCAAGACGGTTTTGACAAGCACTACAAGATCTTTCGCGAAACCAGTGCGCACGCGCAACGTCGGTTCGAAGCAGCCGATTGGCATGGGCAGCAACTGGCGCAACGTGCGCGGATCGAGTTTTACGATTTGCGGGTGGACGAAGCTGTTGAGCGGTTGGAGCGCGACTACGAAGCCAGCGCCTTGCCCATGGAGGTCTGGCACCAGATCAAGCTGTTTTACATCGGCTTGTTGACCGGACACCATCAGCCCGAGTTGGCCGAGACGTTTTTCAACTCGGTCACCATCAAGATCCTGCATCGCAAGTACTACCAGAACGACTTCATCTTCGTGCGGCCAGCTGTGTCGACCGAATACATCGAAGACGAAGCCGATGGCAAGGCTACCTTCATTGCCTACTACCCCACCAAGGAAAACTTGCGTGAGGTGCTCAAGACGATGGTGCAGAACTTCGGTCTGCAGATCGAGTTCGAGAACCTTGATCGAGACATTGGCTTTGTTTATGACGCCCTTCAGGAGCAAGTGGGCAATGTGCGCCTGAGAACGAATTTTCAGATTCAGGTGCTGTCGTCCCTGTTCTTGCGCAACAAGGGGGCTTACATCGTTGGCAAGGTGATCAATGGTTTCCGAAGCCTGCCATTTGCCATCCCCATTCTGCACAACTCCAGGAATCGCCTCTACATTGATGCCGCCCTGTTTGGCGAAGATGACTTGCTGGCCTTGTTCAGCTTTGCTCGTGCGTACTTCATGGTCGACATGAAGGTGCCATCAGCCTATGTGCAGTTCCTGCGCAGCCTCATGCCACGCAAGCCTCGCGCGGAGCTCTATAGCGCCTTGGGGCTCCAGAAGCACGGCAAAAACCTTTTCTACCGCGACTTCCTCTTCCACCTCAGCCATTCCAGCGACAAGTTCCGCATTGCGCCGGGCATCAAGGGCATGGTCATGCTGGTGTTCGATCTGCCGTCCTACCCGTTTGTGTTCAAGGTCATCAAAGACTATTTCCCGCCCCAAAAGGAAACCACGCGGGCCATGATCATGAGCAAGTACCAGTTGGTGAAGCAGCACGACCGGGTGGGGCGCATGGCCGACTCGCTCGAGTTCACCAATGTGGCGTTTCCCCGCCACCGATTTGATGACGAATTGATCGAAGAGCTGCGCAAGTTTGCCCCCAGCGTGATCGAAGAAGAGGGCGATGCGCTCATCATCAAGCACCTCTACATCGAGCGCCGTATGGTGCCGTTGAACATTTACATTCAAGAGGCAGAAGGTGAGGCACTTGAGCACGCAGTCATCGAATATGGCAACGCCCTCAAGGATCTGGTGGCAGCCAACATTTTCCCGGGCGACATGCTCTGGAAGAACTTTGGTGTGACCCGCAACGGCAAGGTCGTTTTCTACGATTACGACGAGATCGAATACGTCACCGATTGCAATTTCCGCAAGGTACCCACGCCGAGAAACGAAGAAGACGAGATGTCTGGCGAAATCTGGTATTCAGTGGGGCCACACGACGTGTTCCCGGAAACCTTCGGGCCGTTCCTGTTGGGTGATCCTCGGGTGCGCAAGATCTTCATGGCGCACCATGCCGACCTGCTTGAGGCCGACTTCTGGCAGCAGCACAAAGAGCGGATCAAAGCTGGGTATGTGCACGACGTGTTCCCCTATGACCGTTCTCGCCGGTTCATTCATTTGATCAGGAAGGACGAGCAGGGCGCCGAGTCGGATGCCGATGTGGCCCCTGTGGAGGAGCCCGTTGATGTGCGGCCCGTAGGCGCCGCCATTCACGACCAGGGCACGCTGAGCGGCTTCGCCACGGGCGGTACCTCGTCAGACTGAATCAAGCGGCTAACCATGCAAAAAGGGCGACCAAAACGGTCGCCCTTTTTTTTCATTGAATGTCGCCGCTTATTGGTCTAGCGCTTTGCTGTTGGGGAAGCTTTGTTTGAGCACGCGTTGCGCATCGTCTGCCAAATCGGTCAGGCCCAGCTTGGTATAGCTCTTGACCATGATGGCCAGTGCTTCTTCCACTGCGGGCGACTGACGGTATTCCTTCACGGCTTGTTGTGCGCGGTTGGCCGCCGCAACGTACGCGCCTCGGCGCAAATAGTAGCGAGCGACCGACACTTCACCTTCGGCGAGCGAGTTCACCACATAGTTCATGCGCAGGCGCGCATCGGGGGTGTACTTCGAGTTCGGGAAGCGGTCAATCAACTGCTTGAACGCATCGTAGGCGTCACGAGAGGCTTGCTGGTCGCGTTCGGCCAGATCCTGACGGGCCAGGCGACCGAAGAAGCCCAGGTCGTCGTTGAAGTTGATCAGGCCCTGCAGGTAGTAGGCATAGTCCAGTGCTGGGCTGGTGGGATGCAAGCGGATGAAGCGATCCAGCTTGGCCAAAGCTTGAGGCTTGTCGTCCGTCTTGTAGTAGGTGTAGGCCAGATCCAGCTGGGCTTGCTGTGCCAGCAGGGTGCCAGATGCGCGTGCCTCGACTTTCTCAAACTTCTTGATGGCGGTGTCGTAATTCCCGTCAGTCTGGTCTTCCTTGGCATCTGCATACAATTTGTCAGGACTGATGCCGGCATACTCGTCCTGCGGTGTGGTTTCACAGCCCGTGGTCAGTACGGTCGCCAAAACCAGCAATGCTGCGCTGGCCGCGCGAGAAAAAACAGTCGTCTTCAGCAATTTCACGTGATCGTAGGTGGAGCAAGGCTCCACTCGAAAAAATGGCGCAAACGCGCGCCGATGCACCAGTATAGAAGCACCCGATGGGAAAACGTTCCAGCCTCGAGCCAGTTGTGGCGCCTCAGCCCTCCTTTGACCCTGTAGAGGACGATTGGCAGGACGATACCGAAGCAGAATCTGGCCCTGAACCAGATTGGCCGCGACGAGAGGCAGTGGTGCCGGCCGGCATTCGTGGTCAGCGACTAGACGTGTTTCTGGTGACTTTGGTGCCTGATTTTTCCCGCAGCTACTTGAAAACGTTGGTGGAATCGGGCTTGGTCTGCGTGGACGGTACCCGTGTGGATTCCGCTTCGCGCAAAGTGTCAACCGGGCAGCGTGTCGAGATCGAACTCAAGCCTACGCCGCAAAGCCAGGCCTTCACGCCAGAGGCCATGGACCTCCCCATCGTGTTCGAAGACGAGCACATGCTGGTTGTCAACAAGCCGGCTGGGTTGGTGGTGCATCCGGCCGCAGGCAATTGGACGGGGACTCTGATGAACGGGCTCTTGGCACACCACAGCGGGGCGGTCGATTTGCCTCGCGCGGGCATCGTCCATCGCCTGGACAAAGACACCAGCGGTCTGATGGTCGTGGGCAAGACGATTCAGGCGGTGACAGCCCTGTCGCGCGCCATAGCGGCTCGTTCCGTGAGTCGGCAATACTTGGCGTTGGTCCATGGAGCCCCTCCCGCCAGCTTTACCGTTGATGCGCCCATCGGGCGCGATCCAGCTACCCGTGTTCGCATGGCCGTGCTGGCGTCCGGCAAAGAGGCCCGAACCGATGTGCAATGCCTGCTGACCGGCGAGATTGACGGCGCATTGCAACCCATCAGCGGAGTTCGATGCACGCTTCATACGGGCCGCACGCACCAGATCCGAGTTCACCTCAGCCACCGCAAATACCCGTTGGTGGCTGATGCCTTGTATGGCGGTTCGCCTGCACTGGGTTTGACCCGCCAGGCGCTGCATGCCACGCGACTGGCTCTGGCGCACCCAGTTTCGGGGGAATCCATGGTCTGGGAAGCGGCCATGCCTCTTGATATGGCTCAGGCATGGGATGAATTGTCTCGGACGCCCCAATTGTCGATTCGTGGTGCATAATCGGGTTCCAACAACCGCGCTGACATGGTCTGCGCCTGTTGATGCCCTGTCCGGACAAGGCCAAGTCGCTGCGAAAGCGCCACCGTGTTCGTGAAGAACTGACGCCGCGTGCGTCCACCCAATTCAGTTTGAATGGTTGCCAGGCCCGATCGCCTGGTTTTGCCCCAATGTGTTTGCCAGTCCAGTCTGGCTCAGCGGAATGCGCCTGGTACCCGGCTTGGGTGGCGCTCCTCCAGCGTGTCATCTGGTTCTGGTTTTTCGATTGAAGAGATGGAAGTCCTCAATCCTCAGGATGCTGTGCGCATCCTAGAAGCCGCGCTCCTTTGCTCGCACCAGCCCATGTCGGTGCGCGATTTGCGTCAGCTATTCGACAACGAAGTGTCTGCTGAAGACGTTCGCGGGTGGCTGGCGGAGCTTTCTTCGCAGTGGGGTGGGCGTGGCGTCGAGCTGCGTGAACTGGCCTCTGGCTGGCGGTTCCAGACTCGCTCGGATGTGCAGGCGCACCTGGATCGGCTCAACCCTGAAAAGCCCCCGAAGTATTCGCGTGCCACCATGGAAACGCTGGCCATCATTGCTTACAAGCAGCCGGTCACCCGTGGCGACATCGAAGATATTCGGGGTGTGACGGTCAGCTCGCAAATTGTCAAACAACTGGAAGACCGTGGTTGGGTTGAAGTCATTGGCCATCGCGATGCGCCAGGGCGTCCAGGCCTGTATGCCACGACGAAACATTTCCTGGATGACATGGGGCTGTCGTCCTTGAGTCAATTGCCCGCGTTGGACAGTCTGCCCGTCAGTGCCGACTTGCTGCCCGGGCTGATGGATGTCGAGCCTCCGCTTCCCCAAGAGGGGGGCGATGTGGCCGATGTGACGGCCCACGATGACCAGCAGCAACCGCTGGACCTTGGTGTGGAGCCTGATGCCCTGCTGCCTGCAGCCGACGCTGCACCAGAGGTGGCCCCTTCCGAATTCCCTGAATCCTCCGAATCTCCGGCCAACTCGGCCCTTCCTCCTCCAGCTCATGAGCTCTGAAAACGATTCCATCCCCAACTCCCAGGACAACGCGGCGGAAGCTGGTGAGGCTGTCAAGCCTAAGCGTACGCGTCGCACCAAGGTGGCTGATTCGGCTGAAGCCGTGACGCCCGCTGCGGCTGACGCCGGAGAAGTGGTTCCTGCCGCCAAGAAGGCGACGCGCCGCCGTAAGGCTGCCGAGCCAGTCGAGGCGGTAGAAGCTGCCTCGGCCGTGGCAGCCGATGAAGCGCCCGTTGCAGAAAAGCCTAAGCGCGCGCCTCGTAAAAAGGCTGCGGTGGTGGCTGATGAGGCGGTTGCCCCGATGACTGCTGTCGTTGAGTCGCCTCGCGAATCCGTTGAGGTGGCTCCGGCTGAGTCGATTGCTGCGCCCATGGTGCCAGTGGCGTTGGATGTGCCTGTTGCCTCAGAGGCTGGCGTGGCCCTTGAGGGCGAAGGTGCCGGCACTGATGCCGATGGCGAGTCGCGCCAGGGGCGTGGTCGCCGAGATCGTCAGCGCCCGGGGCGCGGTGAACGAGGCGATCGTGCGGATCGTGGTGAGCGCCGCCCGCGTCAGGCTGGTGCCGATGATCGCGCCGAAGGGGGATCTGAAAGCACTGCCTCCGATGAAGGGGAAGAGGGGGATCGCCCCTCCCGTCGCGGCGTCATCGCGACCGAGCAGGCCAACGAAGTCTTCGCTGAAGTCTTGTCGGGTGACTTTGACAAGCAGGTCGAAGAGGTGGCGGAGGCCGACGAGGCAGAGGTCACCAAGCGTGTCCTGCGTCCTGAGCCTGATGCGCCCAAGCTGCAGAAGGTTCTGGCGCAAGCCGGCGTGGGTTCGCGTCGCGACATTGAGCAAATGATCGAAGATGGCCGAATCGAGGTCAACGGGCAGGTTGCCCACATTGGTCAGCGCATTTCCTTCGGTGATCAAGTTCGTGTGGCCGGTAAACCCATCAAGGTTCGCATCGCGCCGCCGCCTGCTCGCATCCTGGCGTATCACAAGCCGGTGGGCGAGGTTGTGACCCACGACGATCCTCAAGGTCGTCCAACGGTATTCCGCCGGTTGCCGCGTTTGCAGAACGGCAAGTGGATGTCGGTGGGTCGTCTTGACCTCAACACCGAAGGCTTGCTGCTGTTCACCAACTCGGGTGAGTTGGCTAACCAGTTGATGCACCCCCGCTTTGGTGTGGAACGTGAATATGCGGTTCGCGTGCTGGGCTCGCTCGACGAATCCTCTCGCCGTCGCCTGCTTGAAGGCGTCGAAATCGAAGGTCAGACGGCTTCTTTCGTGTCCATTGAAAATGGTGGCGGCGAAGGCGTGAATCACTGGTATCGCGTGGTCATCACCGAAGGCCGTAACCGCGAAGTGCGCAAGCTCTTTGATGCGGTCGGTTTGACGGTCAATCGCCTCATTCGCGTGCGTTATGGCGCCATCGTCTTGCCTCGGGGTCTCAAGCGCGGCATTTGGGTCGAGCTGGGTGAGTCGGATGTGCGTGCTGTGAAGTCGCTGACTGGCATGGATCGCATTGAAGGTGGTCGCGGTCGTGGTGGTCAGCAGAAGTCGCAGCAGGGTGGTCGCCAGGGTAAGCCGGGCGGTCAACAGCAGCAACAGCAAGGCCGAGGTCCTCAACAAGGTCGAGGTCCGCAAGGGCAGGGGCAATATCAGCAAGGCAACCGTCCGGCTCAGCGCCCCCAGCAGGCTGACCGCTACCAAGGGCCTCGTGACGACGATGACCTCGACAACATCGGGCCGATCCCCAATCCGTTGGAGCAAACCTTTGACCGTCGTTTTGCCAAGGGATCCAAGCGGATCACCTCTGGTTTTGGTCGTCCTGACCAGGATCACGGCCAAGGTGGCGGCGACCGGGGCAACAAAAAAGGCCCCCGTCAGCCTGACCCCATGCAGACCTCAGTGGGTTACATCGGTGCCGACGCCTACTTTGGCAAGACCGGTGGTGGTCGCGGTGGTCGCAGTGGCGGTGGCGGTGGCGGCCGTGGTCGCCGCTGATCGGCACTAAGCATCTGCATCTGTTTGTGCATGAGTTCCGGGTTTGCGCGACTTGACGCCTCTCGGTTCATGCACGGTTTTTGTCAATCTGTCACCACTCGGCATTACAATGCCGGGTTTTGTCAAGTCTTTGGACTCAAGGAGAACTAAATGGCTATCGAACGCACCCTGTCGATCATCAAACCCGATGCCGTGGCTAAGAACGTCATCGGCCAAATCATCAGCCGCTTCGAAGGCGCTGGCCTGAAGGTCGCTGCCGCCAAGCTGGTGCAGTTGTCGCAAGCTGAAGCTGAAGCTTTCTATGCTGTGCACGCTGCCCGTCCTTTCTTCAAGGATCTGGTGAGCTTCATGATCTCCGGTCCTGTGTTCGTGCAAGTGCTGGAAGGCGAAGGCGCCATCTTGAAGAACCGCGACCTGATGGGCGCTACCGATCCCAAGAAGGCTGAGAAGGGCACCATCCGCGCCGACTTCGCTGACAGCATCGACGCTAACGCCGTTCACGGCTCTGACGCTGCTGAAACCGCCGCTGTGGAAATCGCTTTCTTCTTCCCCAGCCTGAACGTTTACAGCCGTTAATCCATCATGACTGTGGCCAACCTGCTTGATTTCGACCTCGATGGGTTGGCTGCATTCTGTGAAAAACTGGGTGAAAAGCGCTTTCGTGCCACCCAGTTGTTTCGCTGGATCCATCAAAAAGGTGCCTCCGATTTTGACCAGATGTCTGATCTGGCCAAGTCTTTGCGTGCCAAGTTGCAAGGTGTGGCGACCATTTCCGCCTTGCCTGTCATCAGTGAGCACGTCTCTTCTGATGGCACCATCAAATGGCTCTTCGACGTAGGCGGTGGCAACGCCGTTGAAAGCGTCTACATTCCGGAAGACGATCGGGCAACCCTCTGCATTTCTTCGCAGGCTGGGTGTGCGGTCGGCTGCCGTTTTTGCTCAACAGGGCACCAGGGTTTCAGTCGGAACCTGACCACCGGTGAAATCATTGCCCAGATCTGGTTTGCCGAGCATTCCTTGCGCCAGCGCCTGGGGCGTTCCGATCGCATCATCAGCAATGTGGTGATGATGGGCATGGGCGAACCCCTCCAGAACTATTCTGCCTTGGTGCCGGCTTTGCGCATCATGCTGGACGACCACGGTTACGGTTTGTCGCGTCGTCGCTTGACGGTGTCCACCTCGGGTGTGGTGCCCATGATCGAGCGCCTCATGGTTGATTGCCCTGTGGCGATGGCGGTTTCGCTGCATGCGCCCAATGACGTGTTGCGCGACGAGCTTGTTCCCCTGAATCGCAAATACCCCATTGCCGAGTTGCTGCAGTCTTGTCGTGAGTATTTGAAAGCTGCACCTCGGGACTTCATCACCTTCGAATACTGCATGCTTGATGGTGTCAACGACACCGATGAACATGCGCGCCAGTTGATTGGCTTGGTGAAGGGGAAAATTCCCTGCAAGTTCAATCTGATTCCCTTTAATCCATTCCCTGCCTCCGGATTGCGTCGTTCAGATGCATCACGTGTGCAGGCCTTCGCTCGAATCCTGGCAGACGCTGGTATCGTGACCACTGTTCGCAAAACGCGAGGCGATGACATCGACGCCGCATGTGGTCAATTGGCAGGCGAAGTTCAAGATCGCACCAACGCCAAAGATCGGATGTTGCGCCAGCCCGTTGCTGTGCCTGTCACGGTACACCGGCCTGAAGGTGGTTCTCGTCATTCGCACTGACGCGATCGAACGCACTTCCATCTCTGCAGGAGATCGTTGGATGACCTTATTTCGCATGGCCCGTGTGCCGGCCCTGGCGCTCGCATTGGTGACCCCGTTGCTGCTTCCTTTGGCTGGCTGCGCTCCGGGTACAGGCCCAGGGGCGCGCGCTTCTGGTGATTTGCCCACGCAATCGGATGAAACCGAGGTGCGCAAACGCGCTCGAATCCGTCTTGAATTGGCGACGACCTACTACGCTCAGGGGCAGTTTTCGACTGCGCTGGATGAGCTTAAGCAGGCCGTGGCGATTGACCCCACGCTGCCAGCGGCCCACGAATTGAGGGCGCTGATCTATGACGCCATGGGGGAAAAGAGTCTTGCAGAAGCCAGTTTCAAAAAGGCGCTGAGTCTGAATGAGCGCGATGGCAGCGTGCTGCACAACTACGCGTGGTTCTTGTGTCGTGGTGGGCAGTTCGCGGCGGCAGATGCCTTGTTCGAGCGCGCCGTGGCGCTGCCGCAAACGGTGGCTACCAGTAAGGCGCTGTTGGCTCGCGGGGTGTGCCAGGTCAATGCAGGGCTGTTCCCTGAGGCGGAGAAAACACTGCTCAAGTCGTACGAGCTGGATCCTTCCAGTCCTGCCACAGCTTACAACCTGGCGGCGGTCCAGTACCGTCGAGGCGAATTGGAGCCCGCTCGCTTTTACATTCGCCGCGTGAATAGTGTTCCGGCGCAAATCACGGCTTCCTCTCTGTGGTTGGCCATCCGAATTGAGAACCGAATGGGCAATATGTCGGCTCGCGACGAATTGGCTGATCAGTTGCGCGGTCGCTTTGTAGGGTCGAAGGAAGCCACCGCACTCGAGTTGGGACGGTTCGATGAGTGAGATCAATGCTGTGAATCCAGTACCGGAAGGGGCTGCAGGCTCTTTGTTGCGTCAGGCGCGCGAGTCTCAGCGCATGTCCATTGAGCATTTGGCCTCGGTGGTGAAGGTGCCGGTTGGGAAGTTGCAGGCACTCGAGTCGGAAGACTGGTCAACGTTGTCAGACCCCAATCTGGCGCGTGCGCTGGCCATGACGGTTTGCCGTGCGCTCAAGGTCGATTCCTCGCCAATCATGTCGCGCATGCCTGCGGCGGTGGCGATTTCTCTTGGCGGTGGCCGAGAACCCCTGAATCAACCATTCAAGGAGTTCAGCCACACCGGCTTGACCTTCGAGCGCTCGCCTCGCATGTCGTTTCGGTTGCCTCGTTTGTCTTCTACTTTTGTGGCGCCTCTGGTTTTGCTCATGGTGGCGGCCGGCATCTATTTGATGCCTGAACAAGTCGATTGGCAAAGTTGGTTGCCAGGCCGCAGTCCCACTGTGGCTGAGACTGCTTCAGCCCCATTGTTGTCTGCATCCGATGTGCCATTGGCGCAAGTAGAGGTCATTCCCTCTCCTGATGTGGCCTCGGCTGCATCACAAGCGGCGATAGTGGCTGCCAGTGCGCCGGCGATGCCAGCTGCCTCGGCTGTAGTCGCGGCATCGGCTGTTGTGACCACACCAGTCCTTGCGGCACAGGTGACGGCTCCTGCCTCAGCGCCGGCACCTGCAAGGGCTGCCTCGACGGCTGTGCCGCTCGTGGTGGCAGTTCAGCCATCGGCTCCTTTGCCTGCTTCTGTATCCGCTTCGGTGGCCTCGATTGGGGCTGGCGGTAGCCGCTTGACCTTGTCGGCGAAAGAGCCTGCTTGGGTGGAAATTCGTGATGCCAATGGCGCCAAGATTTTCTCTCGCCAGCTCGCAGCAGGTGAACGTGTCGATCTCCAGGGCAAGGCGCCATTGAAAGTCCATGCCGGTAACGCACCTACCCTGAGCATGCAGTTCAACGGCCAGCCGGTAGACTTGGCGGCCGTAACTCGCATGAACGTGGCCCGTATCGAATTGAAATGAACCAGCACACCGACTCGTTGATTCCCGTTGCATCTCCTGCGCCGCGCCGCTCTCGTCAGGCTCGCGTGGTGTGGGGTGACCGTGTGGTGACCATTGGTGGAGATGCGCCTGTGCGTGTCCAGTCCATGACCAATACGGATACTGTGGACGCGGTCGCTACGGCCATTCAAGTCAAAGAGTTGGCATTGGCTGGCTCCGAGTTGGTGCGCATCACGGTCAACACGCCGGAGGCGGCTCAAGCCGTGCCGTTTATTCGTGAACAGCTCGATCGCATGGGCATTGATGTGCCCCTGGTTGGTGACTTCCATTACAACGGTCACCGCTTGCTCACCGAAGTGCCAGCCTGTGCTGAGGCCTTGTCCAAATACCGAATCAATCCCGGTAACGTCGGCAAAGGTGAAAAGAAAGACCGCCAGTTTGGCCAAATGATCGAAGTGGCCATGCGCCACAACAAGCCTGTCCGCATCGGCGTGAACTGGGGTAGCCTTGATCAAGAACTGTTGGCTTCGCTGATGGACGAAAACGCTGGCCGTGCACAGCCCTGGGATGCTCAGCAGGTCATGTATCAGGCCCTGATCAGCTCTGCTTTGCAGTCGGCCCAAGCTGCGCGAGATCTGGGTATGGCGGCTGAGCAAATCATCCTGTCGTGCAAGGTCAGCGGTGTGCAAGACCTCATCAGCGTTTACCGCGGTTTGGCTGCGCGTTGCGATTACCCTTTGCATCTGGGGTTGACCGAAGCCGGTATGGGCACCAAAGGCACCGTGGCCTCTGCGACGGCCTTGTCCATCTTGTTGCAAGAGGGTATTGGCGACACCATTCGTGTGTCGCTTACGCCTCAGCCGGGCGAGGCCCGTACTCAGGAAGTGGTGGTGGCCCTGGAAATTCTTCAGGCCTTGGGCTTGCGCTCTTTTGTGCCCAGCGTCACGGCTTGCCCCGGGTGTGGTCGTACTACCAGCACCGTTTTCCAGGAATTGGCCAAGCAAATCGACGACTTTTTGCGTGCCCAAATGCCTGTGTGGCGTGAGCGCTATCCCGGCGTGGAAAAGCTCAAGCTGGCCGTCATGGGGTGCATCGTCAACGGCCCAGGCGAAAGCAAGCACGCGGACATTGGCATCAGCCTGCCGGGCACCGGCGAAGCACCAGCCGCCCCCGTCTTCATTGATGGTGAAAAGGCCCTGACCTTGCGCGGCGAGCGCATTGCAGAAGAATTCCAGCAAATCGTTGAGGACTACATCGAGCGTCGCTTTGGTTGACCCCGGTCTGGTCCTGACATCATTCAGTGGTTTTTTAGAACATGGCAGAACAACTCAAAGCCATCAAAGGCATGAACGACATCTTGCCGCCCGAGTCGGCAAGATGGGAGTGGCTCGAGAGCACGGTGCGTGCGCTGATGCGCCGTTACGGCTATCAAAATGTCCGTACTCCGATTGTTGAGCCCACCGCGCTGTTTGTGCGCGGTCTGGGTGAGGTCACTGACATCGTCGAAAAGGAAATGTATTCCTTTGAAGACAGCCTCAATGGCGACAAGCTGACCCTGCGTCCCGAGGGCACTGCTGGTGTCGTTCGAGCCATCAACGAGCACACTTTCCTGTACGAGGGCGGTAAGCGTCTGTACTACATCGGGCCCATGTTCCGGCACGAACGCCCGCAGAAAGGTCGCTATCGCCAGTTCCATCAGGTGGGCGCCGAAGCCATGGGTTTTCATGGTCCAGATGTTGATGCCGAGTTGATTTTGATGGTGGCGGCCTTGTGGCGTGATTTGGGTATTCAGGTCGGCACCGATGTTCGCCTGCAACTCAATAGCCTGGGCCAACCTGAAGAGCGCCTTGCGCACCGCAAGGCGTTGATCGCTCACCTTGAGGCGCATCAAGAACTGCTCGATGACGAGGCTCGTCGCCGTTTGCACAGCAATCCGTTGCGCATCCTCGATACCAAGAACCCGGCCATGCAGTCGGTGGTTGAAGCCGCGCCTCGACTCATTGATTTCCTTGGGGCAGAATCGCTCACACATTTCGAGGCAGTCAAAGCGGTGCTAGATGCCGCAGGCGTGCCTTACGAAGTCAATACCCGTCTGGTTCGCGGCATGGATTACTACAACCTGACCGTGTTCGAGTGGGTCACTGAGCGCTTGGGTGCTCAAGGTACCGTTTGCGGCGGCGGACGTTACGACGGCCTCATCGAGCAACTGGGGGGGAAACCTGCGCCAGCGGTAGGCTGGGGTTTGGGTATGGAACGCCTGCTGTTGCTGTTGCAAGAATTGGGCATTGAGCCGCCATCAGCGGCCCCAGACGCCTTTGCCGTTGTGATGGCGGGTACGCCGCTGCCGCAGGTGTTGACCACGGTCGACCGCTTGCGGGCCAAGGGCGTTAATGTGGTAGTCAACCCCGCTGGTAAAGACGGCCCGGCCAGCCCCAAATCCCAGTTCAAGAAGGCGGATGCCAGTGGTGCTCAATATGCGCTGGTGTTCGGCCCCGACGAACTGGCCGCAGGGCAGGTTTCTGTCAAGCCGCTGCGCGACGGTGGCGAACAAGCCTCGCGTTCCATTGCCGATGTTGAGTCTTGGGCTGACAGCCTGATGCCTCATCGCCGGTCATAATCCTGTTTTCTTTCAACGGCGGACTTGTCATGGCGACATACGACCTGGAACAACAAGAACAAATCGATCAGTTCAAGCAATTCTGGAAACAGTATGGCAATTTGCTGACCTGGCTGGTCTTGCTCGTGCTGAGCGGCTTTGCGGCCTGGAATGGCTATAACTGGTGGCAAAACCAGCAAGCCGCAAAAGCGGCGGGCCTGTACGAAGAGCTGGATAAGGCTGCATCGCAGGGCGACACCAAAAAGGTGACCCAGTCGTTTGCCGATCTGCGCAAGGACTACGCAGGCACCACTTTTGCTCAGCAAGGCGCTTTGCTGGCAGCCAAAGTGGCGGCGGACCACCAGGACGCGACGCAGGCTAAGGCTGCCTTGCAGTGGCTGGTTGACGAGGGGCGCAATGCTGATCTCGTCGCTGTAGCACGTCTGCGTCTGGCGGGCGTTCAACTCGACGCCAAGCAGTACGACGATGCCATCAAGACATTGAGCACCAAGTTGCCTGAAGAATTTGAAGGCTTGGCAAATGATCGTCGTGGCGACATCTTCATGGTTCAAGGCAAAAAAGAACAGGCTGTCGAGGCTTACCAGAAGGCCTGGAAACAGATCGATCCAGCAGTGGACTACCGTCGTTTCGTAGAGGGCAAGCTGGTTGCTTTGGGACACGCCCCCGCCCCGGTTGCCGACGCTGCCGCCAGCGCCGCCAAATAATCTTTCGCTCATTTAGCTCGTCATCCATGCAGCAAACACGCGTGCATTCTCCTGGCGCCTTGGCTCGCTCGGTCCGCCTCTTCGGTCTTGCCTTGGGGGTTGGGTTCATCGTGACCTTGGGGGCCTGCGGCTCGTCGAAACCCAAACCCGCGCCGCTTGAATCGTTCGAGCCCATCCGCACCGTTTCCGTGGTGTGGTCCCAGGGGCTTGGGGCGGTCGAAGGGGCGGCTGGCCTGACTTTCGCTGGTGATTCCGTCATCGCCGCATCGGCGGGTGGCGACGTCGTGGCGCTCAGCCTGCAAAATGGTTCCCGCCAGTGGGAGTTGGATGTCAGGTCCCGCCTGTCAGCCGCAGCCGGGAGCGATGGTCGCTTCACCGCCGTGGTGACCTCGAGCAATGAGTTGGTCGTGTTCGAAAAGGGCAAAGAAATTTGGCGCGAACGTCAGCCAGGTCGTGTGGCCACGGCTCCGTTTGTCGCTGGTGAACGCGTCTTCATTCAAGCCGTCGATCGGACGGTGCGCGCATACGATGCGGTCGATGGTCGCTGGCTGTGGAATTACCAGCGTGCGGGTGGCGAATCCCTGGCGCTGGCTGTGCCTGGCGTGGTGACCAGTTTCCGGGACACCTTGCTGGTGGGGCAGGGCGCACGTTTGATCTCGCTCGATCCGACCAAAGGCAGCCCACGTTTCGAAGCCAACCTGGGCACGCCACGAGGTTCCAATGAAGTGGAGCGTCTGGCAGATCTGGTTGGACCTCTGGCGCAGGTTGAAGGCGATGTGTGCGTGCGAGCTTTCCAATTGGCCGTTGGTTGTGTGAACGCCTCCACCGGGGCGGTGCGCTGGACCCGCCCCCAAGCTGGCGCACGTGCGATTGCCGCCAACGCGGATGTTGTGGTCGGAGCCGATAGCGCTGACCGCGTTAGCGCATGGAAGGCATCCAGTGGCGACATTTTGTGGCGTGTTGACCGATTCACGCACCGCAGCCTGAGCGGCATGACCATCTGGGGTGACCTCGTCGTGGCCGCCGATGCAGATGGCTATCTGCACTTGCTGGCGCTGGACGATGGGCGTACCGTTGGGCGCTTTTCACTGGATGCTCCGCTCGAAAGTGCGCCCACTGTCAAGAATGGCTTGTTGTTTGCGCAAACTCGCCGTGGCACGGTCTATGCATTGCGCACCAACTGATAACTGATTCAATTCATGAAACCTGTCATTGCACTGGTCGGACGGCCCAACGTCGGCAAATCGACGTTGTTCAACCGCCTGACCAAGAGCCGAGATGCCATCGTGGCCGATTACGCAGGCTTGACCCGTGATCGCCACTATGGTGAAGGGCGCGCAGGTGGGCGCGAGTTCATCGCCATCGACACCGGTGGCTTTGAACCCGATTGCACGTCTGGCATCTTCAAAGAAATGGCCAAGCAGACCCGCCAAGCTGTTGCCGAAGCCGATGCAGTCATTTTTGTGGTCGATGCCCGTGCGGGCGTGTCTGCCCAAGACCACGATATCGCTAATTACCTTCGTACTTCCAACAAAAAGGTTTTGCTGGCTGCCAACAAGTCTGAGGGCATGACCCAGGGCGTTCAGTTGGCCGAGTTCTACGAACTGGGTCTGGGTGAGCCTTTGTCGGTTTCCGCGGCTCACGGTCAGGGTGTGCGCAGCTTGATCGACGAAGCCTTGTCCGAATTCTTCTCCGACGAAGATGAAGAGGACGACCTAGACGACAACCTGGAAGATCGTCCGATTCGTCTGGCTGTAGCGGGGCGCCCCAATGTGGGTAAGTCCACCCTGATCAACACTTGGTTGGGTGAAGAGCGCTTGGTCGCCTTCGACATGCCAGGCACTACCCGTGACGCGATCACAGTGCCGTTTGAGCGTAATGGTCAGCGGTTTGAATTGATCGACACTGCCGGTTTGCGCCGCAAGGGCAAGGTATTTGAAGCCATCGAGAAGTTCTCGGTGGTCAAGACCCTCCAGGCTATCTCCGATTCGAACGTAGTGCTGCTGCTGCTGGATGCTACCCAAGGCGTTACAGATCAAGATGCCCACATCGCTGGCTACATCCTCGAGTCTGGCCGCGCGGTGGTCATTGCCATCAACAAGTGGGATGCGGTTGACAGCTACCAACGCGAAATGCTGCAACGCTCAATCGATCAGCGTTTGGCTTTCCTGAAGTTTGCGCCCTTGCTGCACATCTCTGCCATCAAGCGCCAGGGTATTGGCCCGCTGTGGAAAGCCATCAGTGACGCTTGGGAAGCTGCTTGTCGCAAGATGCCGACCCCTGTGCTGACACGGTTGCTGCAGGAAGCTGTTCAATTCCAGCAGCCCAAGCGGGCAGGGGCCTTCCGCCCCAAGCTGCGCTACGCCCACCAAGGTGGTCAGAATCCGCCTGTGATCGTGATTCATGGAAACTCCCTGGAGCACGTCACGTCTGCCTACAAACGCTTCTTGGAAGGTCGATTCAGGGAACATTTCAAGCTCAACGGGACTCCATTGCGTATTGAGATGAAGTCTTCTCAGAATCCATTTACCGAAAAAGAATAAAAAGCATGGGTGGGTCTCTCGGCCCACCGCCTGACGCAGTTCTTCCGGCTGTGTTATGGTCCGTTTATCCGAAAACTTTCTCTAACACGGAGCATATCGTGAGTAATAAAGGGCAACTCCTACAAGACCCGTTCCTGAACCTGCTGCGTCGCGAACACGTGCCGGTTTCCATTTACCTGGTCAACGGCATCAAGCTGCAAGGCCATATTGAGTCGTTTGACCAATACGTCGTGTTGCTGCGCAATACGGTCACCCAGATGGTGTACAAGCATGCCATCTCTACCGTGGTTCCGGGTCGCGCCGTTAACTTCCACGCCAACGATTCCGCCGAGGCCTGAGCTGAACAATCGTTCTGAGCCCCGAGTCGTTCTCGTCGGGGTCGATTTCGGTCCGAGTTCGTCGTTCGATCCCACGCTCGACGAGCTCGCACTGTTGGCTGAATCAGCCGGTGACCAGCCTGTGGCGAAGGTCACCGCCAAGCGGCGCGCCCCCGACGCCGCTTTTTTCGTTGGCTCGGGCAAGGCCGACGAAATCAAGGAACTCATCACGCTGTACCAGGCGGACGGAGTCATCTTTGACCAGGCACTTTCCCCAGCGCAACAGCGCAACCTGGAGCGTCATCTGGGGGTGGAAGTGCTCGACCGCACGGGCCTGATCCTCGAAATTTTTGGTGCCCGGGCACGTAGCCACGAAGGCAAGTTGCAAGTTGAATTGGCTCGGCTCGAATACCTTTCCAGTCGCCTGGTTCGCCGCTGGTCGCACTTGGAGCGGCAACGTGGTGGGGTGGGGCATCGGGGTGGTCCGGGTGAAACTCAGATCGAGTTGGACCGCCGCATGATTGAGCAACGCATCAAATCGCTCAAGGAGCGTTTGGCTAAGGTCAAGCGCCAGCGTGGTACGCAACGCCGCTCTCGCGAGCGAACGGGTACGTTCAGAGTCTCGCTGGTGGGCTATACCAACGCGGGCAAATCAACGCTGTTCAATGCCTTGACCAAGGCGGGCACCTATGCCGCCAACCAGCTATTCGCCACGCTCGATACGACCACGAGGCAGATGTATTTGGCTGAGGCCGAACGCAGTGTGACCCTATCCGACACCGTTGGCTTCATCCGCGATCTGCCACACACCCTGGTGGAATCTTTCGAGGCCACCCTACAAGAGGCCGCCGATGCCGACGTGCTATTGCATGTGGTTGATGCTGCCAGCCCGGTGGCACTGGAGCAGATCACCGAAGTGCTGCGGGTGCTTGACAGCATTGGCGCGGGCGATCTTCCCCAGGTTTTGGTGTTCAACAAGTGCGATGCACTGGAAGAACACCAGACACCGCACCACACTCATGATCAGTTTGAGTTGCCCAATGGGCGCCGCTGTAATCGCGTTTTTGTCAGCGCTTTGACTGGGGCTGGTCTTGATGTGTTGCGCGGCATACTCGCTAAGGCGGCAACCGAAGGCCTTCTGGGTGAGGAAATTCTGGAACCGCGCACGGAAACCGCTGCAGCCGGGCACAATCAAGAAATAGACGTCCGCTGGAACTCTGCGGACGACAAAGACCCAACATCTGTCAGAACCTGAACATGAATTCTTACGATTCCAACAAGCTGCCGCGAGGATTCTTGCCAAAGCTCGGTGGCGTTCTTGCCAGACCTCTGGGCATTTTCAATAACCGTCAGGACGGTCCTCCTGACCTGGACGAGTTGTGGCGCGACATCAACCGCAAGCTGAGCAACCTCTTCAGCGGCCGGGGCGATGACTCCACTCCCAGTGGTGGCAATGGCGGTGGTGCCGATCCCAAGGGGGCGGGCATTGGCATTGGTCTCGTTGCTGGCGTGGTGGGGCTGATCTGGCTGGGTAGCGGTTTTTTCATCGTCCAGGAAGGCCAGCAAGGCGTGGTGATGTCGTTTGGTCGCTTCAGCCACACGGTTGATGCGGGTTTCCAATGGCGAGCGCCTTATCCATTCCAGAGCCACGAAATCGTCAACCTGACTCAGTTGCGTTCCATTGATGTGGGCAGCAACTCGGTCATGCAAGCCACTGGGCTGCGCGATTCCTCCATGTTGACCCGCGACGAAAACATCGTCGACATCCGCTTCACCGTGCAATATCGCCTGGCCGATGCTCGTCAGTATCTGTTTGAGAACCGTAGCTCCGACGAGGCTGTGTCTCAGGCGGCTGAGTCGGCTGTGCGGGAAATTGTTGGCAACAGCACCATGGACTCGGTGCTCTATGAGCAGCGGGATGCGATTGCATCTGAATTGGTCAAGTCCATTCAGGCGCAGTTGAATCGCTTGAAGGCTGGGGTCACCGTTGCCAATGTCAACGTGCAGAGTGTGCAGGCCCCTGAACAGGTTCAGGCTGCGTTCGATGACGCCTTCAAGGCTGGCGCCGACCGCGAGCGCCTGAAAAATGAAGGGCAAGCTTACGCCAACGACGTCATTCCGAAGGCGCAAGGTACAGCAGCCCGCCTACGTGAAGAGGCTGCGGCTTATAGCGCGCGCGTCGTGGCCACCGCTGAGGGTGATGGGCAGCGCTTCAAGGCCGTTTTGGCCGAATACCAAAAGGCGCCTGCGGTGACCCGTGATCGCCTCTACATCGATGCCATGCAGCAGGTCTATAGCAACGTGACTAAGGTCATGGTCGATTCCAAGCAAGGCTCCAACCTCTTGTATCTGCCGCTCGACAAGCTGTTGCAGCAAAGCGCAGGCAATCAACCAGCTGGTGCGGCAACAACTGGCGGCGACACCGCTCCGGCTTTGCCCGCTACTCCCGCGGCCAGTTCCAACTCTGATCCCCGCTCTCGCGAAGGCTTGCGCAGCCGCGAACGCGACGCACGTTGATCAGATTGGCTCAGAACCGTCAAGGAAGAACCTGACATGAACCGCATTGGAACCATCGTGGTGGGCTTTCTGCTTGCCATCGTCATCGCCGCCTCTACGCTGTACGTCGTGGATCAGCGCCAGTTTGCCGTGGTCTACGCGCTAGGTGAAATCAAGGAAGTCATCAGTGAACCCGGATTGAAAATCAAACTGCCAGCCCCGTTGCAAAACGTGGTCATGCTTGATAGGCGTGTTCAAACGCTGGATAGCCCAGAGTCTCGCCCCATTTTCACTGCTGAGAAAAAGAGTCTGGTGATCGATTGGCTCGTTAAGTGGCGCGTCACTGAGCCACGCCAGTTCATTCGCAACAACGGTGTCGATATTCGCAATGCCGAAAACCGCTTGGTTCCAATTGTTCAGGCTGCGCTGAACGAAGAGGTCACCAAGCGTACGGTTGGCGCGGTGTTGTCTACCGAGCGTGAGAAAGTCATGCAAGGCGTGATTCGTCGTCTCGCGGACGATGCCAAATCCTTTGGTATCGAAGTGGTTGATGTTCGTATCAAGCGTGTTGATTTCTCTGCCAACATCACCGAGTCGGTATATCGACGCATGGAATCGGAACGCAAGCGCGTGGCCAACGAATTGCGTTCGCAAGGTGCAGCAGAGAGCGAAAAAATTCGTGCCGATGCGGATCGCCAACGTGAAATCATCGTTGCGGAAGCCTATCGCGATGCCCAGAAGCTGAAAGGTGAGGGCGATGCAAAGGCTTCGGCTTTGTATTCTGAGTCGTTCGGGCGCGACCCCCAATTTGCGCAGTTCTATCGAAGCCTGGACGCCTATCGCGCCACCTTCCGCAGCAAGAGTGATGTGATGGTTCTGGACCCCAGCAGTGATTTCTTCCGCGTCATGCGCGGTGCGCCAGCCGCGTCGGCTGGCAAGAAGTGATCGCTGGCGCCCTATGCCTCTGGGTGCATGAGTTCGTCTGATGCCTTGTGGCTAGCCTGTGGGCTGGTTCTGGTTCTCGAAGGGTTGATGCCGGCCATCAACCCAGCAGGATGGCGCCGGATGTTTGAGCAACTCCTGCAATTGCGTGATGAGCAGATTCGTTTCGTCGGTTTGCTCAGCATGGTTGTGGGTCTGCTGATTCTCTGGTTTTTTCAGTAACAGGCGCCTCATTTCGGCCTGATGTTGCACATTCGGTCGCGCAAGCGGGCCGGACACCGGTAGAATGCCGGTTTTAACCCCCCTCCCGATTCCTATGTCGTCTGCTTGGCTGTTGCCAGAGCACATTGCTGACGTCTTGCCCGCTCAGGCGCGACGTGTCGAAGAGTTGCGCCGTGTCTGGCTGGACGTGGCGCGTGGTTATGGCTACGAGCTCGTCATGCCTCCCTTGTTGGAGCATCTGGAGTCCCTGCTATCGGGTACCGGGCACGAGTTGGATCTGAAAACCTTCAAGCTCGTCGATCAGCTCAGTGGTCGCACCCTGGGGGTGCGAGCCGATGCCACACCTCAGGTGGCTCGCATTGATGCGCATCTGCTCAACCGCGTCTCAGTAACCCGGTTGTGCTATTGCGGCCCGGTGTTGCATACGCGCCCCGATAGTCCTCACGCTTCCCGAGAACCTCTCCAGTTCGGCGCCGAAATTTATGGTCATGCCGGTCTGGAGGCTGATCTGGAAGTGCAAGAGTTGGCCTTGGAAGGCCTCAAAGCCATTGGCGTCTCGGGTTTGGTGCTCGATTTGTCAGATGTGCGCTTGGTTCAGGGCGTGTTGAATGGCCTGGGGGTGGAGGCCCAACTCACCGCATCGCAGCGAGACCAGTTGTTGGGCGCATTGGCGGCCAAAGATGCTGGCACCCTTCGTGATTTGGCCCAGCCTTGGGGTGACGCTGCAGCAAAGTCGCTGGTTGCCTTGACCCGTCTATACGGTGGCGACGAAGTGTTGGCGCAGGCGCGTTCCGTGCTGCCTGCCGATTCCTTGGTGGATGCTGCCCTGAATGATCTCGCCCAGCTCGCGCAGCGCCTGCGCGCGGCGTTCCCGGACGTTAGCGTCGGCTTCGATTTGAGCGATCTCCGTGGCTATGCCTACTACAGTGGTGCACGCTTTGCCGTGTATGGCGCAGGCCATGCCGACGCGTTGTTGCGGGGCGGTCGTTATGACGAGGTGGGGGCCGTTTTTGGCCGTCGTCGTCCTGCAGTGGGTTTCAGTCTGGACCTCAAGATCTTGGCTGAATTGATGCTGGGGCAGCAAGGAGCGGCGCCACGCTCCGCCGTCCGTGCGCCTTGGGGTGAAGACATCGCTTTGCGCCAGGCCGTTCGCCAACTGCGTCAGCAGGGGCAGACCGTTGTATGTGTATTGCCTGGCCACGAGCACGAGGTTCAGGAATTTGATTGCGATCGCGAGCTGGCGCTCGTCGATGGACAGTGGGTGGTGCGACCCCTTTGAGGCCGGTCCGCTGACTCAGCATTTGGTAATACAGGATTCAGTCATGCAAAACAGCTCTGTGGGCGTGCGCCCCGCGAACGCAAACTCTGCACGTAATGTGGTGGTGGTCGGCACCCAATGGGGTGACGAAGGCAAAGGCAAAGTCGTTGACTGGTTGACCGATCATGCGGCTGCTGTGGTGCGTTTCCAAGGTGGTCACAACGCCGGGCATACCCTGGTCATCAATGGCAAAAAGACAGCGCTGCAACTGATCCCGTCCGGCATCATGCGCGACGGTGTGGCTTGCTACATCGGCAACGGTGTGGTGGTGGATCCAACCCACCTGTTGTCCGAGATTGAGCGCCTGGAGGCGGCTGGCCTGAATGTGCGTTCGCGTCTGTACATCAGCGAGTCCTGCCCTCTGATTCTGCCTTTCCACGTCGAGGTGGATCGCGCCCGTGAGGCTTTGCGTGAGAGCAGTGGCAGCGGCAAGATCGGTACCACCGGCAAAGGCATTGGCCCAGCTTACGAAGACAAGGTGGCTCGCCGTGCTTTGCGTGTTCAGGATCTGAAGCATCCAGATCGCTTTGCCGCCAAGCTCAAGGAATTGCTGGCTCTGCATAACTTTGCCCTTGAAGGCTATTTGAAGTCTGGCGCGCTGGAATTCCAGCCGATCTTTGATCAGGCCATGAAGGCGTCAGAGCAAATCCTGCCCATGCTGGCAGACGTTGGTGTTCGCATCCATGGTCACAACGTGGCGGGTGGCAGTGTTTTGTTTGAAGGTGCGCAAGGTACTTTGCTTGACATCGATCACGGCACCTACCCCTATGTCACGTCCAGCAACTGTGTGGCGGGCAACGCAGCAGCAGGCTCGGGGGTGGGACCAGACAAGTTGCACTACATCTTGGGTATTACCAAGGCATACACCACCCGTGTCGGCAGCGGCCCCTTCCCAACGGAGTTGGATTGGGATGTGCCTGGCACCGTCGGCTATCACTTGTCTACAGTGGGGCAGGAGCGTGGCACCGTCACTGGTCGCGCTCGCCGTTGTGGCTGGCTGGATGCTGCAGCACTGAAGCGCTCGGTTCTGATCAACGGCATCTCGGGTTTGTGCATCACCAAGCTGGATGTGTTGGACGGGCTGACTGAAATCAAAGTCTGCACTGGTTACATGCTCCGTGGCGAGCGCATTGACATCCTCCCACTGGATGCAGACGACATCACGGCGTGCGAGCCTATCTATGAAAGCTTCCCAGGTTGGGAAGGCACTACTTTCGGTATCACCGAGTGGGACAAGCTGCCTGCCAACGCGCGCGCCTATCTGGAGCGCGTGCAGGCCTTCATTGGTGCGCCCATCGACATGGTATCGACAGGTCCTGATCGCGATCACACCATCTTGCTGCGTCACCCCTACAAGGGTTGAGCCACTCTTTCGACGAGGATTGATCAATGTTGACCGACGACGGCAAGCATCTGTATGTGTCTTGGGATCAATATCACCGTTTGATCGAACGGTTGGCGCTCAATATCCACGAGTCCGGCTGGGAGTTTGATCAGATCCTCTGCTTGGCTCGTGGCGGCATGCGCCCCGGAGACATGTTGTCGCGCATTTTCGATCGCCCTCTGGGCATCATGTCGACCTCGTCTTATCGCGACGAAGGGGGGACGCTGCAGGGGCGTCTGGACATGGCCAAGTACATCACCATGCCCAAGGGAGAGTTGGCTGGTCGGGTGTTGCTGGTGGATGATCTGGCGGACTCGGGGGTGACATTGCGCGCCGTGGTGGAGCGTCTGCGCAGCATGCCGGCCATTGTGGAGTTGCGCTCGGCGGTCATTTGGGTCAAAGGGGTATCGACTTACACACCCGATTATTTTGTGGAGACCTTGCCCACCAGCCCGTGGATTCATCAGCCCTTCGAGGAATACGATAGCTTGCGCCCTGATGCGCTGCTGAAGCGGCATCAAACGATGTAATCGATATGCGCGTTCAGCGCGCCGAGTTCTGCTGAATGTGAAAAGCCCAACATGGATTTGATGTTGGGCTTTTTTGTGTCTGCTGGCGTTAGCTGACCGCGGCAGCAGCCATTACTGCGCTTGCATTGATTTTTTCAGGTGGAAAATGAAAAAGCCGACCAATTATTATTGGTCGGCTTTTCAATTGGTGCCCAGGAGAGGACTCGAACCTCCACGGAGTTACCCGCTAGTACCTGAAACTAGTGCGTCTACCAATTCCGCCACCTGGGCAGGTACTTATTTAGCAGCGCGTTGTTTCGTTTGCTGCCGAAGCTAGGAGTATAGCTTATTTTTCCAATTCAAAGCAAGGCTTATGCTGGCTTCGTTGGTTTCGGTTTGGGTGTGGTGTTTGCGCATCAATGTGGCACGTCTTTTGCACGAAGGGGGGGGTGACTGAACCGCAGGCTCGGGTCTTCGGTTACGCTGAACTGAAGCATGAAAAAAACTCTGCCCGAGACTTGGTCTGGTTGTCGGTTTGATCAACCAAGCCAGGAAACCCCAAATGACAAAAGCCGCATGATGCGAACATCATGCGGCTTGAATCTGGTGCCCAGGAGAGGACTCGAACCTCCACGGAGTTACCCGCTAGTACCTGAAACTAGTGCGTCTACCAATTCCGCCACCTGGGCATTCATCTGTTTGAGATCCGAATTAATTCGTGTCTCAACAGCGAAGAATGCAATTCTAGCATCAAAATAAAGCCCATGACAAGTCCCAAGCAACTTTCTGTGAGTCTCATGAGTGAAATCGTTGGTCTGGTACAAGGCCATCGCGATGGTCATGGCTTTGTCCAGTCGGACGATGGTGAGGTATCGCTCTATTTGGCCCCTCAGGAGATGAGGTCGGTCATGCACCGCGATCGCGTCAAGGTGCGGGTGGTGCGCTTTGATCGCAAGGGTCGGCCTGAAGGGCAGGTGCTGGAAATTATCGAACGCAGAAAAGTGCCCATCATCGGACGCTTGCTTCACGAGGGGGGGGTGTGGCTGGTGGCGCCGGAGGACCGTCGCTACGGTCGTGACATCTTGATTCCGGCCAAGGCCACAGGCAAGGCGGAGTCTGGGCAGGTTGTGTCGGTTGAGTTGACTGAGGAGCCCTCCCTGGTTGCACAGCCTGTCGGTCGCGTGCTGGAAGTGTTGGGGGGGATAGACGATCCCGGCATGGAAATCGAAATCGCGGTGCGCAAATACGAAGTGCCGCATCAGTTCCGCGACGATGTATTGGCGCAAGCGGCCAAGCTGCCAGAAAAAATTCGCCCGGTCGACAAGCGCAATCGCATTGATTTGACCGATGTGCCCTTGGTCACCATTGATGGCGAAGACGCCCGTGACTTTGATGATGCGGTCTACTGCGAGCCGGCTACGATTGGGCGCTCTAAGGTGCCAAACGCGTGGCGTCTGCTGGTGGCCATTGCGGACGTCAGTCATTACGTGAAGCCTGATGAGCCGCTTGATCGTGACGCATACGAGCGGGCCACATCGGTGTACTTCCCTCGCCGGGTTATTCCGATGCTGCCCGAGAAGTTGTCGAATGGTCTTTGCTCGTTGAATCCCGAGGTGGATCGCTTGTCGATGGTGTGCGACATGTTGATCACGGCGGAGGGGCAGATTCATGCTTATCAGTTCTACCCTGCTGTGATTTGCTCGCATGCGCGTTTCACCTACAACGAGGTGGCTGCCATTTTGGGAAATACCAAGGGGCCGGAGGCTCAGCGCCGAACTGAATTGGTGCCGCACTTGCTGCATCTGCATGAGGTGTATCGCGTGTTGCTCAAGGCGCGTGGAGGTCGTGGTGCGGTGGATTTCGACACCACCGAAACCCAGATCGTGTGCGATGACAACGGTCGCATTGCCAAGATCGTGCCCCGCGTCCGTACCGAGGCGCATCGATTGATTGAGGAGGCCATGTTGGCGGCCAACGTGTGTTCGGCTGATTTCATTGAACGGGCCAAACATCCCTCGCTGTATCGTGTGCACGAAGGGCCGACGCCTGAAAAGCGAGCGCTGCTGAAGAACTACCTCAAGGCCCTGGGGTTGGGTTTGAGTCTGAGTGAGGAGCCCACACCGGGCGAATTTCAGGCTTTGGCTGCGGCGACCAAAGAGCGTCCGGATGCCACTCAGATTCACACGATGTTGCTGCGGTCTATGCAGCAGGCCATTTACACGCCCGTCAACAGTGGTCACTTTGGTTTGGCCTATGAGGCTTATACGCACTTCACTAGCCCGATTCGTCGTTACCCCGACCTGTTGGTGCATCGCGTCATCAAGGCTCTCCTGGGCTCGGCTCGCTACGATTTGGTGTTGCCACCTGTTCAGTCATCTGTTGGTAATTTCAAGAAGAAACCTGGTGGGGCATCGAAGGGGTTGCCCGCGGCGCCCAAGCCCAAGTCGCGCCTCAAGTTGTCACCCCAGGAGGCCGCGGCATGGGAGACGGTGGGGATTCATTGCAGTGCCAATGAGCGCCGGGCAGATGAGGCCTCGCGTGATGTGGAGGCTTGGCTCAAGTGCATGTTCATGCGTGAGCGCTTGGGTGATGAATATTCCGGCACGGTCAGTGCTGTGACCAGCTTTGGCTTGTTTGTGTTGCTGGATGGGCTTTTTGTAGAGGGTTTGATTCACATCACCGAGCTGGGGGGCGAGTACTTCAAGTTCGATGAGGCTCGCCAGGAATTGCGAGGTGAGCGTACCGGGGTTCGTTATGGTGTGGGCGCTCGCGTTCGTGTGCAGGTTAGTCGTGTTGATCTCGATACCCGAAAGATTGATTTCCGTGTTGTGAAGGAGGGCGGAGACGCGCTGTCCGGAAGTGCCGCAGGAAAGAAGCGGCGAGGGGAGTCCGGTGCTGCAGCGGAGTTGATGGATGTGCAGTCCCGGGATCGTGCGACCAAGCGCGCCGCCAAGGAGTCCGTTCGCGGCAAGGGCGGGGATTCGGGGCGCGGTGGATTCGGTGCGAAGAAATCGGCCGCCAAAAAAGCGTCACGTTCTCGGCACTAAGGCGGCCGATGAAATCGTGCTAGAATCCCAGAGTTTTCCCGAAATGGTTCGGAAAACTTCTTAAACCGCGAAGCCGGCAATCCAAGGTGTCTGGGTCGTTTGAGGTTCTGCCTCAGGCCAAGATCGCTGTCGGCTTCTAGATCCAACCTCTGGAGCACTACATGTCTGTGTCCATGCGCGAAATGCTGGAAGCCGGTGTCCACTTCGGTCACCAAACCCGCTTCTGGAACCCCAAGATGGCCCCCTATATCTTCGGCCATCGCAACAAGATTCACATTATCAACCTCGAAAAGACGCAGCCTGCGTTCGAAGAGGCTCTGAAGTTCATCAAGCAACTGTCGGCTCGCCGCGGCACTGTGATGATGATCGGCACCAAGCGCCAAGCTCGCGACATCGTCGCTGAAGAAGCTGGCCGCGCAGGCGTGCCCTTCGTGAACCAACGCTGGTTGGGTGGCATGCTGACTAACTTCAAGACCGTCAAGGGTTCGCTGAAGAAGCTGAAGGACATGCAAGCCCAGACCGAAGCAGGTCTGGATAACATGAAGAAGAAGGAAGGCTTGTTGTTCCAACGTGAACTGAACAAGCTGGAAAAGGACATCGGCGGCATCCAGGATATGGGTGCTCTGCCTGACGCGCTGTTCGTGATCGACGTGGGCTATCACAAGATTGCCATCGCTGAAGCCAAGAAGCTGGGCATTCCCGTGATCGGCGTGGTTGATACCAACCACTCGCCCGAAGGCATCGACTACGTCATCCCCGGTAACGACGACTCCTCCAAGGCTGTGGCTCTGTATGCCAAGGCTGTGGCTGATGCCGTTCTGGAAGGCAAGGCTAACGCCGTCAACGAAGTGGTGCAAGCTGCTGCGGCTGACGACGAGTTCGTTGAAGTCAACGACGCTGCCTGATCGGCCTTGACCTGGCACGAAGGGGCTGATTTCAGCCCCTTTTTTTCAGACAATTTTTCTATGGCAGCGAGATGACGCTGCCGATGAATCAAACGGAGAATTCAAATGGCTGCTATTACCGCCAGCATGGTTGCCGACCTGCGCGCCAAGACTGATGCTCCTATGATGGAGTGCAAAAAAGCCCTGACTGAAGCCGAGGGCGACATGGTCAAGGCTGAAGAAATCCTGCGT